>CAZSWR010000056.1:0-24741 GCA_964610885.1 uncultured Hyphomicrobiales bacterium | reverse complement strand
CAATCAATTGTTTTTCGGATGCTTGATGTGTGCAGAAATTTCGGGAAGCTCCAGCGCATTGTATGCAGCGGTTTGCTCGGCTTGCTTCTTGCTTTTGCCCGTGCCGGTGGCCAGCAGCACGTCGTTCACGTACACGCCGACGACGAAAGATTTGTCGTGGTCCGGCCCGGACTCTTCGTGGACGATATATTTCGGTGCGTTCTTCCCGAGAGCCTGGACTGTCTCGAGCAAATTGCTCTTGTAGTTCGTGTCCACCATGAGGCTTTTGCTGATCATTATAGGAAGCAGAGAATGAATAATGAACTTCTTGACGGTCTCCAGGCCCGAATCCAAATAGATAGCGCCGATGATTGCTTCGAGCGCATCGGAGAGGATCGAGTCGCTGCCGTGCTCGAGCGAGCGGGAAGCGCTGTAGCTGAGCATGAGGAAAGAATCGAGTTGCAGCTTCCGCGCGCAGATCGCCAGCGACGTTTTGTTCACTAACCACGAACGCATTTTCGTCAGTTCGCCCTCGAGCACTTCCGTATGCAACGAAAATAAATACTCAGCGACCACCATACCCAACACGGAATCCCCAAGAAATTCCAATCGCTCGTTTGAGAATTGCCCGGCCGAACCGATCACCTGCAAATACGAACGGTGCATTAGCGCCTGCTCGAAGTACTCGGGCGAATGAATCGAAACGCCCAGTTGCTTTTCTAATTCAGTCTTTTTCTCTGCGGTAAAGAATCCAAGAGTTGGGAAGTTACCTTTTTGATTTGTTCTGAAACGGAAGTATTTCCCCAAAGGAGCAAATCGAAGAATTCCACTGTATAGGTATTGTATAAAATTGTCTTTCACTGCGTATCTATTCTATCATTCAAAATCGCTATTGTCTTATATCAAATATTTTGTTATTTGAGTACTGCCTAACTATTCGGAAACTATTGCCAGCACTTAATTCAAATTTAACTTTTTTATCTTTTTTGGCAAAGACTATTTTTTCTTTTTCTTTATATTATGAAATAAATCCTAAACTTGTTTTATTTCGCAAGGCGAATTAATAATTTCGTTAAGACTATTTTGGCTCTCTCGCCGTCTCTGATGGTGTTTTGTTTAATACTATTTTGGCTATGTAAACAAATGATAAATCCCAACACTGCCTTCGAAAACGAACTATATTTCAAATTTTTGAACGACCCGGAATCGGTCAGCCCCGAATGGCGCAAATATTTCGCTAATTACGTCCCACCGGCAGAGTTGGACGAACTGCCCGGCGCCGCACAACCGACTCCAAGCCACCAATCGCCTATCGTACACGAACCCGAGCCGGCCGTGGTCCATTCATTTTCCGAAAAGCCATACTCCCCCGCCCGTGGCGACGAGGTGGAATACTTGCCGAGCATCTTTGCCCGAGTGGCCGAGAACATGAGCCAAAGCCTTTCGATACCGACGGCCACTTCGTTCCGCTCGATACCAGTCAAGCCATTGGACGAAAATCGGCGGATTGTGAACAAATACCTTGCCCGAATGAAGCGCAACAAGGTTTCTTTCACTCATATTCTGGCCTGGGCCTTGGTGCGCGCCCTGACCAAATTCCCGAACATGAACGCCTGCTTTGCCGAAGTGGATGGAAAGCCATGCCGAGTTAGGAAACCATCGATAAACATCGGCCTCGCCGTGGACGTTACCCGTTCGGACGGCTCGCGTATGCTCATGGTGCCGAATATCAAGAATGCCGAAACACTTAATTTTTCGGATTTCATCAAGGAATATGACAAAATTATCAACAAAGCCCGGACGAACAAAATCGCCCCGGAAGACCTGCAACAAACCACGATGACGCTTACGAACCCGGGAATGATCGGCACCACGTCTTCTCAGGCACGCCTTATGAACGGGCAGGGGCTTATCGTCGCCAGCGGCTCGATCGACTACCCGGCGGAATTCCAAGCCGTGCGCCCGGAATTGCTCACAAGGATGGCCGTCTCGAAGGTGGTTTCCCTGTCCTCGACCTACGACCACCGCATCATCCAAGGCGCCGAATCTGCCGAGTTTCTGGCCTACGTCAGCAAACTTTTGTTGGGCGAAGACCGTTTCTACGACCATATTTTTGCCACTTTGAAAATCCCATTTGAACCAATTCGCTGGGAACGCGACTCCGGTAGCGGATCCATCACGAAAGACGACGACACCAGCGAAAAGAGCGCGCACGTCATGCAATTGATAAACGCCTTCCGTGTCCGTGGGCATCTGCTTGCCACTATCAATCCTCTGGGATTCGAATCTTATTACTATCCGGAGACCGACCCGGCGTATTATGGCTTCACTATCTGGGACCTCGACCGCGTGTTCCATGTGGACGACGCATGGAAATCGAACAATATGCCACTGCGCGACGTGATCGAACTGCTCCGGGACACATATTGCGGCACGTCCGGCTTCGAGTTCATGCACATCCAAGACGCCGCCCGCAAATCATGGGTGAAGGAATACCTGGAATTAGGAAAATACAGGAAGAAATATCCTCGCGAATCGAAACTTAGGATTCTCGAAAAACTTACGAAAGTGGAAGAATTCGAAAACTTCCTCCATACGAAATTCGTTGGCCACAAACGCTTCTCGCTCGAGGGTGGCGAATCGCTCGTCGTGCTGCTCGAAGAGCTTATGGAGCAGTCTTCGGACTCCGGCCACAAAGACTTCATGCTCGGAATGCCGCACCGGGGACGGCTCTCCGTGCTCGTCAACAGCGTGGGCAAACCGAAAGAGAAAGTATTTTCGGAGTTCGACGGCAAAATTGATTCTGTATCGTACCACGGCTCCGGCGACGTTAAGTATCATTTGGGCGCCAAAGGCGTTTTTCATGCACCGAGTGGCAATTCAATCAAAATCACTCTGGCAAACAACCCAAGCCACTTGGAATTGGTCAATCCGGTCGTCGAGGGTATGGCCCGCGCCAGCAACGACGAAAGCAATTCAATTCGTGCAGCGATTCCAGTGCTAATCCACGGAGATTCGGCCTTTGCCGGCCAGGGGATCGTTCAGGAGACGTTGAACCTGTCGCAACTCTCGGCGTACAATACCGGCGGCACAATACATATTATTATCAATAATCAGATCGGATTCACGACCACGGCGGACAAATACCGCTCGACAGTCTATTCGACCGATGTAGCGAAAATGATTCAGGTCCCGATCATCCACGTCAACGGCCACGACCCCGAAGCCGTGGTGGACGCTGCGCGATTCGCCTTCGATTACCGCGAGAAGTTTTCGTCGGACGTGGTTATCGACATGCTCTGCTACCGCAAATACGGCCACAACGAAGCCGACGAACCATCGTACACTCAACCGCTACTCTACAAAAAAATCCGTTCGATGCAATCGGTGGTCGAAAAGTACCGCAACGAACTAATTGCCGAGGGAGAAATTACCGAGGAAGAAGCCCACGATATACTTGAGCGAACCAAAAACGAGCTAAACCGAGCGTTCGACGAACGCGATTCAATCGGAGCCGTCCAAGAGATAAACGCACCAATCGAGTCCGCCCAGTTTGATTCAAATGCTCCATTTGGCGAAGAGCTATTATTTGAAGTGGGCAAAGTGATCTCGGAGGTGCCGGAAAGAAATGATTTCGCAACGAATCCGAAAGTGGCTTCGCTAATCAAGAAACGGAAGGATTCGCTCTCGGGCGAGGGCGCCATCGATTGGGCTACGGCGGAAGCGCTCGCATTCGGTTCTTTGCTGACGGCCGGAATAAACATCAGGTTCACCGGAGAGGACACTCGGCGAGGCACTTTCAGCCAACGCCATTCAGTGCTGACGTCCGTCGAAAACGAAGAAGAATACACTCCGCTGAACCACATTCGCGCGGGCCAAGCGACTCTGCAAATCTTCGACAGCCCACTTTCCGAGCTTGGCGTGCTCGGCTTCGAGTATGGCTACAGCGTGCAGGCCCGCGAAACGCTTACGCTTTGGGAGGCGCAGTTTGGCGATTTTGCTAATATGGCGCAGCCGATTTTCGACCAGTTCCTTTCCTGTGGCGAATCGAAATGGAATCAAACGTCCAACCTGGCCGTGTTGCTCCCACACAGCTACGACGGGCAGGGGCCGGAACACTCAAGCGCTCGGCTCGAACGGTTCCTTCAGCTCTCGGCCGAAGACAATATGCGAGTGTGCAACCTGACCACTCCCGCGCAATACTTCCATGCCATTCGCCGCCAGGCCACCACGCATAACCGGAAACCATTAGTTTTAATGACACCGAAATCAATGCTGCGCAATCACCTTGCTTTGTCGAAAATTTCTGATTTTACTGAGAAACAATTCGCAACAGTTCTCGATTTCGATTTCCCTCAAAACCGCGACGAGGCCGAGCGAATTGTCTTCTGTTCGGGCAAACTTTACTTCGAACTATTGGAAGAGTATCTGAAATCCGGCAAATCCAATACGGCGATCATCAGGCTGGAGCAACTCTATCCGTTCGATACGGAATCAATCAGGTGTATTCTATCGTCCTGTCCGAATGCGAAAGAATTCATTTGGGCGCAGGAAGAGCCGAAGAACATGGGCGCATGGGGTTTCGTTTTCATGCAATTCGCCGAAAATCTGCCCGAAATCATGCTGCGATACGCCGGACGCCGCTCCAGCCCGGCCACTGCAACCGGTTCGCTAAAGGTCCACCAGCAAGAGCAATCCGAATTGATCAAGGACGCCTTGATTAGCTGATGTGATGAAAATAGTTGCAAGTGGAAAGGTACAAGTACCACTCTATATCCTTGTACTACAGCCACTTACATTCTCCACCCTGCCCAAAATAAGTGCCCGAATGGCGGGGTGTTTTATATACAATAAATGGCATATTCAAGAACCTTCCGAAGGTTAATGCCACAGTGCTTTTCATGCATGCCATAGGTTTAAAACCTTCGGAAGGTTGTCGTGCATTTGTCTGATCAGTGATTAGTATGATTTCATTGAATTAAAAGAGCTTCTACTTGCAACTTGTTACTTTCAACTTTTTACTTGAGAAAATGTGTAGGGCGGGTTCCAAACCCGTCAGACTTTTCAGCCAGATGTGGTACACCTCGGAGGTGTGCCACACCTATTTAAAACCTATATATTATTTTTGAAATATGTAACTAATTGACACAGAATTTGATTCCCATCATAATCAAAATGTTTGCCATACAACCATCCACCTTAATTCTTATTAACATTTCAATAATGATTCTCGTACGAACGAGCTTTTTCATTATCTTGCACTTTTTGAATTTTGACAATTGAAGAAATGAAGCGAATAAAACTAATATACGGATTGATTGCAATTGGATTCATTGCTATAGCTGTTCTGTTTTTCTTTGGCCGCAAGGCTCCCGAAGCTCGTACTCTCCGATTCTGGCATTTCCAATGCGAACCGGAGCATTCCAAGGCAATACGCGCACTGGCGGACGAATTCGAAAAAAAATACAACTGCAAAGTGGAGCTAACCGAACTGACGTGGAACGACGGGAAAACAAAGCTCGCCGTCGCTTTCAATTCAAACACAGCACCGGACGTGCTCGAGCTCGGTTCCGATTGGGTTGCGCAATTCTCTTCGAGCGGCGTACTGGCGGCGCTGAACAACGACAGCGTCGGTCTGTCGAAATTCGTCGATTTTGCCCTGCCCCCCACTCAGTGGAAAGGGAAAACATACTGCCTGCCGTGGTTTGTCGATACGCGGGTGCTGTTCTACAACAAAGCGCTGATGAAACGCGCCGGACTCGGGGTGGCCCCACCAAAGACAATGTCTGAATTGCTCGATTACTCGCAAAGGATTTCCGATCTGGGCGACGTCTATGGTTGGGGAGCAAACGGAGCAGACAAGCACCGCCTCTACAAAAAAGTCCTGCATTTCATCTGGACCTATGGCGGAGACATACTCGACACGAGACTGTACCCTGTGGTGAATTCGCCGGAAAACGCCCGAGCATTCGAGATGTACCTTCAGCTGGCGCACTCCGGAATGATGGAAACCCAGCGCGAACTGGACGTGGCATTTGTTCAGGGCAAGATTGGATTCTGGATCTCGGGCAGCTGGATGCTTCCCAAACTCGAGAAGGAAGGCGCCGGGCTTGATTTCGGAGTGGCGCTCATGCCCGGATTAGACGGTTCGGGCAAGCCGGGACTTTCGTTCGCCGGTGGCGAGTATTTGGCCGTTAACGAAAAATCTGACAAAAAAGATTTGGCTATCGAACTAATTAAATACATCACCGACGGCGCAAACACGATCGAATACTGCAAGAAGTTCTCCGACGCAGGATTCCCAGCCGACAAAAAGTACTTCGCCGATGATTATTTCAAAGGTAAGAAATACTTAGACGTCTTTGCCGAACAGCTGAAGTATTCGCGGACCACACCTGTGCATCCGCAGTGGTTGGAAATCGAATCAATATTTGAAACTGCGATGGAAGAAGTCCTGCTGGGCAAAAAGGGTACCTACGAAGCCCTGCCGGACGCCGAGCAAGAAATGCGGGCCCTGCTCGGGAAGTAATTATTTCTTGGGCAATTTGCCGGCTTTGCGAGCTGATTTGACGTCTTTGGCGTTTACCGCTTTGTTCATGCCGTTCAAATCCAAATATACATAATTAAGAATCGAGGCGATATCGTCGTCGCTGAGGCTCGCGTCGATTTCGGTCGTCATAACGCCATTGTACGAAACACCATTGACGGTAAGTTTTCCGCTACGGCCGAAGAGCATTCCGCGTAGTAATTCCTGTGAATCGTTTTTCTTAATATAATCGGCATTCTTCAGCGGAGGATAGACAGATTTGATACCGGAGCCGTCCTTCCGGTGGCAATTCGTGCAGTGTTTTGCGTATAAATCCTTTCCGCGCTTTGTGTTCGACAGCCCCATCAGGGTATCGTAGCCGGAAATGGCCACGACAAAAATCACGAGAGAACCGATGATTAACCTTGCTTTCATTTATTCCCAATTGCATTATTTCAAAAATCATACTTACTCGCTGCTTTCCGGTTCGGCCAGAATAGCAGCGAGCTTCTATATGCAATAACACATTTTTAAGGAAAAAGTTTCACCTAAGGGCCAGCGCGAAATCTATTATCTCTCGAGGCAGATCCATGTGGTTGGATTTGTCGTCGTCCACAGCATCGGCCAGCGTTAGTGTGGTTGGTGGTTCTCCGCCATTGTAGCAAGTGTAGAACCCGCTATCGCATTTGTTTTCGATGGCATCGAGGACCATCTGGTAGCCCAGCCAACTGGCTATGAGTATATCTTTGATCACGGCCGAACCGCCACGTTGGAAGTATCCCATATCGACTGTTCGGATTTCGTGTTTGATTTCGCGACGCCGGAAAATCTCTTCGAGAATCTCGCGGACGTCTTCGACAGATTTGTTATATCCCTCGGCCACGATGATTCGCGTATCGCGGTCGCGTTCGTCGATCATCGTTGCCACCTTTTCGTAGTCCACAGTCTCGCCCGGGCGAATGACGTATTCGGCTCCGGTTGTTATGCCCGAAAGGAAAGCCAGATACCCCGAATCGCGGCCCATCGAAGCAATAATGTACACCCTGCGGTGCGAGCTTGCAGTGTCGCGTATCCATTCGAGCATCTCGTGGCTTTTGTCGAGGGCGCTATAGAATCCGATTGAATATCCAAAATTGTTGCAAACATCGTTATCGATCGACCCAGGTGCGACGAGTATCTTCGTCCGCAGTCCCTTTTCCTTGATTATATTATCGAGCGTGTAGGCTGCCTTCAGGCTACCGTTGCCGCCGATCACCATCAGGTAGTCGAAATAATTATCGTGCAGATTGAAGCACATCGCTTCCTGCATGTCCGGGTCGTCCTTCAGCTCTGGGACGCGGAGCGTGCCGAGAATCGTGCCGCCACGGTGGGCAATCCCGGCGGTATCGCGTTTTGTCAGTTTGCGGAAATCTCCGTCTATCAATCCTTTCCATCCGTCGATGACGCCCCAGACCTGAGTGGTTGGTTTCAGGTTCAAAGCGCTACGAGCAATTGCTCTGATAAAGGCATTCATTCCTGGGCTATCGCCGCCGCCAGTGAGTATCCCGATTTTCATTTTCTCTCCATTGGATAAATCAAACTAACATTACAAATTTAACATTATTTATTTCTTAGCAAACTATTATTTTGCTTATTATTCTCGAAGAGCACACAAAAAGGGGCAGCACGGATTTCGCCGATAATGCCCCTTTGGTTCGTGGGTGGATTCTTTGGAACATCTTATGCGATGTATTTACCGCGTTTCACGTAGTGCGTGTGCAGCAATCGATGCGATTCGTGGCCGCAAGGCCCGTCCGTCAGGAATTCGGCGTAAATCCGCTTAATGTGCTCATTGTCGTGGGATTTGCGCAATTCGAGGCCGGCGTCTTCGTTATAGATTGCCTCTGCCCTCTTGGCCCTGATTTCAGCATTCGTGGGTATTGGCTGGCCGCCACCGCCAATGCAGCCGCCGGGGCAGGCCATGACCTCGATGAAATGCACGTCATCGATTTCGCCGCGTTTGAGCGCTTCCATGACGCGCTTTGCGTTTGCAGTGCCGTGGGCAATCATAAACTTCACCTCGACGCCCTCGAGAAAGCTCCAGTCAGGCAGCACGTTCTCGAGTTTCACGGACGCTTCCTTCACTCCCTCGAACCCGCGGCAAGGAGTGATTTCCAAGTTATTGAACGGCACTTCCCTGCCGGTAACCAATTCGTAAACCGTACGGAGAGCCGCCTCCATCACGCCGCCTGTCGCGCCAAAAATCAAACCTGCGCCCGAAGCGTCGCCAAACGGATCATCGAAATTGCCCATCGGCAGCTCGGGAAGGTGTATGCCGCCCTCGCGAATCATTTGCGCCAATTCGCGCGTCGTGAGGCCGTAATCGACGTCTTTGTAGCCGGAATCAGTCATTTCCGGGCGGTTGCATTCGAATTTCTTTGCCGAGCACGGCATGACGGCCACCGAGACAATGTTCTCTGGATCGATGCCCGCCTTCTCTGCGTAATAGGTTTTGATCAATGCGCCAAACATCTGCTGTGGCGATTTGCAACTCGACAGGTAGCCCAGATACTCGGGATAGAAATGCTCGATGTATTTCACCCAGCCCGGCGAACACGATGTGAATTGCGGAAGCATGACGTTGGGATCTTTGTCAACCAATTTCTTCTTCAACCGGAGAAGCAATTCGGTACCTTCCTCCATGATGGTCAGGTCGGCAGTGAAATTTGTATCGAATACTTTGTCGAATCCGAGCATTTTCAAAGCTGTATTCAGTTGGAATGTCATTGAATTCCCCGGAGGCAATCCGAATTCCTCACCGATGGCAGCCCTTGGCGATGGTGCAGTCTGGATCACGACGTGCTTCTGTGGATTGTCGATTGCTTCCCAAATCTCGTCGGATGGGTCATTTGCCTTGAGGGCGCCTGTGGGGCACCGATTGATGCACTGGCCGCAATTGATACAAATGACGTCCGATAACGGTTTGTCGAGGAATGTCGAGATGGTGGTGTCGTAGCCGCGCTGGGTGGCTTCGAGCACTCCGACCTCTTGCAAATCGATGCAAGTACGGACGCAACGCTTGCAGAGTACGCATTTGTCCATATCGCGAATCACTGAATAGCTCGATTTGTCCACTTTGTGGTAGCGTTTTTCTTTGTGGCCGAATCTGTATTCGTCCACTCCATATTCTTTTGCAAGGTTTTGGAGTTCGCAATTTCCATTCCGGTGGCACGAATAGCATTCGCCATAGTGCTCGGCGAGCAGCAGGTCAACGATGTGGCGGCGCGCTTTGCGTACCTGTTCGGTACTGGTTTTGATTTTGATTCTGTTCGTGATCGGGAAAGTGCAGGCAGCTTGGAGCGTGCGCATTCCCTCCACCTCCACGACGCATATACGGCACACTCCGGCCAGGCAAAGGTCTTTGTGGTAGCATAGCGTCGGGATATGAATATTATTATTTTGGCAGGCCTCGAGGATCGTGGTTCCCATCGGCACCTTCACGGCATTGCCATTTATTTCCACTTCCACTTCCGAGCCGATATCCTCTAAGTTGTCGGGTTTCGGCACTTGCAGCGGTTTCTGGCTGACCGGTGCGCGGTCTTGTGCTTTGTTTATTGACATTTTGGTATCCTATCGACTTTTAGAAAATATTTCGTCTTCGAAGTGTTTCATTATTGAAATGAATGCGTTGGGGCTGGATTGGCCAAGCCCACATTTCGATGCAATCTGCATTGACTTGCCAAGCTCGACCAGCTCGTTGACGTACGAAAGCGAGCACGTGCCAGCCTCGATTTTTTCGATTCCATCGAGCAATTTTTTGTTGCCATAGCGGCATGGAGTGCATTGGCCACAGGATTCTTCGACGAAGAATTCCATGAAATTCTTCAAGATGTGGAGCATGTCCCGCGATTCGTCGAAAATCATGATCGAGCCGCCGGTCGAGAGGTCCTCGAATGAAATAGTGCGGTTGAACTCCGCCTTGGGGACGCATACGCCGGACGCTCCGCCCACCTGGACGGCTTTGGTGTTCCGCGCTTCCACGAAATTGAGCAATCCGGCAATCGTCGTGCCGAAAGGAATTTCGTAAACGCCCGGTTTGCCGCAATCGCCGGAAATCGAGATCAGTTTCATTCCTCGGGATTTGTCCGTCCCGTATTGCGAGAACCACCCGCAGCCTTTGGAGATGATGACCGTTGCAGAAGCGAACGTTTCGACGTTGTTAACGATTGTCGGGAAGCCTTTCAGCCCGACTGTAACGGGGAATGGCGGACGGTTCCGAGCTTCGCCGCGGTGGCCTTCGATGGATTCGATAAGGGCGGATTCCTCGCCGCAAATGTATGCACCGCTGCCGAGCCTGATTTCTATATCGAACGAAAAGCCCGAGCCGAGTATATTCTCGCCCAAGCGGTTTTCGCGACGCATATTCTCCAAATAGTCGAGAAGTTGGTGGTAGAGGTATCTGTATTCGCCCCGCAGGTAGAGGTATCCCATGTGCGCTTGGATTGCATAAGCGCCGATGACCATCCCCTCGAAGACGAGTTTCGGATAGTCCATCAGCAGGACTCTATCCTTGAAAGTCCCCGGCTCGCCTTCGTCTGCGTTGCATATCACGTATTTTTTATCCGATTTGGCAGATAGGGCAAACATCCATTTGGTGCCCGTCGGGAAGCCAGCACCTCCGCGCCCTTTCAGCCCGGATTCGCGAACCTCCATAACGATGTCCTGAGGAGCAAGTTTAAGAGCCTTCTCCAAACAATCGCCATGCTGGGTTTCATTGAAAAGCACAGTATCATTAATAATTGGCATGATTGGCTCCTATTTGCATTTTTTAATAATATCGACAATTTTCTGTGGAGTTATTTTTATATACACCTCATCGTTGACGAGCAGGGCCGGCCCGGAATCGCACATCCCGATGCAGTTCGTGTATTCGAGAGTGTATTTCTTGTCCAAACTCGTTTCGCCGAAGCCAATACCAAGCTCTTTTTCCAGAGCGCGAGCGATTGAGTCCTTGCCAGCCATGTCGCAACTGATCGTCCGGCACAGCCGAAACACGAAGCGCCCCTTGGGTTCGGTGCTCAGGAACGAATAGAACGAGATCACGCCATAGACCTCCACGGGGTGTATGTCCAGCATACGGGCAATTTCCTGCTGGGCGAAATCGGAGATGCAGCCATGTTTCAACTGAATTTCCTGAAGTATCGGAATCAGCGAAGACCGCAGTTGGCCGTATTTCGTAACGAGCACCTCGATTTCTTCGGTAAGGGCATTTTTTTCGAGGACTAACATACTAATTGCCTCCTTTAAGGTGTTTCTCGATTGTTTCAATCAATAGGGCCGGCTTCACCGGTTTCTCGAGGAATCCCTGAACGGGCAGCGTGTCGCTGTCGGAGAAATTAAGGCCCGTCGCCTTAGAAACAGACGTCAGGAGGACAATCGGAGTCTGGATACCGTTTTTGCGCAGCTTATTGGCAAGGTAGAAACCGTCGTCCGGCTCGTCCATCATCACGTCGAGTATGATCAAATCGGGCCGCTCCTTTTCGACGAGCAGCCGGCCATCCTCCACGTTGGAAGCAGTAACAACAGAATACCCTTTGGATACAAGAAGTATCGAGGTAGCCTCGACGATATCCGGATCGTCATCGATAATTGCAATTCGTGGCATAATCACTCCATTAAAAGTTTGAACACGTTAGTTTAAATATATCAATTAGTTGCTTCCCATGCGATAGGCCCGTAGCGTGCCTGGGCAATCCTTGGATTGTATTGGGTTTTTGTTAGTTTCTCAACTGAAAGTGCAAGGCTGCTTTGCACTAAAACAAATTTATATAAAAAACGTACACAATTACAAATAATTTTACAATCATTAATGAAAATTAATTGTTTTATTCAGTTACATTTATTATTGAATGTAATAATTTATTATAGCAAGCTATTTTTTTAGCACGATAATTTTCTTGTGATTCGCCTCACAGCGCTTATATATTAACGTATTTGCTAAGAATTATTTTGGTTGATAAGGTTGATTTGCTTAGTTTGGATTTGCTTTGAGGTTTGTATAACACTATAAACATTTGCAGCCAATGGAAAAAAGGCCAATCATTCGACTCAGTAAAACCGGATGGGACAAACTGCTGGAGTCCGCCGGATTCGTTGCCGTGGGAGCCGCGTGGGTGCTTGCTATTGCATGGTTTGCTTCCCTGCCGGAAACGATTCCGACGCATTTCAACTTCTCGGGCGACGTGGACGGCTATGGCGGCCGAGGCTCGCTCTTCATACTGCCTTCGATCAGCATCGTTTTGTATCTCGGCATGTATTTTCTGAATAAAAGGCCGGATATTTTCAATTACCCCAAAAAGATCACAGAAGAGAACGCAGAAGAAATGTACACTATCGCGACAAAGATGATTCGCGTTATCAATTTCACTATAGCAATCGTGTTCCTCGCCATTGAGTATATTTCGATCGACGCAGCAGCCAGAAATTCATCGTCCATCGGGGCGTGGGTGGTTCTGCTCATTATCTGCGTTATTTTTGCTCCAGTCGCTTGGTACGTTTCGAGAATGTTCAAAAAAACTAATCACAGCAAATGAATCAATCAATTACTTTCGATATAATAATTATCGGCGGCGGGCCGGCCGGGCTTTTCGCCGCAATGAACCTGCCAAAGGGAACGCGAATCGCCGTGCTGGAAAAGAACCGAGCCTTGTGCCGCAAGCTGCTCATCTCCGGTGCGGGCCGATGCAATTTCACCAATGCCAATCCCATCGGCGAATTTCTGACACGTTACGGCCAGCATGGCAAATGGCTTTCCAATTCGCTGAAAGCCTTCGATAACGGCGCGTTGCGCGGCTTGCTTTCCGGCGCAGGCGTCGAATCATACTCGGACGAAAACGGAAAGGTCTTCCCCATTTCGGAAAACGCTGAGGAAATAAAAACATTCCTAATTGAAAACTGCCATAGGAATTCTGTGCAGATATTTAGCGATTGCCATGTCGTTGGAATCAAAAAGGATGGCAACAATAGCTTTATTGTTCAAACTGAAGATACTGAAATCGCCTCGAGCGCCTTGCTAATTGCCTGTGGCGGCAAATCGTATCCTTCGACCGGTTCGAGCGGGGACGGATACGCACTGGCGAAAAGCCTCGGCCACTCGATAGTCGAACCACGGCCGGCGCTCACGCCTGTTTACTTCTCCCCTAACCCTTTTGAATCAATCTCCGGCGTTTCGTTGCAGAACGTATCGATTTCCCTTCGCCGCAACGCAAAGGCCATACACAAACACCGCGGCGATATTGGCTTCACCCACCGAGGCGTGTCCGGCCCGGGGATATTAGACATTTCGCGATATATGCTGGCCGATGACGAATTAGTGTTTTGCTTCGCCGATGCGAACGAAGAGCAATTCTCGAACGATTTTATTCAATTCGCCTCGGCGAACGGTAGCGCAAGCCTCAAATCATATTTGCGCAGGTACGGACTTCCCGAAAGCCTCCAACAGCTGCTCACAGAACGCGCCCAAACCGAACCGAACGCCCGCATGGGAGATGTTTCCCGAAACACTCGCAAAGCGCTCGCCGAGGCGTTTTGTGCGCTGCCGATCAAAATACATGCGCTCGGCGGCTGGAAGACCGCGATGGCCACATGCGGAGGCGTCTCCACGAAAGAAGTCAGCTCTCGGACTATGCAGTCATCGATCTGCCCGGGACTTTTCTTCGCGGGCGAAGTGCTGGACATCGATGGCGACTCGGGCGGTTTCAATATACAAGCTGCCTTTTCCACCGGATTCGCTGCGGCAAAAGGTATTATTGAATATGTTGAATCACAGAGCAAGAAAGTATAGATATAGGCACTATATCGAATCTCAAATATTCATTATCTGCCTAATATTTCGGTGTGTAAAGGGTAAATCAGATGATAATTCACTACAATCCCAAACTGAAAGAACTCGCGAAGAATTTGCGGAATCGCATGACTCTTGCCTAAAAAACTGTATGGCGCGAGCTGAAAGTTAAGAACATTCAAGTAAATAACTTCTATTATTTACAATTCAAAAAATGCTCAATTATTTGCCTTCGATAGTACAGGGGTAAATACTCAAAAACTATCGATAGCAACTCGTTGCTACGAAAATATGTACAGTTTTTATAGTATATTTCGCCGTCAATGTTGATTGATAAAGTATCAATTGATTCTTTATTATACATCAACAGTACAATCCTAAATAGCCCACAATTTCTACAATCCTTCTTTGTAAGTCTATTCACAGCTTTTTCAAGATTCTTAAAATCATCACAATTTGAAATAGTCCTTGAAAGAGTAAATCTTGTTGAAATCAGATCAACACTTCTGTTGGGTTCTCGAAAAGTACCAATTTTGATTGGCATACTATAAACCCGCAGACTATCGATTGAGTAGAGATTGATTGAACTCGAGATAAGTATTAGTAGTATTAAGTATTTCACGGATCGTTCCTTTCTTATCTACAGTTTGGGAGCCATTTGTTAAGTATTTCATAGAATACTTCTTTTACATTTTTTCTCAAAAGATTAAAATTCATTTGAGCCTCAGTTTGCTGGTGCAAAATGGAGTGAATTAATGGTTTCCCTGCATACTTCAATTAATTATCAATAACCAAATAGATTGGAATAACAATAACTGAATTAACGAATAAGCCGTTTTTAATGCCGGGCGTCCATGGTGGCATTTTTTCAACCATTTGATTCAAAAAACTCTTTACGAATTTGGGCATTTTGTCGCCCATGATTCGAGGTTTTTGTGCCTTGCCTTCTGTATTTACAATGAAACTGACACATACAAATCCTTCGATATCAGCAGTATTTAAGATCTTAAATTTATATTTATCAACGTGTTTCCGCAAAGAATCAACGCCACCACGAAAGCAAGGTTGCACGTCAAGCGATAAATAATTATATATTCCATTACTGGTATCAACTCTCGCGATCTTGTCTGTAACCTCTTGACAATAAGACACCTTAGTATTAATAAGTAGAAAGATCAATTCAACGATCACTGATACAAATATTATTTTCTTCGTCATGGTTTTACTCCATTCGTGTTTTCTTTTGTTTCGAATTGACAATTAATAATTCCATCTCGAATTTCGCTCCGGCTGCCAGCTCCATCAATCCCACACAACCAATCATCCTTAATCTCAAAACCCATTAATAATGAAATATAGTGCCATGGCCAGAAGGAATACCGAATAACAACGCTTGGCCAGCTGCGCAGACATGGCCAATGTGAAACGCGCCCCCAGAAGCGACCCAACGAGCAAACCTCCGGCCAGAATTGCCGCAACGGCCCAATCCAAGTTGCCCGAATTGTAGTACTCCAGCACGCCCGGAAGCGCCACCGGCGGCAGCAACGCCATCAGCGAAGTGCCCACAGCCCGCCGCGACTCGAAATGCCAGAACATCATTAGCATCGGCACAATAACCAATCCCCCTCCGATCCCGAACATGCCCGAAAGCAATCCGGCCACCAATGCCATCGGAAGCATTTTGAAAAATGAGACTTGAAGCTCCGGCCTGGGGCCTTGTTCCTCGGGGTTCGGCTTTTTCCTTTTCAGCAGCGCGCCGACGTCGAAAAACCTCCAACACACCCACAACAGGAATATTCCATAAATCTGCTTGAGGAGCTGTTGGTCAATGTACAACGTCAGCATTGCCCCGAATTTCACTCCGCAAAGCAGTCCGAAGGCAATCGTAAGGGCCGCCTTCAGGTTCACGTTGCCGCTCCGGTAGTACGAAATGACGGCAAATATGCCGACGGGCATCATCAGCGCGGCCAGCGAAGTGCCAAAGGCCATCGTAATCGAGAAACCGAGTATCACCAGCACCTGGACAATCACCACTCCCCCGCCGATGCCAAACATTCCGGACATCACTCCGGCCACCAATCCCAAGATGCTAACAATCACTATATCATTCATAATAAATTACTTTCAAACAGACACAATCGAACTGTCTTTACAAAAATAAGTTAAAATTAACCTTTATTGCTTGATTTATTTGATTTAGATAATCTTAATTTGTATTTTTGTGATAGTATTTAGTTTAGCATGGAATTGAAAATTGCATAGTTCAGTTCGCCGATCAGTCCGAGAACTTTCGGACTTGGCGTTTTTCATTTAATTTGATAACTTAATTACTCAATAAAACAAGAGGATAACATGTCTCAGTGCAAACGTCTTGGCGTCATCACCAGCGGCGGCGATTGCGGCGGATTGAACGCCGTCATCAATGGTGCCGCAAAAATGGCTCAACACCTAAATATTGAACTGCTCATTATTCCGAACGGCTATGCCGGACTGTATAACCTGATCGATTTGGAACCGGTCGTAATGGATATTAGCCGTGTTGACAAGATATACTCAGGCATCGCCGGCTCCGAAGCCGGGCACTCGAGGGTCAAAATTTCAAAGATCAAAGACCCTGACAAATACGACAAAATCAGAAACGGGCTGCGCCACCACAAAATCGATGGCCTCGTGATCGCCGGCGGCGACGATACCGGTTCGGTCGTGGTGGATCTGCTCAGCGAAGGTATTAATTGCGTCCACGTGCCGAAAACAATGGATTTGGACCTTCAGACCTATTCGGTCGGTGGCGATTCCACAATCAACCGAATCAGCCGCTTCACCCAAGACCTCCGCACCACAGGCCTTACGCACAATCGCGCGCTTGTCATCGAGGTCTTCGGCCGCTACGCCGGCCACACGGCATTTCGTGGCGGAATCGGCGCGGACGCGGACTGCATCCTGATCCCGGAAATACCGGCAGATTATAAAGCTATATACAAGCACTTCAAGAAAACCTACATGGATAGGTTGATCCATTCGGACGTGAAAGGCTCGACGTACATCATCGTGGCCGCAGAAGGCGTCAAAGATGCTTCCGGCGAATACTTTGCAGACAAGAGCGCCGTGGATTCGTTCGGCCACCAAAAGCTAACAGGCGTCGGCAACTACGTCCGCAGGCAATTGGAAGCCCTCATGCACCAAGACGACGAATGGGAACACTTCCTCCGCAAAGAAGGAATCTACGTGGAGAATATCTACCAATTCCCTGAAATTCGCGAAGTTAGCCTCGGGCACTTGGTACGCGCCGGCGAAACCAGCAGCTACGACGTTACTTTCGGCAAACAGGCCGGCGGCGCCGCTGTCTTGCTCATGGCGAACGGCATCTATGGCGTTACGGTTGTGGGCGTCGAACACGAGGAAATCACGTACTTACCCACTCCGACGGCAATCAAACAGCGCTTCGTGGACTTGAACGAAATCGCTTTCTACGAGTCCTTGGGCGTTTGCTTCGGCCGCGAACCCGAAGAGTATTGCCCTGTATTCAAGCAGCAAGATGGAATGGTTCACAGATTCTTATAATCATTGATTTGTTAATAATTGATTTTTTCAATATACATGAGATGAGCAATGATAAACTTTGACTACAGAAACAATTACAACATGTTGCTCAACAGAGTCGAAACTCGGATTTCCGAGGTTGCGGCTTCGCGCGAGCCAATGGCTCTCTATGAACCATTTTCCTACATCATGCAAGGCGGAGGCAAACGTATCCGCCCCGTGCTGACGATGATTTCTTGCGGCGCCGTCGGAGGTGCGCCCGAAACTGCTCTGAACCAAGCAGTGGCGATGGAAGTGCTTCATAACTTCACGCTGGCCCACGACGACATCATGGACTCGTCTCCCGTCCGTCGCGGCAAACCGACAGTACACACCAAATACAACGTCCCCGTCGGCATCCTGCTCGGAGATGTCATGGTTGGCCATGCCTACAGGCTGTTGCCCACGTGCAAAGAGCACAAACACTCCAACGAGATCATCACCGAGTTCACTACTGCTCTGGTCGAGGTATGCGTCGGGCAGGCCTACGATATCGAATTCGACGAGAAAGACGACATCAGCCTCGACGATTATATGATGATGATCGACAAAAAAACGTCGAAACTTCTCGAAGCCTCAGCCGCGATTGGCGGTTTCACCGGAAATGGATCCGAAACACAAGTCGCTGCCCTGCGTTCGTTTGCGCACAATGTCGGCATTGCGTTCCAGATCCAAGACGACCTGCTCGATATCACAGCCGAGCAAGCCGAATTCGGGAAAAGAATCGGCCAAGACATTATCGAAGGCAAGAAAACTTATCTGATTCTTGCTTTAAAAGAATCAGTTAAAGACATGCCAACCAGAGACTTGCTAAACGTATTCATAAAGAATCACGGCCTCGGCGAAGAATATATCGAGAGGTTCCGAACAGCATTCAAAGAGAATGGCGTTTTCGAGAAAGCTCAGAAAGAAATTGAGAAGTATTTCAATCTCGCGCTCGACGAACTATCGCATCTCCCGCAAAACGAATGGACAGAAATGCTGCGTTGTTTGGTTGCTTCTCTCAACAAAAGGAAATATTAACATCAAAAGTTGAAGTAAATGTCGCAATTACTTTACAACAAATCATTTACACTTACCGAAAAGCCCTTGCTTGTTGACCGTTTGCTTGACGGCCTGATAGGCAAGGGCGAGCTTCATAAGTGCCACCTTGTGGTGCCAACTGGTAAACTCCAAAGGTACTACCGAAATAGGATGATACGCAAGAACTTCGAGCGAACGGGCAAACCTCTCTCCTTGTTTAACGTATCCAATCTTAATTCTTTTGTTACATGGGCTTATGGCAAATTGTTCGCAAGCGAGCCTGTCCGCGTCGTCTCCGACGCTTATCGTTTAGCCATCTTTGAGGATGCGGCATCAATAGCCGGGTTGGATTTCTTCGTGAAACCAGGTAAACCCATATCATTAGCAGTCTTAAAGCGTTTATCTGATATAGTCTATGGCCTCAAGGAAGATGGTATTCGCCCGGACGACCTTTACAAAGACATTGCCAATGCCGAACAAGATCCAACATGCGAATACAATACTCGGAAACTCAGCGATATTGCCAAGTTGTTCGAGGCGTACCAGACAATGATGGAACCCAATCAATTGGATTATCCTGAGTTACTTAATTCATTTAACAAGAAAGTTCAAGGGCACGAGGAGAACGGCGACAACATTTTTCAACTGAGATTTATCAATAGGTTAATTCCTGATGATGGCTTTATTCTTTTAACCGGATTCACAGAATTCGCCCAGCCGGAAATTGAGTTCCTTTCGCTTTTTGCCGAATCGAAAATTCCGGTCTGCATACTCTTGGATTATGATATTAAGAATGGCCCGTTTCTCTTTGGGAATATTGAAGATACTATCAATAGATTAACACAAGCAGGCTTTCTCGTCGCCGAGAATAACAATACCTCGGAGATCACTCGTTCGGCGCCGCCATCGCTTTTCCTAAGGCGCTGGCTGTTTAACAACGAAAAAGACATACGTACCGACGCAATCAACGATTCCGTAAGCATTTACGCTTGCGAAGATAGAATCGACGAAGTCAGTACTGTCGCACGGCAAATAATTGATATTTCAGCGAATAGCTCAATTCACTTAAAAGATATTTGTGTCGCTATCCAGCGCCCCGACCTCTATGCAAACCTTTTCCGGCAAGTTTTCCAGCAGTTCGGAATACCGGTTAACGTAACGGATCGCTATCCACTTGCAAATTCGCCGGTTACCGTTGCAATATTCTCACTTATTGACATTTCGGCCGAGGGCTGCCGCCGCGAGGATATTCACAAAGCCCTGCTGAACCAGTATATTCGCATTGAAAACAACGGCCGCGAACTCGACGGCGAAAATTTCTACGAAATATCCGCCCGAAACCGCATTCAGGGCGGCAAACGCCGTGGTGGGCTGGGCTATTGGAACAAAAAGTTCAATCAGGTCATCTCGCTCGTGAAAGCACGGATTGATATTTGCAAAGTCGAAAGCGAAATCGATAAGAATGAACTGCTTGCGCTGCAAAGGGAATTGGAAAATACTCAGAAAGCATTCTCCGATTTCGAGTACTTGATCAAACAATTGCCAGATCCGAACGCAAAATATACTCCGGCTCGATTCGCTTCGATGATTCGAAACGATATTATTGCCAAGCTCGGTATAAGGCAAAACATCACCGCGTTCTATAACCAAGTCATTGACGACAAACGGCTTTCCGAACGCGAGAAAACCAGCATAGCTAACAAAATCGAGAAGGATGCCCGCGCCCTTAAAGCCTTTGTGCGGGTTCTGGACGAGATGTGTTACATTCTGTCTGACCGTTACCCTGGCCGCGAGTTCACCCTCGATGACCTTTCGCATCGGCTGAAACTAACCGTGTCCGCCGAGAAGTATCAGGTGCTGGAGCGCGAAGGCTATGGCGTAACGATTACTTCGATCGAGCAAACAAGGGGTATCCCCTACCAGACAGTTTTCCTCGTAGGGGCTGTGGACCGCGAGTTTCCGTCTGCATACATGCCGGAGAGCTTCCTCGGCAAGGAGCTGCCCGACACGGAGAAGAAACACCTGCACGCTCGGCGATTGGAGTTTTTCCAATTCCTGACGAACAATGCCGAATTGCTCGACGCGGGCGGCAAGCGAATCGTGATAACATATCCGAAACTGATCGATGGAAACGACGCGATTCGCTCGCCATTCATCGATTCGCTACTGAAAATTACCAATTTAGAAATGAACAACAGATTGTTCGACATACCTTCGATTCGCGCTGCGCTACGATCGGGCGACTCGAAAGGTGCGCAGCTCAGCGACCAAGAGCGGGAACTTTCGTGGCTAAAATACTCCTCCACCGCCAACGAACTGTCCGCCGAAATCGGTTATTCGCGCACCTATGCGCCAGACGACGCTGAGCGGCTTGCGGCTTTGGAATCGATCGCAAGGAAAGAAAACTACGGGCACCTGTTCGAGCATATCTGCCGAGTTACCGGCCAACAACTGGCAGCGCAAAGCGCAATGGATACCGCCATTTTGAACGAGAAATCGCTTTCTTTCCTGCGCTCCTCCATCGAGAGGGTGTATTCAGTTACCGAACTCGACGAATACGTCTCCTGCCCTTTCAAGTATTTCCTGCGGCGTGCGATGAACCTGAAGGAAACGCAGTATCCCGAATCTGGGCTGTCGCCATTGGAGCAGGGCAGCCTGTTGCACAGAATTCTCTTCCTGTTCTATTCCAAGCTCCAGGAAAAGGTGATTGCCGATGGTTACTACGCCGGTTTAAACTCGCGCCGCAAACCCGGAATGCCCCAAATAGCGCCTGTCGATTTGGATTTCGGCACCCGAGACACCGAAGGATTGCTGTTGGAGGTTGCCCGCGAGGAGCTGTCGAATTATGCAATTGACCATCCATTTTTCGAGTTGGAGAAAGAAGAAATCCTCGGAACCGACGCCAAGCCGGGCTTGCTTCGGGAATGGTACCGCGCGGAAAAAGCTCGGTACAGCAAATGGGAAGATTACATGCCGGCGCTTTTCGAGTTCGAATTCGGCACGATTGGCGCGGCCAGCGGTGCGAAAGCGCACAAATACATCGAACTTCCAAATGGCTTGCGGCTGAAAGGGAAAATCGACAGAATAGAGATCGATAGGTCCAAGGCCTCCAAATCCGGCGAATTGGATTTTATCATCTGCGATTACAAATCGTCGGAAGCGTCAACTTCGACCAAAAAGGACATACGCAACGGCAAGTCGTTCCAGCTGCCGCTCTATTCGGCTGCGATGAAGAAAGTTTTCAACGATGACTACCAATTGAACTGCAAAACTGGCGGCGGGCTGTATTACATGCTGAAGCCCAAATACGAGAAGGGCAGGGCAGATTCATTCGCCTACAAGGCATCTTTCATCGAGTTTGGCCTGCCAATGGCCTCGAAAGTGGACAAAATAAGCAATATCGACGAAGTAATCGACAGCGTGGAATACATGGCTCTGGAAGCCACTGAGCGCATCGCGAACGGCGAGTTTCCTGTGGCCCCGGCCAAAACCAATACCTGCACCTTCTGCGACTATGGCCCGATCTGCCGCATCCAGGAAATTCGGAAAACAGCAGTGGTCAGCACGGATTCGGACAGCGCCGAAGAATAAGGTGTTGGGCTGTTGAAAAGGTCAAGAAATATGGGTATTGGGTATAAGCGTATCGGGTTCAGTGTAAGTCATTGATATATCGACAAATCCCCCAACCCATTATTTAAAGGGGGCTAAAAAAATCACGTAAAGCACTGATATTATAGGAGAAAGGAATATTCTCGAGATCCCACGGGTTAACCAGTGGGATGGCTGATCTATTCTTTTTCAATATGCTCCTAAATCCCATCTTTCTAAAGGTGACTTAAAAGCTCAGTTTATGTTACACTAATAATATATTTAGATATATTCTTATCACCCTCTAATAAGAGGGAGTTAGGGGGTGTGTTATACAATTATTTATACATGATATTATTTCATTAAGAACAATTCCCGCCTTCGTGGAAATGTCAGAATCACCCTATCGACGGCATGAAGGGCTGGTGCGAATCGAAAAACACGAGCAAAGCACCGGAATGAATCTCCACAGAAATTTCTGCGCTAATTGCCCGATTCCGCGCGCCTTCGCGAACGCCAAGCTCTAGACGCTCATTTCTCAATGGCCATTCCAATCCGCTTGTGGTTACTGTGGCTATGGGCATGGGAACTAATGAAATGATTTCGCCCGGAGCTGACTTGATCGCAAAAGATGCTTCTGTATATATTGAATAGCGTTTATGCTCGTAGAGGCAGATTTCCATTCGGTTGGCGAATTTTTTCAGCACGCTGATATTATTCAATGTGTGGTCCAATTCCCCGCCATGGAAACCGACCACCAAAATCGAATGCCATCCCATACTAATCGCAAAATTTAATGATTTTTCGAAATCGTTGGTCTCTTGGTCGGGCATCTCGAGCATTTCAGAATTGATGAAATCATCGTATCGGCCGCTCTGGCGCAGCGAGTCCAGATCCCCAACAATGAAGTCGGGGCGGATGCCAATTGCTTCCAAGCGCAAGCAAGCGCCATCGGCAGCAATGATGGGAATACCTGCAAGCGATTCAAATTCTTCTCGAGACGGCATCGTGGAATTGAGCGCAACCACTGCCGACGGTTTATTTCCAAAAGTTATTCTGTTCATACCAATTTGCATAATTATTGATCAATTAATACCAGGCAAAATGAATTCATGTTCATCTTTCCTTTTTTTCATTGCGCTGCCCTTAAAAAATAAAGTGGCAATCGCCACCTCTTCCATGCATTCATATCCTACCGGGCAAGAAGCAAACAATTCAAAAATAAGAAAGTTTGAATAATAATTGAACATTGTAGTTTAGTTTTTGTTCAAAATTTCTTATCTTTGAGGTTTGCAGTTTATGCGTAAAGTTTTGTTTTGTTGAATATTTAGTTTGTTATAATGAGAATAGATGCTTATCTGACCCCTTTCTATCCGGAAACCGAGACCATGTACGAGGATTCGCTCGTGATTATGATCGACGTGCTTCGGGCATCGACCACTGTTTGCGCTGCATTGTACAACGGAGCCAAGGAACTGATTCCTTGCGATTCGGCGGAAAAAGCGGTGCAGATTTTCTCCGGGCTGAGCAAGGAAATTCGTTTCCTGGGCGGCGAGCGCGGCGGATTGAAACCAAGCGGCTTCGATGCCGGCAATTCGCCAGACGAATACTCCGAGGAGGCAGTTAAGGGCAGAACAGTCGTCATTGCCACGACCAACGGTACGAAAATATTCCAGAAGGCTAAGCAAGCCAAGCTGCGGCTGATTGGCGCATTCGTCAACATCAATGCGGTTTGCTTCGCTATCGACGAATACATGAAATCCGAAGCGATCAAGAACAAAAATGTCTTCCTGATCTGTGCGGGCAATTCCGGCACACTTTCCTACGAGGACACTCTCTGCGCCGGTGCGTACATCAACTATATACTTCGGAATTTCGAAGGCGAAGAGATGACCGATTCCGCGCACGTCTGCAAGAACCTCTACAATCTGCATTCGCGGGACCTGAAGGACTTCATTTCCACGCGCCAACACGCAGAAGTGCTCAAATCGCTTGGTTTGGAAAAAGATATTGAAACAGCTCTTACTTTCGATGCGTACCCAATTGCGCCGGTAATGACCGGCCAGGGCATCAAGATATTTGACAAATCTATGGTATTGTAGTATATCGCAGCTTTCGGGAGCGTGATTCGCAGCGTTTCACGTTCGCGATACGATTCATTTCACAAATAATCCGTCATTCGCGGGGGGAATACGATGCCGGCAAAGAAAAAACCAGAAACTTC
>CAZSWR010000055.1:0-24922 GCA_964610885.1 uncultured Hyphomicrobiales bacterium | reverse complement strand
CTCGAGGTCTATGCAAACATTGTCGAGATGGGCGACGGCATCTATGGCGTCGAAGCTGCCTCGCGTAAGTATTTTGGCAAGTCGGCCAAAGACCTTTCGCCGGGCGAGGCCGCGCTTATTGCAGCCGTGCTGCCGAACCCGCGCAGGTGGTCCCCCGCCGCGCCCACGAGCTACATCCAACGCCGCGCCGGCTTCATTCAGGGGCGTATGAAATCGATAGCTATTCCAAAATAAATTGAAGACACTTTCTATGGCAAAGATTTTGAATTTGATCCCCGGCCTTTTTTTATTTTCATTAATGCCACTGGCTGGATACGGCTTTTTCGACCTAACCGGATTCATGGATAGCGCGCCGCGTGCGGCATTCCTGGCGCTTACCGTGATTAATACTTTTTTCTCCGCATTTTTCGTCCGGTTCGAAGGCCAACAGGTTAAATCCGCAAAGACATTGATTAGCGAGAATCGTCTGTGGTTCTTGCAGTTCCAACTGGTTCCATTTTTCAACATTATCGTGGCTCCGATGACCGACAACTTGGGCGCCTTCCCACTTCCGGGCGGTGATGCGATTCGCTGGGCCGGCGTGGCAGTGTTGGTTCTTGCATTTGTGCTGATGAATGCTTCAGTCCAATACTTGGGCAAGTTCTTCACGATAAATCTATCGATCCAAGATGGCCACAAATTAATCCAAATCGGCCCGTACCGTTTCGTCAGGCATCCGCGCTACACGGGCATCATATTGTTGAGCCTGGGCCTGGCCATGGTTTTCGTCTCTTCTGTCGGTTTGATTTTCACTGCCGCCATTCTGATAAATCTTATGCTCAGAATCGGAAGGGAAGAAAAGATGCTCGCCGTTGAATTTGGCCAGGAATGGATTGATTACCGAAGCAAAACAAAATCACTAATCCCCTTTGTCTATTAATACCGCACAAAACAAACCACGAGCAATTGAACCATGAAAGAACAGCAAACCCCGCTAATGAAGCAATACCACCAGATCAAGGCGAAGCACCCCGACACGGTGTTGCTTTTCCGCATGGGCGATTTCTTCGAGACCTTTGGGGACGATGCTGTAATCCTATCGCAAGTGGCCGGTATTACTCTGACCAAACGCAACCACGGGGACGATACTCGGCTTGCCGGATTCCCCCACCACCAAATCGATACCTACCTGCCGAAACTGGTTCGCGCCGGATACCGCGTGGCCGTTTGCGAGCAACTCGAAGATCCCAAATTTGCCCGAGGCATCGTGAAGCGTGGCGTCATCGAGGTGGTTACTCCGGGCGTGGCTATCTACGACAAATTGCTCGAATCCAACAAAAATAACTACGTAGCATCGATTATTATTCGGACAAAGGGCACGGCCGGATTCGCAGGCATTGCCTTTGCCGACGTTTCCACCGGCGAATTCCAAGCCGCCGAAGTGCCGCTTTCGCAGCTTGCCACAGTGCTCGACGCGCTCGCCCCGGCCGAAATAATCGTATCGAAAGCGCAAAGAAACGAAATCGATGGCCTGGTCGGGAAACTGACCACGAAGCCATTCGTGAACCGGCTCGAGGAGTGGATCTTCGACGAAGAGTTCGCTCGGCAAGCGCTATTGGGCCACTTCCGAGTCCAATCGCTCAAGGGCTTCGGCCTGGAATACTTCACCGCAGGCATCGCAGCTTCCGGCGCCGTACTCTATTACATAAAAGAAACTCAGCAGGGCCAATTAGAGCAAATAAAAACAATCCGCATGTACGACCCGAACGAATACATGCTGCTCGATTATTCCACTCGGCGGAACTTGGAGATTGTCTTTTCGCAATCCGAGGAGTCTTCGTCGCTCGTTTCGGTAATCGACCGGACACAGACGCCGATGGGCAGCCGATTGCTCAAAGGGTGGCTCACACGCCCGCTGAAGGACTTGCAGCAAATCCTCCGCAGGAAATCTGCCGTCAAATACATGGCCGATGCCGAGAAAGTTCGCTCGAGCGTCCGCAGCGGAATGGCCGAAGTGGGCGACCTGGAAAGGCTGATTGCCAAGGCTTGCGCCTCGAGGGCCACACCTCGGGACATGGTCTCGCTCAAACGTGGGCTGCTCGCTGTGCCTGCGCTGAAGCAAGCGCTGTCCGGCTCGAAATGCGAATACGTCCAAAACCTTGCCGACAGGTTACAGCCTGTGGACGAGGTTACTCAAGCTATCGATTTCGCAATATCGGAGGAGGCACAAAACGCGCTCGGTTCGGGTACAGTTTTCAATCGTGGATACAGCCGCGAATTGGACGAATACACCGAGGCAAAATCGAAAGGCAAAGACTGGATCGCTTCGTTCCAAGAGCGCGAGCGCGAGACGACCGGCATTCCATCGCTCAAGGTGGGGTTCAATAACGTGGCCGGATACTACATCGAAATAACGAACACACACAAGCACAAAGCCCCCGAGCACTACACTCGGAAAGGCACACTTACCAACGCCGAGCGCTACTCGACCGATGAGCTGAAAGACTACGAATCAAAGATTCTTGGGGCAGAAGAAAAGATCCTCGAGTTGGAGCGTTCGCTTTTCACGTCTTTGCTCGCCAGAGTAGCCGAGTTTACCGCTTCGATCCAATCCAACGCTGCGACGATTGCCGAGATTGATTGCTTGGCCGGTTTCGCCGAGGTGGCCATTGCGAATATCTACACCGAGCCGATCGTAGATGATTCCCGCGAGATTCATATCGACGAAGGGCGGCATCCGGTGGTTGAAAAATTGATGCCCGTGGGCGAAAGTTTTACTCGGAACAGCACGATGCTCAATCCCGATGGCGAACTGATACATATCATCACCGGCCCGAACATGTCCGGCAAATCGTGCTATTTGCGCCAAGTGGCTCTGATTGTGCTTCTGGCGCAGGTCGGTTCGTTCGTGCCAGCCAAAGAGGCCCGGATCGGCGTGGTGGACAGAATTTTCACTCGCGTGGGCGCTCAGGACAATATTGCTGCCGGCGAGAGTACCTTCCTCGTGGAAATGCAGGAAGCTGCGAACATTATGAACAACGCCACTGAAAGCAGCCTGATTCTGCTCGACGAGGTGGGCCGCGGCACTGCAACTTTCGACGGTATTTCGATAGCTTGGGCCATTTCCGAATTCATTCACGACAAGATACAGGCCAAGACACTATTCGCCACGCACTACCACGAGCTGAACAACCTGACCGAGCGCTACGAAAACATTGCAAATTACCAAGTGGAAACAATTGAATCCGGCGACACCGTGATCTTTTCGCACCGAGTGAAGCCCGGAGCCAGCGACCACTCTTTCGGTATCCACGTGGCGCGCATGGCCGGAATGCCCCAAGGAATAATCGACCGCGCCGACGAAATCATGCGAACGCTCGAATCGGACTCCACCGAGGAAACCACAGCCGACGGCATGAAAACCCGCCAGGCCAAAACCGAGAGAATTCGAGCAAGGAAATCCAAAGTGGCCCACGAACAAATGTCCATTTTCGAATTCCGCGACGATTTGCTTCGCCGAAAAATCCTCGATGCCGACATCAACAATATGACCCCATTCGCTGCCTTCCAATTGCTGGCCGAACTGATCGAAGAAGCCAAGAAATAGGTGGGAATCAGCACAAAAGCACATTATTATTGACCCTTCGGGCGCGGGTTCACCTAATTTGAACTTCTAATACTTATCCGATAACTTTAGGGGTTGTTCATTTATATTTGACATGGTTACGTTGGAAGTCATCGGATGAGTTTGCAGCGTTTGTAACCTTCCTGCAATAACAATATCTTGCCGATTGATACCGCGCTAGCGGTTGTTATATTGTAGTATTGTTTTCCCTTGTACAAGTCATACCGCGTAGCGGTTGTTATATATCCTCTGTATGAATCAACCAATCATATAAAACATTCGATACGCGAAATCTTGCCAAAAGTTTAAACGATGTACTACAATACAACAACCGCTACGCGGTAAAGAATACCAATATCGATTTTGATAACACACTAAAATGGTATTTGTGACTTGTGCCCTCTTATCTAACTCAATTCGAATTCCAAGGGTGATCCCACATTTATTTGCTAAGCACAAGACTCAATTTAATAAAGTTAGATTAAATTTGCTCACAATATTTTGCTTGGGGACTTATTATTGACACTTCGGGCGGTTTCGGAACCAGCCCCTAAATTTATTCTGTGTATTATGCAGTTTCACGTTAGGGGCGTTTGGCGAGGAGTAAAACAAGTGGCTCTGTTTACTGTGTCCTCTACGTTCAATTCTGAGCAAAAAAATGCCCGACGCCGACTGCGCAGCGAAAGGCATTTTATTCTTTTTGTATGGTGAAATTATTTCGAGTATTTCTCGACGAACACCTGAACCAAATTCAGAACTGTCTGGACGGCGATATTCATGCCATTGACGGACAGCCATTCGGTGCGCGAGTGGAAATTCTGGCCGCCTGTGAAGATATTCGGCGTCGGAAGGCCCATCTCCGTCAGGCGCGAACCGTCCGTACCGCCGCGGATTGGCTCCCAATGTGGATTGGCGCCGGCGCGTTCGGCAGCCGCCCAGAGGCATTCGAGCACTTCGGGCTTCTCGTCGAGCTTTTCGCGCATGTTGCGGTAGTATTCGATGATTTCGAGTTCAATTTTCGCTTTGGGATACATCGGTTGCACTTCGGCGATGACCGCTTCGAGGATGCGTTTCTGCTCGTCGAGGCCTTCGGTTTTGAAGTCCCTGAGCAGGAATTTGATCGTCGATTCGCCGACAGAGCCGGTGAACTGGTGCGGGTGGATGTACGGTTCGTAGCCGGATGTGTGTTCGGGCGACATTTTGCGGGGCAACTTCGCGACGATGTCCGAGGCAACGCGGACGGAGTTGATCATTACGTCTTTGGCCATGCCCGGGTGGATGTCGCGTCCGAAGACCCTGATGATTGCAGCGTTTGCGCTGAAAGTCTCTTTGTTCAGTTCGCCGGGCAGGTCTCCGTCGAGCGTGTAGGCCACGTCGGCAGCGAATTTGTTAATATCGAAAAAGATTGTGCCTTTGCCGATTTCTTCGTCTGGCGTGAACCCGATGCGGATCTTCCCGTGGAGGATTTCCGGATGGGCCAGAAGGTGTTCGACGGCTGCCATAATTTCGGCGATGCCGGATTTGTCGTCCGAGCCGAGCAGCGTGGTGCCGTCCGTCGTAACGATCGTGTGGCCGATGCATTTGTTCAGGTTCGGGTTCTCGGCCACCGTGATGACGACTGAATTGTCGCCCGGGAGGACGAGGTCGCCGCCTTGGTAATTCTCGATGATCTGCGGTTTCACGTCCGCACCGGAAACGTCTGGCGAGGTGTCCACGTGGGCAATTAGCCCGATTGTGGGCACTTTGCCATAGGCAGCGTGGCCTTCGGGAATGTTCGACGGCACTGTGGCCATCACGTAGCAATGCTCATCGACTTCGGCGTCCGAGATGCCCATGGCGCGAAGCTCTTTGACGAGCTGGTTGGCCAGTTCAAATTGTTTCTTCGTGGATGGAGTTTCGTTTCCTTCTTCGCTGGATTGCGTGTCGTATTTCGCGTAGCGGAGGAATTTTTCTAATGCTGTTTCCATATTAACATCAATTCTGTTTTATACAAAAAAAATAAGTAATTATCTCGAAAATCGCATAAACTTTCCATTGCACCGAATATTGTACGTTTGGCTCGGTGGCGCGGTTATACAAATATAGTTAAAAGTAAATAAACACAGAAATCAAATGATTGAAAATCGCGGGGAATTGTGTGAAGGTTAAGGATCCAATTTCAATAATGTGCAGATGAGATTGCGTAAACGAATGGAATAAATATAGTTAGTCATACTACCATTTGGAATGTTAGTATGACTCTATCATCATACATATCAAGTGTTTACATTCCCCATCCTTGCCAAGGAGGGGTGCCCGAAGGGCGGGGTGGTGTCCACACTTCGGAAGTGTGGCACGTCTTTCAGAAAAGTCGCACGGGTTCCGAACCCGCGAATGCAAGGCAATTCATTTATTTAAACATTCTTCGGGTACTCGTAGAAAGAAACCTTGCCCAGGCCAGACGAAATCTCGGCCCAGCTCGCCACGTCGAAGTCAATCATTATTACGCCGCAAGTGGGCACGTTTCCGAAGCTTTGGCGCGTCAGTCGGTCGGCCAGCTCGGTGATGAATGGATTGTGGCCCACGAGCATCGCCACGCGGCAATCTGCGTCGTTTATCGAATTGATGATATTCAGGCAAGAGCGCCAATCGGCCGAGTACACATCGTCGCGGACATCGATTTTCGTCTCAGAGAAATTGAACTCCTTTGCGAAAAACTTCGCAGTGGAGAATGCCCGTTTCGCGCTGCTCGAGAGTATAACGTCCGGCGGAATTGTTTGCTCTGCTGCTGCTTTGGCCATTCGAGGGGCATCCTTTTTGCCTCGGCTGTTCAGAGGGCGTTCGTGGTCCGTAAGCCCTGCGTCTGCCCAATCCGATTTAGCGTGCCGTACTAATATTAATCTTTTCATCTATCAAATATATAGTTCAAAAATTCTGTTTCAACAATGCCAAGTGGGCTGCTTCATCCCATCAAAGCATAATCGATAAAAGACACAACAAGCCACAGATTATTTTATCCGTTTCTTCAAAAACAGGCCATCAGCAGTAAATAGCAATGAATTACCGGGGCTATGATTTGTCTTCAGTGTTTTCTTCGGTATCGGCGAAGAGTATCTTTTCCAAATCGAGCATGATCAGCAGCCGCTCGTCCAGTTTCCCGATCGAAGTAATATATTCGGAACTGATGCCGCTGACCATGGCCGGCGGGGCCTCCGTTATGGACTTGTTCACGCGAATCACTTCGCTCACCTGATCGACGATGAAGCCGATCACCCGAGATTTGATCTCCACGACGGCAATGCGCGTCATGCGGTCGGCCTCGCGCTGCTCCAAACCCAATTGCAACCGGAAATCAAGGACAGGGATCACTTTCCCACGAAGATTAATCACGCCCACCACCGCCCGCGGCGAATTCGGCACGCGGGTATATTCGGGCATTTTTATGATTTCCTGCACCTGGAGGATGTCAACGGCAAACTCTTCGTCGCCGATTTTGAACGTAACCAATTGCAGTATTTCGTCCGACAAGTCCTCGGCAACGTCAGCTTGTATATTATCAATAATATTAGCCATATTTGCTCCTTGATTTCAATTATTCGAACCGATCGAAAAAAGGAACCTTCTCTCGAATGCGATTCGGATTTTGCATAAATCACTGAATCTAATGAATTCATACTTTTCCATTGCAAAAGCTTTCGCCTGTGCTGATTATTTGTAAACGAATGTAGCGCCGTTTTCTTTCATCTTGCGCGGTGCGGGATCCTATTGAAGTGGCACTGCACGCTGTAACCTTTTTCTTAGCAGTCAACCAGAAAGAGTCGGGATTATCATATACCGCGCGAGCGGTTGTTCTATTGTAGCATAATGCTGAGTTCTCAGAATTGATTTCGCGTAGCGAATGTTATATGAGTTTGGTTGAGTCAAGATGTGTTTTAAATAACAACCGCTACGCGGTATGACTTGCACTGGACAAATAACGTCTACAATATAACAACCGCTAGCGTGGTATCAATCCGAAATCATACCTTTTTCCTCTATGCTCCAAACATCGGCAACTCATCGGATGACTACCCAATCTCGTGTTAAATTCGAATGAATAACCTTGAGAGTCATCGGATGAGCATATTTATTTCAGCATTCTCTTTTGTTTCGTCGGCGCACAGCATGACGCGCACATTTCTTTTAAACATGCCGTAATATGCTTACAGCCAAGCACAACAATATCCGGTCAAACGAAAATATCCACGGGCAATGTTCTCGGTTTTCCGTAATTTTGCAGTCGGTGTTGAACGAAAAAGTTAGGAAGAGAATTGTCGGTTGTTGATATTGTCTTGATTGCATTTGCGCTTGCGCTCGATGCCTTTGCTGTATCGGTGGGGGCGGGTGCATTTTTCGGGCGTGCGACCGGCCGCCAAAGGTTTCGCCTATCTTTCCATTTCGGATTATTCCAATTCTTTATGCCGATCATTGGTTGGTCCCTCGGGCGCGGCCTTGTGGACTACATTTCTTCGTTCGACCACTGGATTGCATTTGCCATTCTTGGTTTTATCGGTTTCAAAATGATTGAAACAGGAGTCAAACACAGCAGCGAATCGATCTCGAAGGACATTTCCCGTGGCGTTACTCTCGTGAGCCTGGCCGTGGCGACGAGTATCGACGCGCTTGCCGTGGGGTTTAGCCTGGGCCTTTTTGGCCAGGAAATCCTGTTTCCATGTGTCGTCATCGGTATCGTTGCCGCCGCGATGACCCTGCTTGGTATCAAGTTTGGCGAAAAGCTCAGCAGTGGTTTCGGCGACAAGGCGCAAATTGCCGGTGGAATCGTGCTGATACTAATCGGACTTGAAATTGTATTCGAGCATTTGGAATTGTTTTAATATGGAAACAATAATCATGGCTTAATAGCTTCTTAATTCTCAAGGAGCTGTTTTATTCCTTTAGCATCGGAAAGGAGAGCTGAGAATGCCAAAAGTAACGACAATCGAAGAAATCATGACACGTGGGGTATCCACGGTAACCCTTGAGGATCCTATATCCCGCGCCGACGAAATAATGCGAAGAGAACATACCGGATTCGTCCCGGTCATCGATCAGGGCAAATTCATTGGTTTAATCACCGAACGCTCGCTTCGCGAATATGCACTACGCCAAATCTATGAGTTCAACGACGACTTCAAGGACGTAGGGCAAAATACAATTAATGATTTCCAACACATCATGGCGAAAAACGTCCGGCTGATATACCCGGAGGATAGCGTCAGGAAAGCAATCGAGCTAATGGCCAAATACAACGCCGACTGCCTTCCGGTCGTGGACTGGAAAAACAACTTGATCGGGTTGGTTACAACGTTCGATGTAATGATGTTTCTATACAAAACACTTGAGGAAATTTGATATAGATGTGTAAATCAATTGCGATCATCCCGGCCCGCTACGCATCCACTCGCCTTCCCGGCAAGCCATTGGTCGATATTTGCGGCAAACCGCTCATCCAATGGGTCTGGGAGGCAGCCTCTCGGTCCGACTCTTTGCACAGAATCGTCATCGCGACCGACGACGAACGCATCGCAGAGGTTTGTTTCGATATGGGTGCGGAAACAGTACTCACGCCAAGCGAACTCAAAAGCGGGACGGACAGAGTGCTCTACGCCTACGAACAGCTCGGAGAGGATGCAGAAATAGTAATCAACATCCAGGGCGATGAACCATTCCTGACAGGCGACGTGATCGACCATTTAATCAAAGAATTTTCGTCCACCGAAGCCGAAGTCGGCACAATCGTCAAAAGAATAGATTCAACGGACGATTTGCTCGACCCATCCGTCGTAAAGGTGGTACTCCGCGAAGACAACCATGCATTCTATTTTTCTCGCAGCCCTGTACCGTTTGTGCGCGACCTGTCGCCCTCGGAATCGATCGAAAAGTATGATTTATGGAAACATATTGGCGTCTATGCGTATAAAATATCGGCACTTCGGCAGCACGCCCACCTGGCCCAATCGAAACTTGAAAACATGGAAAAGCTCGAACAACTCCGGTTGCTCGAGCATGGAGCGAAATTCTACTGCATGAAGTCCGACCTCGATTTGGTCGGCGTCGATACGCCAGAAGACCTCGAGCGAGTGCGCTTAATTATTTCGAATAGGACTTCTATAAGGTAAATGTAATATTTTCATTATTTACGACAAAATTATACTTTGTTGTAATTGTTTTTATATATTTGCAGAAAATATTTGCCGAGTTTTCGGACACAAAACGGCAATTTGGAATGATTTCTTTCAACGACAATGGTTTAGGCGCGAGCTATGAATACAATCAGATTATTTACAGGCACATACGCCGACCCTGAAATCTTCAGGTTCCTCTACCACGAGCTTCAGAAAGAATTCAAACACGTGGCCGAAGGGAAATGGGTCGAGCCAGAAAATCTTCACTTCACCTACAAATTCATAGGTGATTTCAATGCTGCCCTGGTTAATCAGCTCAAAGCCGAACTGGGAAGCGCCCTTGGCGAATTTGAAGAAGAAATTGAATTCCGAGGAATCAGTTGTTTCCCCGAACGTGGCACTCCGCGCGTGTTGCATATCGGCGTGCACGACCGCTCCGGCGTGCTTAACGATATTTTCAAACGAATCGAAACAGTTGCTTCGCACCACAACGTCCCCCGCGAAAAGCACCCGTATTCGCCGCACCTGACGCTTATGAGAATCAAATCGGTGAAAATGCCGCTCTTGGAAGAGAAATTGCAAGAATTCAAAAATAAATCATTCGGCTCGATGAAGGGCTTCCGTGTATCGCTAATCGAAAGCAAATTGTATTCCACCGGACCGATATATAAGATTATATAAAAACAATATTGAGGTGCGCTATGAAAAAATTATTATTTATTGCATTCACAGCCTTTTCTATCGGTTTGGCTTTCACTTCTTGCTCCAATTCCGACGACGAATCGACGCCGATTATCCCGACTGATACTATCCCACAACTCAAGAAAGGCCAAGTCCCTTACGAGCCAATCGGCGGAGACCCGCGCGGAAAATACTTCGGGAACACTCCATTTGTCTATATTATCCCACTGATGGGCACGATCTACGACAAAACGGATACGCTACGCACCAATTTCTATATGGAAATCAATGGTAACGATTCCACACACGGAACGTATAACTATACCGCTTCCGCAATTCAGTACAACATTGCTCTCACCTACAGGGGGATTTCGTCTTACGTATATGACACAATTACTCAATTAACTACGTACACTCCCAACCGCGCATTTTCAGGCACTTGGACCGCCGACGGCAACAACATTTCATTCACAGGACTGGTACCAATTAACAAAGGTGCATTTTCGTCGGACGAAAACGGACTGTTCATCTATAAATATGATTCGATCGTCCAAAACGTCGCTTATTACTATGCAGTCCACACTTTCAAGCGCAAAACCAAGTAATACACCACTTTACTGATATTAATCATCGCAAGGCGGGCTTCAATAGAGTTCGCCTTTTTTGTATTCGTGGGGAGCGCCCCCAGAGGACGCATACGACAAGGGGCTGCCCTAAGCAAGTAGGACAACCCCTTTTGAGCCATAGCACAGCTCTAAAATTATTTGGCAACAGACGAAAGTGACTTACGAATTATTTCAAATCCTTCGTTCAGTTGGTTCACGTGCATATTGAGTGCGGGGCGGAAACGAATGGATTTATCGCCACAGCCGAGGATAATTAATCCGTTTTCGTAGCATTTGTTGCGGAATGCGTCGCGAAGTTCCGAATTCGGTAAGTCGTATGCGCAGAACATACCTTTGCCGCGGACGTTCGAGATCAGAGTCGGGAATTCTTTTTCCATTTCGAAAAGTCTATCCTGAAGCTTGGCGCCCACCGTGCGAACGTTATCGAGCACGTTGTCCTCTTCGATGATTTCGAGGTATCGAGTGGAGCGAACCATGTCCACGAGGTTGCCGCCCCATGTGGAATTGATGCGGCTGGATACCTTGAAGACGTGGTCGGGAATTTCGTCCAAACGTTCGCCGGCGAGGATACCACAGACTTGCATTTTCTTGCCGAATGTCATGATGTCCGGGCGTACGTCGTAGAGTTGGTGTGCCCACATTTCGCCGGTGATACCGACACCTGTTTGAATCTCGTCGAAGATGAGCAGTGCTTCGTTTTCGTTTGCCAACTGGCGCAAGACGCGGAGGAATTCCGGACGGAATTGGTTGTCGCCGCCCTCGCCCTGAATCGGCTCGAGGATGATTGCAGCGATGTCGTTCGGATACTTGGCAAATGCTTCTTTCATCTGCTGAATAGCTTTTTGCTCGAGTTCGATTGTACGATCCACGTTTGCCCCCTCGAACGGGAATGCCATCTTGGGATTGATGATGCGTGGCCAGTCATTGAATTTGGGGAAATATTTAATTTTGTTCGGGTCTGTATTCGTCAGGGACATCGTGTAGCCCGAACGGCCGTGGAAAGCCTGCTCGAAGTGCATGATTTTCAGGTTGGTGCCGTCTGTGTCCGGCAATCCTTTAGCAAGGTTCTTGCGATGTTTCCAATCGAAAGCCGTTTTGAGCGCATTCGATACGGCCAGGGCGCCGCCACAGATGAAGAATGAGTACTTGAAATAGTCAGGGACGGCCACTTTGAAAAATGTCTTGACGAACGTAGCCATTTGTTCGGTATAGATATCCGAATTGGATGGTTTGTTCATCGCTGCCGATGCCAAATACTTCACAAAGCCTTCGTCGGCCATTTTCGGGTGGTTCAATCCGAGGGGCACCGAAGCAAAGCATGTGAAGAAATCCGTGAATTTTTTGCCTGCACGCTGGTCGTAGAGGTGCGAATCCACGCTGCGCTCCAGATCGAGGACGAGGTCAAAACCATCGACGAGCATGTAGTTATTGAGTTCGCTAATTACTTGCGTTGCGGGTACGTGGTAGCGAGGAACGTAGCCAGCCGAGTTGTTTGATTGGTTCGACATAAAATTGCTCCATTAGGAATTAAATAAATAATTAAATAATATTTACATACATTTGATTGAGCTATTCACGAATAGTCAATAAATTTATATATCAAGCATTTGCCGACGTGGAATCGGTATGCTCGGGGATTGGTTCTATTGGAGTATTAGCAAGATTCGGGCAGGGTGCCGTACAGGACGACGTATGCGATGATAGCACTATTAAAAGCGGTAAACGAGGCGAAAGACCGTCCTCTGATGGTTCCTTTGCTCTTCAAGCATTTGCCGGCTTTTAATGTTCTATTTCTCATGGACTACAATATACAAATATTTTCTCAAAAATGCAAATACCAAATTTCGAGGCGCAAATGAACAGCCGGAGCGATTGAAATGAAAGAGTTTAGTTGGATTTTATTGCTCAAGCATTCTCTTGGGATAAAATCAAAGCAAAATACATTCAATGTATTCATTGGCGGATTTTGCGCTCGCTCTACATCGGATTAATAAAATCAGCACATCAGCTTATCATTAATACTCCGGTTCGTAGCCCAGCTTGCGTATCCATTGGCGCACTTGGTTGACGGAGTTGCTTTTGCCGAAGTTCAGCTTTATGAACTGATTAAAATCGCTAACGGCCTGGTCGGGTTGGGAATTCGCCCTAAAGGCTATGCCACGGTTCAGGTACGCATGGCCGTAATCGGGTTTGATCTCGATGGCGAGCGTGAAGTCTTCGAGCGCTTTTTTTGTATGTTTCATTTTCATAAAGCAATTCCCACGGCCGATATAGGCCTGGACGTATTTGGGATTGATTTGGATTGCTTTCGTAAAGTCTTTGATTGCGTCTTTGTATTGCTCGAGCATCATGTTTGCATTGCCGCGGCCGTAATAAGCAGCGACGAATTGGAGGTCGATTTCGACTGCTTTGTCGTAGTCGATGACGGCGTCCATATAGTTGCCCATGTTGAAATTTGCATTGCCGCGGTTGAAGAAAATGTTTGGCGAATTGCCGGACAGCTCGAGCGCAGCGTCGTAGTCCTTGACGGCGCGGGCGTAGTCCTTCATGGCGAAGTTAGCGATGCCGCGATTGTTGTACGCATCGGCGGAGTTTGGATTCTTCTTGATAACGTAGGTGAAATCTTCAATTGCTTTTTCGAAACTCTTCAGCCGGTTGTACACCAAGCCGCGGTAGTTGTGGGCAATCACCGAGTCCGGGTTGATCTGTATGGCCGCGGAATAGTCCCGAATGGCTTCCTTGAATTTCCCGAGGTTGCTGAAGGCAATGGCGCGCGAGATGAATGCCTTTTCCTGTTTCGGATCCAATTCGACGACGCGGTTATAGTCTTCGATGGCCTTTTCGGATTGTTTCATCTCGAAATAGGAATTAGCGCGATACAGGTATGCCAACATATATGTCGGGTTCAATTCGAGCGCACGGTCGAAGTCCTCGATGGCGCCGGTAAAGTTCTTCGTGATATAATACGAATATCCGCGTTTGTAGTAAGCGAACGAAAAGGTTTTATTTAATTCGATTGCGGAAGAAAAATCGTCGATGGATTTAATGAATTGGCCCATTTCCTGATAGACTACTCCCCGCTTGAAGAAAGCGAACGAGAAATCCGGGTTGAGTACGATTGCATTATTGAAATCGGACAGGGCTTCGCGAAACGAATTGATTGCCATGAAAGACGAGCCGCGCTTGAAATACGTAAATGAGGCGCGAGGGTTAAGCTCGATCGCATTCGAGTAGTACTTGATAGCTTCTCTATGGTTTTCTTTCTTAGCTTCGATGTCGCCGATTTCGATCCATTCTTCGGGCGTTCTCGATATTTGTTTCGCGTTTGGAGCCATTTCTTACCTTATTCAAACTACATCCACCTTGGGTGGACAACAAAAATTATACCACAATATTCGCCTGTCGCGCTAAGCCGTTATTAGACAAGTGCTTGCACCCTATCGCCACAGACAGCGGCCTATGGGACCGGCAATATAGTTGACGAAACAGTTTATTTTTCCGTACACGAGCCGCCAAGGTATGTGCATCCGCTCAATATTGGCCAACTCTCGGAAGGCTCGGCGTTTGTTTTTTTGAAGATTTGCATTGCTTGGAATTTTTTGCTAAATTATTCTTTTTGGGAACTGATAATAATCAGAAATATTAGGAATCGCAATGGATATAAAAGCATTAGTACCAATTGCCCAAGGCACCGACGACGCCGAGGCAGTGTTAATCATAAACCTGCTCCGCCGCGCAGGAATCTCCGTCAGGGTGGCCGGCGAGAACCAAATCGTAACCTGCTCGAAAGGCGTCAAAATCATTCCCGACATGATGCTCTACCAATTGGATGACAATATGAGCTTCGATTGCGTCGTGATCCCGGGCGGCTCCGAAGGCGTCGAGAACCTTTCGACGAACGAACGCTTCGGCGCTCTTCTGGCCGCGCACCATCGCAAAGGCGGCCTGATCGGTGCCGTGTGCTCCGCGCCGCTCGTGCTCGATTCGGTCAAAGTGCTCAAGCCCGAAAACCGTATCACCAGCCACCCCGCAGCCCGCAAACACTTGGATACCAAGTATCAATACTCCGAGGATGAAATTGTCGTGGATGGCAACATCGTAACTTCCCGAGGCATCGGCACAACGATTCCCTTCACGCTCCAGATAATTGAATTGCTCGCGGGCAAGGCCACTCGCGACAAAATTGCCGAGAGCATTATCTATCGCTAAAATGGAAACCTACGAATTCACGGCCACCATACTGAACCACGAAGGCAAGGACGCAGCCTTCGTAGAGTTCCCTTTCGACGCAGAAAAGGAGTTCGGCAGCCGCGGCCGAATCAAAGTGCGCGCCACATTCGACGGCGTTGAATACCGCGGCTCGCTCGTCAAAATGGGCCACCCGTGCCACTGCCTCGGGATCACGAAAGACGTACGCCGAAGAATCGGCAAAACGCATGGAGACACTGTGCACGTGGTCCTACGGCTCGACACCGAACCCAGAGTAGTCGATCCGCCCGAGGACTTCCTCGCGGTTATGGCGGAGTTCCCAGGAACATTCGATCGCTTCAGAAAAATGTCGTACACACACCAAAAGGAATTGGTAGCGTACATTTGCGAAGCCAAGAAACAAGAAACTCGCGACCGCCGCATCCACAAAGCAATCCTTCACCTGACGAAAGGGGACTGATTCGATTCGTAAGGAATTGCCCCGACCGGCCCCGTTGCTTGGCGCTCTGCATAATCAAATATGGGGTTTTTGTGTGGGTAAACAACAATTATTTGTTGTCGGGAATTGAAAGCAAAGATCATGGTTCTATGACGAATTGAATATTTACAGTTCCCAATACAATTTGCACTCTTCAATGAAAGAAATAGTGGCGGAATGATACCGCGTTAGCGGTTGTTGTATTGTAGAAGAAGTTTCACCTTTGCATGTCATACCGCATAGCGGTTGTTATATAATACTCTACATGAATCAACCTATCATATATAACATTCGCTCGCGCGAAATCATGCCTAAAAGTTCAAACAATATTCAACAATACAACAACCGCTACGCGGTATAACATCATTTCGATTTTAACAACTCACGCGAATAGTATTTTTAAAGTACCCTTAAATAGTATAAAACCAATATTTCTTGGATTTATAAAGATTTTTTGATAAATTTATATGTTTACATTAGCTATCCAAAATATAGGTTTGTCGGAAAAAGTATATATTTTGACATGGAAACAATCAACACAATTGAACTTCGAGACGGATCGGTGTATCCCGACGAACGGGTATTAGCCGAAGTGCTTGGGAATTCGTTCGGCGCCTACATCAGCCTCTTGGGCCTCTTCGATGAATTGGGCCTCGACCACGAATGGCGCTACTACAAAGACGGCAAGGCTTGGCTCTGCAAAGTGCAGAAGAAGAAAAGAACCATCGTATGGATGTCCGCTTGGAAAGGCTACATACAAGCGACTGCCTACTTCCCAGAGAAGTTCATCGACTTGGTTTACGATTTGGACCTCAGCCCGAGCACAATCCAGCGAATCAAGGATTTGAAAAACGTTGGAAAGTCCAAACCCTGCACATTCGTGGTCGATAGCGAAGGCGTCTTGGACGAGTTCAGAAAAGTTGTCCAACTGAAAATCGATACGAAATAAGGTGGCGACTGCCCTTATATTTCAAATATCAGCGATAAATAAGGTGGCGACTGCCACTTTATTTTCCAAGGGTTGCGCAGTGATGATGAGGAAAGAGGGACAAGAATTCATTTTTACTTATCTTAGATATCTTGTATAAAATAGTATCATTTCCTTTGTATTCTCACACAGTTGGAGAATTGCCATGGATCCCATTAAAGAAATCAGCAAAAAGGGCCAAGGGGACATCGGGGAATCGGAAGCCGCCGCGTACCTCGAAGCGAATGGATACGAAGTGCTGAAGCGGAATTTTCACTTCGGGCGCACCGGCGAAATCGACATCATCGCCCGCCAAGGCGCCTCGTTAGTCTTCGTCGAGGTGAAATCCCGCACCAATTCGAGCTACGGCGACCCGCTCTTTTCGATTACGCCATCGAAGCAACACAAAATCCGCTCGGTGGCCCGCGGCTACCTTTACGTGAACAAGATCGAGGACATAGAATGCCGTTTCGACGTTATCACAGTCGTCAAACTGAACGGCAAAACCAAGATTGAGCATATCGAGAATGCTTTTTAGGATCTTTTCGGTAGAATGATTCTATCAAAACAATCCACACTCGGGAGCAATGGCAAATCCGCTGTTAATCCTTTGCGCGCAATAGTTTCATCTGCACGAGGGACATCGCGAGCAATACCGCAAAGACAACGTACGCCAGCGCAGAGGCATATCCGAACATATCCATTTTCTCGAAAGCATTGGAATACACCTGATAGACAAGCGTCGAGGTGGCGTCCAACGGGCCGCCCTTCGTCATCACGAATATTTCGATGAAGACCTGAAACGCCTTTATTGTGTTGATCACGATAACCAACATTGTCGTGTTGCGCAGCATCGGGAAAGTAATCCGCCAGAAGGTTTGCCAGGGCGAGGCGCCGGCAAGTCGCGCCGAATCGTATAGGTCGTCCGGTATGGCCTGCATTCCCGCCAAGAAAAGTACCATGTAGTATCCGGCAGAAATCCAAATGTCCATACCCATAATGGACATCAAAGCGGTCGATGGCTCGAGCAGCCATCCCCGGTCGGGAAATGGGGCGCCGATCATCGAAAGAATCGAGTTAATATATCCCGATTTGGAATAAAGGTTGTTGAATATCAACGACAGTACGACCATGGACGTTACCGACGGCATAAAGAAAGACGCACGGAAGAACTCCCTCCACCGCGCCAACCGGCTGTTCAGCAGTACCGCCAGAAAGAGCGCAAGCGCAGCCGTGAGCGGCACAGTCCCGACAGTGAAAATTATCGTATTCGCGAGCGATTTGTAGAAAACCGGATCGGCGAAGACTGCCGAGTAATTCTCGAATCCGATGAAACTCATCTCGCCCGTCAGCGTGGTGTATTTGGTCATGCTCAGGTACGCCGAATATGCAAGAGGATACAGCCAAAAGACCGCGAATGTCAGTATCCACGGCAGCAGCATGGTCAGCGTTTCGATATTGCGTTTGCCTTGCGGCTTCATTTGATTAATTCCTTCAACTTTGAAAATACCATTTCGAGCGGAAGCCCGACAATATTGTAGTAGCAGCCCTCAATCCGGCTGACGAAGACAGCGCCGTAGTCGTCTTGGATGCCATAGCTTCCGGCCTTGTCCATCGGCGAGCCGCCCGCTATGTATTCATCAATCTCGGACTGCTCCAATTTGCGGAAAGTAACCTCCGTGGCCCCGACGTCCGTGATTTCCACCCCCGCCGAACAATCGATCAGTGCTATGCCCGTGAAGACAGTGTGCGTCCGTCCGCTGAGTTTGTTAAGCATTTCCGAAGCCTGTTCGGCCGATTTGGGTTTGTTCAGTATTTCGCCATCGAGCACGACGATCGTATCGGCCCCAATGACTATGTACTGGCCGTCGTAACGCGAAGCTACATCCCGAGCCTTGCCGAGCGCAAGCAATCGAGCATGTTCGCGCGGAGTCGCAGAGGAATTGACTGCTTCCTCGTCGAAGTCCGAATGGACAACCGTAAAGTTCAGCCCAATCTGCTCCAAAAGCTTCTTTCGCCGCGGCGATTGCGAAGCCAGTATTATCTTTTTAGTCGTTTGTATTGGCATTGATTCATTTCATTTAGTAAAAGTCGATATTGATTCAGTTATCCACAACTTGCGCTTCGTTTGCAACCAATGGCAACTCTTTGTGTAATTATGAATGAGTAATAACTGAACTTTCAGACGAACACCGGAAGTCAGCAGATTTCCGGCTCCAAACGACTTCCGCCCCACTTGCCGGTTTCGGGCGGAAGTTGTTGTTGTATATAATATCAGCACAAATCCAGCAACGATTGGGCTAGCTCTGTTGCTTCTTCGCGTGTGGGAGCTTCCGAAATGGCGCGCACGATCGGTTCGGTATTCGAGGTGCGTAATTGCGCCCAGCTGCGCGAGCGAATGATTTTTATTCCATCTTCTGTGTTCAGTTCATCTTCGGGGAACATTTCCTTAACTGTTTGGATAATGCTATTCATGTCGCCATGGAACTCTTTTTTCAGTTTGACCATCGCGTAGGCGGGGAATTGAGATGCAATCTCGGAGAGCTTGAGTCCGGTGCGGCGGACCAAGTCGGCCAGCAGTGCAATCCCAACCAGCGAATCGCGGCCATAGTGGCAATCGGGCAGAATAACGCCACCGCTGCCCTCGCCACCCACGACGGCGCCGGTAGCTTTCATTTTTTCGACCACATTGATTTCACCCACAGCCGACCGATACGCAACACCTGAGTATTTTGCGGCAATATCTTCGACCAGCCGTGTCGTCGAATGGTTCACCACAACTGCATTTTTACGGGTGGAATACTTCGGCGAAGACAGGACGGACTCCACGGCAATCGCGATAGTTTTCTCTTCGCCGATTGGGTTGCCGTTTTCGTCGATTAGCACCAAGCGGTCGGCGTCCGGATCGACTGCGATACCGAAATCTGCATTTTCTTCTTTTGTCCGCTTGGCCAATTCGCCAAGGTTTTGCGGAAGCGGTTCGGGCGTGTGCGGAAAGCGGCCGCTGCCGTCGCAATACAGCTCGATCGGTTCGATTCCCAAGCGCCGCAGCAGCCGAGGCACTGCCTCCGAACCGGATGAATTGACTGCATCTACGACTGCCCTCAGTTTCCGACCGGCAATCTGCTCCAAGGCGGATTCTCCGAAAAGCCCTATGTCGAATATTTTCTGTATGTGTTGGCCAATCGGATCGTCAACTTCGATTCTTTTGCCTCCCTCCGCTCGCTCCGGAGCCGTGGCGCAAGCGTCCACCAATTGCCAGAGTTGCAGGTTTTCTTCTTTGTTCAGGAAGACGCCACTCGAATTAACGAATTTCAGGCCGTTCCATTCGCTCGGATTGTGCGATGCCGTAACTGCGATTCCGCCTGCGAAGCCTTCGCGCTCGGCGAATAGTTGGACAGTCGGCGTGGGAACTATTCCCAGCGAATGCACTTCGCGGCCCATGCGGACGAGTTCGTTAATAATGATTTCGGAAATTGATTCGCCGGACGGACGGCCATCGCGCCCCACAGCTATTGCGCCGGCGGGACAAACCGCATGGAAGGCCGAAACGTATTGCTTAATCGTTTCCTCGGGCAAACAATCGGCCGTGGTGGCGCGAAGCCCGGAAACTGACCTGATGAATGGCATATTATTCTTCGTTTTGTTGTCAAATCGTACTAATACAAAACTAATCAAAACAGTTATCATTGCCAAGAGATGCTTCATCAATGAATGAAGAGATGCTTTTGCCGGTACTATGATTAGTTAATTAGCTGATGTGGTGAAAATAGTTGCAAGTAAAAAGGTAAAAGGAGCAAGTCAACTCTATTTAGGACAAGACAAGATGTGACTTGCTACTTGTACCTTGCTACTTGCTACTATCATCTTCACATCACCACATCATCTCATCTTCACATCACCACATCAGCTCATCATCTCATCTTCATCGCAAAAAAGTGTCGGCCTTGCTCTTTATTGGAATAATAATAATCTGTATATTTGCATTGGATTATTTGCAATTGGACGATTTGTTTTGATTGAAAAATAATTCCTGTACATTGGCCATAGATAATAGTATCAATATATATAGAGAACAAAATGGAGATTCAGCTCTACAATTCGCTAACGAAGAAAATTGAGAAATTCGCGCCCATCGATACAAACGAAGTACGTATGTATTCTTGCGGGCCGACGGTCTATAACTATGCGCACATTGGAAACATGCGCGCATTCCTTTTCGCCGATTTCCTGCAACGCACGCTTCGCACCGTGGGCGGCTACGCAGTCCGTTGGGTTATGAACATCACAAATATCGATGACAAAACAATTCGCGACAGCTCGCCCGAAAGCATAGTCTGGCGCAGCGAAATGGGCACGCGCACCGATGACCCATTGGAGAACCTACTCATGCTGACTCGGTTCTACGAAAAATCTTTCATCGACGATATTTCGTCGCTCGGCATCGCCCCCGATCATTTCTTCGCAATGCCCAAAGCAACCGAATACATCAAAGAAATGCAGGAGCTGATCCGCGCAATCGTCGAATCGGGCGTGGGCTACGTCTCCGAAGGCTCGGTCTATTTCAACGTGGGCGAATGGCGCCGCCGCGACACATACGGGAAACTCTTCAAAATAGATTTCGACAACTTCCGGGCCGGCACCCGTGTGGACACCGACCAATACGAACGCGAGCAGGCCAGCGATTTCGCATTGTGGAAAGCACGCAAGCCCGGCGAACCATACTGGGAATTCGAGATCGGCGGCGAAAATTGCGACGGACGACCCGGATGGCACATCGAGTGCTCCGCCATGGAAAAGGTATTGCTCGGATTGCCATTCGACATCCATACAGGCGGAATCGACCTCAAATTCCCCCACCACGAAGACGAAATCGCACAGAGCAAAGCCGGTTACGGAATCGAACCGACTGCGTATTGGTGCCACAACGAATTCCTCGAGGTCGAGGGCCAGAAAATGAGCAAGTCGCTCGGCAATTTCTTCACTGTTCGCGATTTGGTAGCCAAAGGCATATCCACAGTGGACCTGCGGTTTGCAATGCTCTCGGCGCACTACCGCTCCGTCTATAATTATACAGCTGCCGGACTTTCGGCCGCGCAAAAAGCTCGGCGAAGGATCCAAGAATTCATCTACGGACTCCTCGGCGAACCGCTTTCATCGGGCAAATCCGAACTGGCAGACTCTCTACGCGAAAAGACGTTTTCCGAATTGGCCAACGACCTGCACACTCCCAAGGCATTGGCTCATATATTTACTTTCATCAACGCCACAAATACCGCCCAGCTTGGCCCCGAGGATAGGAATGCACTACTTGGTTTATTCCGCGATTTGAACGATATTTTCGAAGCATGGGAATTTGCCCTTCCCGCCGAAGAATCTGCCGACATTCCTACCGAAGTCATTGCCCTTGCCGACGAGCGTCTCGCAGCCAAAGCCGCAAAAGATTGGGCGAAAAGCGACGAGCTAAGAGCTAAAATCACCGAATTAGGCTTCAGCGTCAAGGATAAAAAAGACGGCTACGACCTCGAACCGATTCAATAGGTGGCGGCTGCCACTTTATTTGTCAAGGGTCGCGCAATGATGCATGGAAGGATGGGCATGAATTCTTTTTTCTTCAGATTATATACATGATCAAAGGGGCTGTCTCAAAAGTCCGAAAGACTGTTTTTGGTCATATTGAACAAAGTGAAACATCCATTATTAGCAAGGACTTATGAATGGCATGGATTCTTCACTTCGTTCAGAATGACACTTATGAGACAGCCCCTTGCCACATAGATACTATTCTGGCACCCACTCTTGGGCAGATTTGGAACCTGCCCCTACATTATTGATGTAATGAATTCCATTCGATGAATGATACACAAATCCCTATCCTCATTGCTTTGGATAGGGATTCTTATAAATTTCAGAAATGGTTGAGGCTTATTTAATCTTGCCGAGAGCCTCTTCTGTGGCCTGAATTAGCGGCTTAACGGAGATATCGCCACCGACTGCGCCCTTCATCCAATGCGAAGGAGTGAGGCGGCCCTGAGTGAGCATGCGCTGCATTTCCTCGCCGAGGTTTTTGCCTTCGATGTATTGTTCGATTTGGAACTCGATCAAATGGCCAACGGGATACGCCGAAAGGTAGAGCGGATTGTCGATCATGTGCGAATAAATTGCCAAGATCGGTTGGTCTTTCTGGCCGAAAACGTCGGCATAGTATTTATTCCAAACGTCTTTTGCAATCTTGATTACTGCTTGTTTCAGCTGTTCGGGTTTGGCCGAAGGATTCTTGTAGAGCCATTTCCAGACGCCGATATCGACGAGCGAGACGCCCATTATTTCGTATGCAGACCAGAAGTTATCCAACGATTTCAGGTATTTTGTTTCTTCGGTGATTTTGCCTTCGCCGAGCAATTCCAAATCGCGCGATTGGAAGATGAAAGCCCAATCTTCGGTAAAGGATGTGTTCGGCACGGCGGCCATTGTGTAGTAGTCCACGTCTTGGAGCGAAATGGTTTGCTCCACTGTGTGGCCGAACTCGTGAATTGCAATATTGTAGCCTTTGTAGTCCATACCGTTTTCGCCAATGCGAGTGCGCAAGTGGGCTTTGTCGGATTTCATCAATGCACCGATTGCGTGGCCGGCGCCGCGGGACGGGTCAACGTTGATTTTCGATGTGATTGACTGAGCTTTTTCTTGCGAGAAGCCGAGCTTGCGGAGAATATTTGGCATATCTTCGGCGAAAGCACCTGGATTCGGGTATTTCGCGCGGAGCTTGGCCGAAAGGGCTTCTTGGTCCAAACTGGCGCGAGCTTTGAATCCGTCGTACCAGATGTCGAACGGCTCGAGGTTGCGGCCCAAGCGGTTTTTGATGATTGTTGCCACTTTCTTCACGGTGGGCGAAGAGCAAAGTTCAGTGAACATTGCTTCAATTGATTCGACGGGGATTTCCATCGATTGCTCGAAGTTACGTTTGATGTAATCGGGATACATCGGCGAATACGCATCGGCTTTCTTCATTGCAAGGAAGTTATCGAGCAAGTATTTGTAGCGTGTGTTTGGCTCGGGCGTCGAGGCCACTTCTTTGCCGCCTTGGATGAGTTTGTTCGAGTAAGGATTCCATTGGTATTTGTTGGAATTGATTACTTGTTGCGGAATCTCTTGGGAGATGATGCGTTTCATAACTTCATAGATCATTTTCTGGTGTTCGAGGCCGGTTTCCTTTCCATACCATGATTTCAATTCGTCGCGGAGTCCCCAATGCGTAACCAAGCGTTTCGTGGTGTCGAAAAGCGTTTTGCCGTTATCGTCCACGAGGTAGCCCATCATGATGTTATAGTTGGAGATATAATTATCGGCTTTGGTGTAAGCAGTTGTGATTTCTTGGTTGATTTCGGCGGGCACTCTCGATGTGAACATATCGCCAAGGCGGGCATAGGCCCATTCCAGGCGGGACCATTTCTGTCCGAGTTCTTCTTTTTCTTTGAGCGTATAGCACGGATAGTTCAGAATGCAGTAGAACGCAATTTTATTCTTGAAGAAGTCCTCAAGCATCGATGCCGAAGGGCTGTAGGCCGCGAACATCAGATCAACGGGCATTTCCTTACCGATCTCCAATTGGTTGAAGACGTTCAAATCGATAGTTATTTTGTTGAAGTTTCCGCCAAGCACTTCGTAGTAGTATGCGAGGCGTTTGAATGTCTCTTCGCGTTCGGCTTCTGTGCGGAGAAAGTTTTTCTTGCAAAATTCTTCGAATTCTTTCGCGGTGCCGTCTTCTTTGGTCCAGAATGCAGCCGCTTGCTCCACACCGCGGGCAATTCGCTCTTTGTCCGTTATTTGCGACGAATCGGAAAGCATCTTTGTAACTTTCTCCTGAGTGGATTTGTCGATGATACTCATATTTTTGCCTTTGTCGCCTTTTTTGCAACCAGTAGCCACAATCGCTACGGCCGACAGGCAAATTAAAAGAATAAACCATTTGTTCATATTAGCACCCATTTTTTATAAAAACTATGTATTTATTTACATTTCAACAATTAACAAATTTAACAAAAAAGCTCTCTTGTTGCTAATAAAAAGGAATCCTCTTATAAATTTTCCAAATGAAAACATATACAATTCCTGGTTATCATTCCTTCCGCCTACATATTGAGTATGTATAGTATGCTTCAATCCCCCCCCAAACGCAGACTGCCCGGCTACGAGTGCCGGGCAGTCTGTTTGATT
>CAZSWR010000054.1:0-25168 GCA_964610885.1 uncultured Hyphomicrobiales bacterium | reverse complement strand
CACAGGCGAAGAATCCAGTTCCATTGGTTAATTCACTTCGTTCAGGATGACTAATATTTACTTGGTCATTCTGAACCACAGGCGAAGAATCCAGTTCCATTGGTTAATTCACTTCGTTCAGGATGACTAATCAAATGGTGCCCATTTTACGTATAATTTCGAGGTTGTCCCCGAGGATGCCGAATGGGCACGGCGTGCCTCGCCCCCTACAAGATTATCATCACATCATCACATTAACTAATCAACACATCATCAAATCTTCGGACGGGTTCGGACCCCGCCCCTACATTCACACAATACATCATTCCCTATCGCTGCAATTTGTTTTTCACCGCTATAATTAATATATTGTTGCGGAAAGGAAAACGAATATGGCGAAAAACAAAATATTTAAAACAGGATTAAACTATCTGATGATGCAGGCCGGAGCATTTTTGGCTGCGTTTGCGCTCGAGGAATTCCTAGTCCCGAATAACTTGATCGATGGCGGCGTGGTCGGCATTTCGATCATCCTCGCGTACCTGGCCGAGCTTCCTCTCGGTGTGCTTATCATTCTGCTGAACCTGCCGTTCATCGTGTTCGGCTACCGGAAAATGGGCCGCGATTTCCTCGTTTCCACTGTCTATTCGGTCATCTCGCTTTCGCTTTGGGTAACGGTGCTGAAGCCCGTGCCTGAGGTTACGAACGATTTCTTTCTGGCGTCGATTTTCGGTGGCGTCATCCTTGGTTCAGGCGTCGGAATCATCCTGCGCTATGGCGGGTCGCTGGACGGCACGGAAATCGTTGCGCTCACGCTCACGAAGAAACTTGGATATTCGGTGGGCGAAATCGTCATGTTCTTCAATATTTTCATACTCGCCACGGCCGGGTTGGTCTTCGGTTGGGACAGGGCAATGTACTCTTTGGTAACATATTTCATTGCATACAAAATCATCGATTTAATCGTCGAGGGCTTCGACAACTCCAAGGCTTTGTACATTATCTCGGGCAAGTCCGAAGCGATTCGCCGGCGAATTATCGAGGACATGAATCATTCGGTTACCGTGTTCAACGGCAGCGGCGGCTTCTCGCGGGCAGACTGCGAGATACTCTACGTCGTGATCAGCCGAACGGAATTGTACCGCCTGAAACAATTGGTCTTTCAGACAGACGAAAGGGCATTCATTTCCATAACGGACATACACGAAGTTATTAGTTCATCAAAAATTAAAAAAATGAATGAAATTTCTTAATTTAGCATAGTTTGAATTTGCATTTGCCAACAAAGCATATTCAAATTCGTTTATATACTTTGCGAATTAAGGATTTAGTTCTTAACAATAAAACAGGATACGAAATGGAAAATTTGACATGTGATGTGCTCGTAATCGGTTCCGGCCCCGGCGGATACGTTGCGGCCATTCGTGCGTCCCAGTTGGGGCTTAATACAATTTGCGTCGAGCGCGAGAACTATGGCGGCGTTTGCCTGAACTGGGGCTGCATCCCCACCAAGGCATTGCTCAAAAATGCTGAATATATGCGTTTCATCAAGCATTCGGCCGATTTTGGCATCGAAATCAAGGACTACTCTGTCGATTTCACGAAGGTGATCCGCCGTTCGCGCGAGGTGGCAAACAAAATGTCGGCCGGCATCGGATTCCTTTTCAAAAAGAATAAAGTCAATCCCGTCAAGGGCATCGCCACCATCAAAAATGCAACTACCGTAGAGGTGCGCGACAAGGACGGAAACCTGACGCACACGATCACGACGAAGAACCTCGTCATCGCCACCGGCGCCCGCCCGCGCCAGATTCCCGGCATCGAGGTGGACTACAAACGAATCATCACCAGCTCCGAAGCTATGATCCCGAAGGAAATCCCCGATTCGATCATCATTATGGGCGCGGGAGCCATCGGCGCTGAATTCGCGTATTTCTATAATGCTTTCGGCGCAAAGGTTACAATCGTCGAGATGATGGACAGGTTGCTGCCCATCGAGGATGCTGATATTTCGGCCGAGCTGGCGCGTAACTACAAAAAAGACGGTATCGCTATCAAAACCAGCGCAAAGGTGCTCAGCGCCAAAACCGTCGGCGACCGCGTGGAGGTGAAGATCCAGACCAAAGACGGCTCCGAGGAAACACTCGACGCCGCCATTGCCCTGAACGCTATCGGAATCCAGCCCAACACCGAAAATATCGGACTCGAAGCCATCGGCGTCGAAACAGACCGCGGCTTCATCAAAGCCGACAAATTCATGCGCACGAACGTGCCCGGCGTCTTTGCCATTGGCGACGTGGCCGGCGCGCCCTGGCTGGCCCACAAAGCATCCGCCGAGGGAGTGGTCGTGGCCGAGTTCATCGCCGGACATAAAACCGAAGGCATCGACTACAACAACATCCCCGGCTGCACGTATTGCTCGCCGCAGGTGGCAAGCATCGGCATGACCGAAGCAAAGGCCAAAGAGGCCGGCTACTCGCTGAAAATCGGCAAGTTCCCGTTCACCGCGAGCGGCAAGGCCCACGGCATCGGCGAGGCCAAGGGCTTCGTCAAGTTGATTTTCGACGAGAAACACGGCGAATTGCTCGGCGCCCACCTGATCGGCCCGGACGTAACGGAAATGATTGGCGAACTTGGACTGGCACGCACGCTCGAGGCCACCGCACCGACCATCTTCAAAACAATCCATGCGCACCCGACGCTCAGCGAAGGCATCATGGAAGCCGCCGCCGCCGCATGGGGCGAAGCAGTGAATATATAGAAGATTTGCTTCGGAATACGAAGCGCGTGCATTGCACGTTAAACACAAAAAAAGCCCTGCCTCGATTACCGAAGCAGGGTTTTTGAATTAATACCGAATCGAACTATTAATAGTTATCGATCTGTGCTCTTTGCAGTGCGTCGGAGTAATCGATATAGACGGTTTTCCATTCGGTGAAGATATCGAATACCGTCCAGCCGCCTTCGCGGTGTCCGTTTCCGGTGCCTTTCACGCCGCCAAAGGGCATGTGGGCTTCGGCGCCGATTGTGGGGGCGTTAATGTATGTGATTCCCGATTCGATGTCGCGAATGGCCTGGAATGCTGCATTAACGTTTTTCGTGTAGATCGACGAGGAAAGGCCGAAATCGACCGAGTTCTGGAGTTCGATTGCGTGCTCGAGCGAATCTGCTTTGGCAACGGAGAGAACCGGGCCGAAGATTTCTTCTTGGAAGAGGCGCATATCTTTCGTTACGTCGGCGAAAATTGTCGGCTCGAAGAAGAAGCCTTTGGCGTAGTCGCCTTCTGTGAGGCGATTGCCACCGATCACGAGGCGTGCGCCCTCTTCTTTACCGATTTTCACGTAATCGATGCAGGTTTGGAGCTGTGCGGCATGGACAACGGGGCCCATTTCGGTTGTGGGTTCGAGTCCGGGGCCGACTTTGAGTTTCGATGCGCGCTCGGCGAGCATACTGATAACTTTGTCGTAGCAATCTTTGTGGACGATGAGGCGGCTCGTGGCCGTGCAGCGTTGGCCTGTGGTGCCGAAGGCTCCCCAGAGTGCGCCGTCGATGGCCAAATCGAAGTTTGCGTCGTCCATAATGATTTCTGCGTTTTTGCCACCCATTTCGAGCGAGCATTTTTTGTTCATGCGGCCGCAGATTTCGCCGAGTTTCTTACCGATGGTGGTCGAGCCGGTGAAGGCCACGAGGTTCACGTCGGGGTGTTCGACGATCATGTTGCCCATGTTGCCTTTGCCGAGCAATACGTTGAAAACGCCTTTGGGAAGGCCTGCTTCCTCCATCACTTCGGCGAAAACGACACCGGCGTGGGGAGTATCTTTCGAGGGTTTGTACACCACTGTGTTTCCGGCTGCGATGGCGGGAAGAATCTTCCACGAGGGAACTGCCAGAGGGAAGTTGAATGCAGTGATGACGCCGCAAACGCCGATCGGCAAGCGGAAGGACAAATTCATTTTATTAGGCATTTCGCTGGGCACTGTGTGGCCAAAGAGGCGGCGGGTTTCGCTGCCCGAATAGTATGCCGTGTCGATGGCTTCCTGCACGTCGCCTTCGGTTTCGAAGCAGGGTTTGCCCATTTCGCGCGTCATGATGCGTGCGATTTCTTTCTTGCGGCGGTTCAAAATGTCGCCCACTTTGCGGAGAATATCGCCGCGTTTCGGAGCGGGAACCAAGCGCCATGTTTTGTATGCTTCGCGGGCTGCTTTAACTGCATCGTCCACGTCTTGTTGGCCGGAGAACGCGAACTCGCCGATCACGTCGTCGTTGTTCGCAGGGTTAATGTTCAGGAAGTATTCACCGGTTTTCGGTGCCACCCATTGGCCGTTGATGTAATTGTTGAATCTGTCCATTGTTAATCCTTAGAAAAAAAAGATAATTAATTTGTTTCGTTATTACTTAGAATAAACGCATTTCTACTATCAACCACATTCCATTTTGAAATGAAATGTTTTCTTTGCAGACTATAAAAATAAGAAATTTTCGAGATATATTATAATTATTAAATTCTTTTTCTTAAATTGAATTCAATTGTTGAAAACTAATTCAAAGCTATCAAAGGGGAAATGAATCAATGCGCCCACTCAGAATTGCAATCCTATGGCACCAGCACCAGCCCTATTACAAATCCGAAACCGATTTCATACTCCCGTGGGTGCGGCTGCATGGAATCAAAGATTACTACGACTTGGCCGAACTGCTGCATTCGTTCCCTCGCATCAAGCAAACTTTCAACGTCGTCCCGGCAATGATCTCGCAAATCGATGAATACACGGACGGCCTGGCAGACGACACTGTGCGCCGCTTGGCCCGAATCGAAGCCGAGAGCCTCACCGATGCCGACAAAGCAGCGATACTCGAGCGTTTCTTCATTGCCAACGAAGAAAATATGATACATCCGTATCCGCGCTATAACGAACTCAAGACCGCCGCGTCGGCTCCCGGATTCGACTTCCGCTCGTTTTCGGCTCAGGACTGGCGCGACCTCCAGGTGTGGTATTCGCTCGCATGGATTGGCCCGCTGTCGCGGCGGCGGCCGGAGCTGAACCGGTTCTTCGAGAAGGGCCGCGGATTCACAGAAATCGAGAAACAGATTCTTTTTGAAAACGAAGATGAAATACTTTCCGGCATTGTCCCGCTCATGAAACGGCTCGCACAACTGGGCCAGGCCGAGATTTCCGTTTCGCCATACTACCACCCAATTCTCCCGCTGCTCATCGACACGGAATCGGCCCGCGAAGCCATGCCCGGCCTTCGTTTGCGTGCCGGATTGTTCGCGCGGCCCGAAGACGCCCAAGAGCAGATTGGCCGCGCCTCCACGCTCTATGCGGCAAAGTTTGGCTCGGCTCCCACGGGAATGTGGCCGAGCGAAGGCTCCGTTTCGGATGCTGCGCTGGCGATGATCGCGAAAAATGGATTCAAATGGGTGGCCACCGACGAAGAAATACTGCTCCGAAGCACTGCCGAAGGCCTTAATCCACTCAGGAAATTCTTCCCCTGGCGCTACCGCAACGCCGAAACTGAGATTTCTATGCTTTTCCGAGACCACTCGCTCTCCGATGCGATCGGGTTCATCTATTCGCGATGGAAACCCTTCGACGCCGCTTGCGATTTCACAAACCGCCTGCGCTACATCCGCTCCGAGATCGTCCACCACTATGGCGAATCCGCACTGGAACAGGCAGTCGTGCCGATCATACTGGACGGCGAAAACTGCTGGGAATTCTATCAGGGCAATGGCCTGCCATTCCTCGCGGAGCTTTACAAGCAGCTCTCGTCAGACGAATTCCACACCATAACCTGCTCGGAGGCCACGCAAACCATACTTCCTGAAAATGAATTGGGGCACGTCCGCGCCGGATCGTGGATCAATGCTAACTTCAGCATCTGGATCGGCCAGGCCGAGGACCAGGCAGCATGGGAAATGCTTGCTGCGGCCCGAGACCTTTTCGAGAAGAAGAAAAATGAGATCAAAGATAAAAAGCTGCTCGGCGAAGCTATGGAAGAATTGCTAATTGCCGAGGGCAGCGATTGGTGCTGGTGGTACGGCGACGAACACAGCGCACCGAACAAGCCGGACTTCGACGTGCTGTTCCGCTTCCACATTCGCCGCGTCTATGAGTTGCTGGGCGAAGCGGCTCCGGACGAAGTGAACCGCCCAATCGGCAAAAAGGTTGCGCAGGAAGTGCTTTCCGCGCCGTCCGAGCCGATCCGGCCGAGCATCGCAGAATATCGCGAAGCCGAATGGAGCGATGCCGGATGTTTCCGCGCCCGAGGCGCAATGAGCGCAATGCACCAGATCGGCGAATTCCTGAGCGAAGTCCGCTACGGATTCGACTCGGACAAGGCATATTTCCATTTCGTACTTTCCGAACCGCTTGGGCAGGCCAAATCAATTCGGATAGATTTCGGCGAGCTTAGCGTCGAGTTTTCAGGCGAAAGCGTGAATTGCAAGTATTTGGGCAGCTCCAACCTTTCCATCGAATCGGCCGGCGGCGAGCATCCACGGTTTTCTGTCTCGAAAAGCGCAATCGCAGACCCCGATGGACGAGTTTCGTTCGAGATAGTAACGAGGAGCGAATCGGGCGAAATCCGTTATCCTCAATCGGGAGCGCTACAAATAAAGATTTCTTAGCTTTCGAGCGAACGAATTGATTTGGGGTGGTGTAGCACCCAAGCCCTCCCAATCTGCCGGATTCATCTTCCCTTTCTTTTCGTGTACTCTCTTTCCAATAGCTTCCGGCCAATTGCCCGGCCGTGCGAAGGCAAAAACAGTCGGCATCCCGTATCGAGCAGTATTTCCCAACTCCGAACCATTTCGCGGGCATCCTCCGAATACGGGGGATACGCCGACCACGGGAAAACCCCAAAGACAGTATCGCCCGCGATGGCAATCTCTCCATCGGCAATCAAAACGGACGAACCGTAAGTATGGCCCGGCGTGGGCAGCAACGTAAACTCAAGTCCTCCGGCTTCGATTGTTGTCTCGCCGGAAAACGTAATATCCGCCAGCGCTGGCCTGCACGACATTTTCGCTGCCAATCGCTCGCCGAATCGGTCGGTTAGCATCCGAGTGATTCGATTGGTGCCTCGCGGCACGCAGACGCCTCCCTCCTCCAGGAACGCCTTCTCTCGAGCGTGAATGACCACCTTGGCTCCAAACTTCTCTTTGATTGCGCCCGCATTGTCCGCATGGTCGAAATGCGCATGTGTCAGAAACAAGTACGATATGGCATCGATATGCAGGCTTTTCAATCTGCGAAACAGCAAACGCCGCCAAGAGCGGGACGAAGTGTCTATTAGCACGTTCGTATCCCCGCCGGCGAGCAAAAACACGTTGCTGCGCCAGCCGAGCACTTTCGATATTTTGTAGCCATTTGCTTTTGTCGTAATTTGCATAACAGTTGCACTTAGTAGTTTTTTTGAAATAAGTATTCAACCCGATAGCTTGGGCGCGCTGCCCGCAGCGAGAAGAAGTGCCTCGACATGCACGCGAAGCGTTGGAGCATTAAGTTTTGAAATTAGATGGCGATTGCCACTAAATTTTAAGAGCAGGACAATGACGAAAAGAAAGATGAGCATGAATTCATTTTTCATCCTATTAGAAAAGGAAACTGGAGCTGTTGGGTTTTGAAAAGATAACCTCAATAACGTTGATTATGCAATGATTGATTGAGGTAACCTCTCGATCGAAATCATATTTGACTTCAGTTTGGACGATGGCTCTAATAGAATCGCCGGGTTTGAGGGTGATTTCTCTGTTACTGAATTTTTCTATCCATGCTTCGTCAAGAATATTCGCGTTGATGACATCTTTTTTATGCCTGAATTCCCATTTAGAATCCCCTAAATAATCAGGTTTCTTTATTTTCAATATCATTTCTGTGTTCGACGTGATAGTTTCGGATGTAAGCAAATCCTCAATGCTGCTTTCGTCAAATTTGAAGTTAAGATTAAACGAGATTTCTTTATCTTCGATATGGTAGTAAATATTTTCTTTTTCTTCTAACTTAGAAACTGCATTTGAAATATCTGCAATGCCTGAAAGCAATCGTGGAATGTCTATAGATCCGGGAACTGTTAATTCTTTTATTTGGGCATCCTTAGCCAAATCAGAGATTTCGCTAATCAAAAGATTAATATCGTCGTTTGTTGAAATTGTCTCTCTTTTATTGATAAAATCAATTATTGCATATTTCCCTTTTAACAAAAACGTGCCAACAAATTTTTTCCAGTCAATGTTATGTATTGCATCGTCAGGAATTAGCTCCAGAAAATATTTAAATCGAGATAAAATGCTACCTTTTTCAATATCCTCCAACATTACTATTGGTTGAATTTTTGAGTCGATAGAGCAGATGAGAGCAGAATCGAGGATATTGAAAGATTCAACCAACTCTGACATGATTCTGAAAACATGTGCAGGCTTCTTGCTATCTTTGTTGAAATCAATTTTGATCACAAATGCGTTTTCAATAAAACTCATAATATCCTCAAAGTTACAATTTGAAAACAACTACAAAATTAAACAAAATTATGCTGAATTCTATCACTATATTGTTAACGCAAGCTCTCGGTCAAAAGGGCACATTGGGTAACCCAATTGCAACCATAGAATACTATTTCATGCAAGCTCCTCGCGTGAAGGCAATCTAATGTTTACATTTTTCCGTCGGCCACGCAGCGGGCGAATTTTTCGAAGGAACGGTCGTAAGTCCGCTCCACGTCCGCCGGGAAGAAACAGGCGGGCAATTGGCGCGAGCGGGCGTGGTATGCGACGCATTCGCAACAGATTCCGTGGCGGGAGCATGGCGAATACGTACACGTGCAGCGTTTGTTGTTCTGGTCTGATCGGCAATCCATTTCGGCCTCGTATTTATGTTCATAAACGGAAAGCAAATTCAGAAAAAATCGAGAATTTTCCAAGGATTATTGGGTTTAGAATAGATATGATCCTTCTGGAGTCACTCTACCATTTGGAATGGTATAATGACTAAATCGGCAATAAAGCATTAGAATAATAAAGAGATACGGTGTTTCTCGAGTCATACTAATCAATTAGCTAAGATTTTTGTATCCGCGATGCTTGATCTGAAGCCCTGCCAAGAAGTTCCGTAGCACCTGATCCTCGCATGGGCAGTATTGCCTTTGGTTGGGATTGCGGAAGAACGCGCTAAGCTCGTGCTTGCTAATACGCAGCCCGGCAACGGCAAGAATGCGCAAAATATCCTCATCCTTCAGGTTCAGCGCAATTCTAAGCTTTCTGAAGATAATATTGTTATTCAAACGCAACTCCGGTGGTGGCTGCTCGCCCTCCCTTTTCCCGCGCCGATCGTTGATGAATCCGTTTAAGAAAATTGCGAGCCGCACGTCTGGCAGCTCTTGGAACGCAGGGTCATCATCTTTCTTCAGCCAGTCGCTAATTTCGGCGCGTGTGGCAGCGTAATCGCCAAGAGAAAACAATTCCATCATTTTTGTATCGTTGAAATCGAATATGTAGCGAAGCCTGCGAAATATATCGTTGTTCCTCAAATGGATTGTCTCCAATTCTAATAAAAACGCTATCGCAAATTTACAAAAAATGCAATAGAATCCCAAGTTCATATATTCCAACAGGCATTGGGTTTGCCAGCAATCGCGCGGGCGCGAAGGAACTCAGTTCAGAATTCGCTATGCAAGACTATAGGTGGCGACTGCCACTTTGTTTTTCAAGGACAGCGCGGCCAGAAATGGCAGTAAGGGTTCAAAATGTAAGGGTTCAAAATTTTGAACCCCTACTTATTAACCTTCGGACGGTTCAAGACCCATTCTATCTAATGGATATACCCACACAAAACGATATAGACCCATAATGTTAAACTGGCAAGATACCGCGTTGTGGTTGATCTGTTGTAGATAAAAGCATTTACATTTTCGCGATACCGCGTAGCGGTTGTTATATTGTAGCAAAATGTGTGATTTTTCGGGATTTATTTCGCATAGCGAATGTTATATGGAGATGATTGATTCATGCGGCGAATTATACAACAACCGCTCGCGCGGAAAATCATTTTGGTTTAACAACCCGGTCAACATTGTATTTGGTACATTACCCAAAGAAAGCTTTATAGAACCTATCTATATTTTTCCGTCGGCCACGCATCGGGCGAATTTCTCGAAGGAACGGTCGTAAGTCCGCTCCACGTCCGCCGGGAAGAAACAGGCGGGCAATTGGCGCGAGCGGGCGTGGTATGCGACGCATTCGCAACAGATTCCGTGGCGGGAGCATGGCGAATACGTACACGTGCAGCGTTTGTTGTTCTGGTCTGATCGGCAATCCATTTCGGCCTCGTATTTATGTTCATAAACGGAAAGCAAATTCAGAAAAAAATAAGATTATTCCAAGGCGAGATTCTTTGATTCTTCGTAGAATTTGGATTGTTGCGAAATGTGGGAAACTATACTTGATAAGTAATAATATTAAGCTATGCCAATTTTGAAATATTTGTATGTTTGCATTATGCAAGTGTTTTGAAATATGCAATCTTGTTTTCGAATTGTCGGTATTGAAAACAGAAGGAATAATTGAAAATTGAGACTGTATAAGGTGGAATTTGGAAAAACTGGACTCTGTTTCAAATATTGGTGAAAGAAGAATGATGAAAAAGAAAATCTATCAAATCAAGATTCTCTTGGATGATTCCACGCCGAGGATCTGGAGGAAATTGCTTATCTCATCTGATACAAAGTTGTTAGTATTCCATAGAATAATCCAGGCTGCAATGGGCTGGAGCAATGAGCACATGCACATGTTCGTGAAGAATGGAAAGCAATACCTCCCTTCGTTCGATGGTGGTACTCCAATGATGCCCTCAGAGATTGACTACATAAAAAAAAGCACTCGTATTTCCGATTTGCTGAGCGAAGTGAAGGACAAGATTAAATATGAATATGATTTCGGCGACAGTTGGATACACAAAATCACTTTAGAGAAAATCCTTCCTTTCGATGGCACTTTGGAGCTTCCGGTCTGTTTGGACGGGAAAATGGCCTGCCCGCCCGAAGATTGTGGCGGCGTGTGGGGCTATTCACACAAACTCGAAGTTTTGAAGGACACCGAGGACGATAACTACGAATATGTCAATAATTTGTTTGGCGAGGGTTTCGATCCAGAGTTTTTCGATATTGACGAAGTGAATAAAAAGCTGAAGAAATTTGTTAAGGATTAAACCAACAAGATGTGATAGTTCTAAGTCATACGACCACTCCGGAGTAGTCGTATGACTCTCAAATGCAGCATTGTGGTTTTACCTGATAACTGTTAGCGTATCGGAAAGGGAGCCGCCTTCGCCGGAAAAACGAATCATATACTTGCCGACTGCCCACGATGAGCAATTGACTTCGATCGATCGGCCCGGTGTTCCGGCAGTATTGAACACTCTCTCGCCATCTATGGAGTATATCTCGACCTGCTCCAGCTTGCTCGCGAGAATGTCCGAAACAATTGCGATGCGAAACGAATCGGCCGCGGGGTTCGGTTCGATGCTGTACATCTGCGCCACTGCTTCTCTGCTCCGATCCGAAATCTCTGAAAACATTACGTCAAGGTTGATCATCTGTGTGAGTGTCAGTTCCGCGCCCACGTCCAAATTAGCATTGAACGAGCCAATTGTCGAGCCTTTGGCGTCCACGAAATTGAAATAATAACTCGAAGATGCGATGTCGAGAATGTTTTTCAGGAAGGCACTGATTTTCTTCGAGTCGGTTTCGTTTGGCGCAAGCGTCAGCATCTCGTCGGTGATTTGATCATAATGAATATCTTTGGCGCTTATCAAACCGGAGAAAATCTGCTCCGAAACGTTTCCTTCGGGGCTACCAGCCGAAGTACCGGATATTCGGAAATCAATTTCATTAACAATTACTGTGTCCAATGCAATTTGGGGTAATGTCCGTGGTCGTTCGATGTCAAAATGAAATGTGTATTGGTTCTCCACTTGGTCATACACACCATCACGATTTTTATCCCCGAATATCAATTCATGTGTTGCATACCCGTTCGCGTTGCGGAATTCGGACACAAGAATTGTTTTGTCTGCCAACTTCTGATCGTTCGCTCTTGTGTTTAGAGGACTGATTACCAGAATAAAAGACGTGATCAGAAAAAGTTTGAAAATGTGCGCATTCATAACCACCTCAAAGATGCTTGGACAATAGTGTGTTGTCTTCAAAAAGGAATCGGTACCGGCAGCTTTTCGCCAGTCGTGAATTGAGGCGAATAGGGCAGGCTCTGTTAGCATTGAAAGGCAGCTCCACTTTTCACTCCTTCCTCTTTGCAATTAGATCCGATTAGTTTTCAATGATTGAGCGTGAAAATACAAAAAGAAGGAGCACAATGCAAGTTAATTGTGATTGATACAACTCTATTAACCACAATTAATTATTGTGTAATACAGCGTTTAACTCGTATTGAAACTTAAGAAAGGTGGCGGCTGCCACTTTATTTTTCAAGGGCAGCGCAATTACGAGAGGAAAGATGAAAGAGAATTAATTTTTACTAATATTAGAATAGAGTTCAATGAGCCTGTTGAAAAAGTATCTCTGTGCCAACCAAAAGGTTTAACCCGAGGGTTCGAGTATACCCCTGTCTCTAAAGCTGCCAGTGTTTTACGCGAATATTTTCTTTGACCCCATTTGAAAAAGTGGGTTGGGGGATTTGTCGATATTTCAATGACTTACCGCGATGTAGGCAATGGGCTGAAACCCATTGTTGCAGATTTTTCTTTATTAACAGCCTCTTATAACGCTTTGCGCGGGCACAAGTCCCATAGACCAATTTGATAGAGTTATCAAAATCGGAAGTATGGTGTACCGCGCGAGCGGTTGTTCTATTGTAGCAAAATGTACGATTGGGGGGATTTTTCGCGTAGCGAATGTTATATGGAGATGGTTGATTCATGCGGCGAATTATACAACAACCGCTCGCGCGGAAAATCATTTTGGTTTAACAACCCGGTCAAAATTGTATTTGGTACATTACCCTCACAAAATTTATTGAACCAATCTATTAACTAATTCAATTGACATATGACATATTATTATTTCTCACTTCTTTCGGATTGGAATCCATATTTCTTCCTCCGAGGTCGGGTCGGCGTTCTTGTATTTTGCGCCCAATACCTCGAAATGCGGCCTTGAGTCCAACACGTACCCGGAACCGGGCACCCAAGTCCCGTAGATGTATTGGAAAATGCTCGGGTCGGTGCTCGGGCCTTTGTAATCGAAAACTGCGTACAGCCCGCCTTCGAGTGCGAGAGTCTCCATTCCGTTTGGGACGCTATCAAAGCTATCCACCTCGGCCGCTGCCCATTTTTCAAATTCATTCGTCGGGGCAAAATTTGCGAAATATGACGGCCCGAATACTTGGAGCGAGATCAAATCGTCCGACAGCTTATTCGCGATTTGGCCGCGCAGTGGCATGAAGTTGCTCCAGAGCTTACCGGTTAGGTTATTGCTCAAGCTCATTGCCATACGCAGACCAACTAATTTTTTCGGCTGTAGCGTTTCAATTCTTGGTTCAATCATGTTATAGCTCCATTATTCATATTACCGTAATTCTTTAATTCTATCGGACAGTTCGCTTTCTCTGCCGGGCTTCTTGATGGTTTTATACTCGGGGTCGAAAAGGAAAATAATCGAGTGGTGCTTCGGATTCCGAGCGAAATTCACGTATTTGAAAGAAAAAAATTCAATTGCTGTGAAGTTGATCAGCACGGGTGTCTTGCAGTTGAAGGATTTTTGCTCGGCAAATACGCCGTTGGCCCGCGCGAAAAGCCTGTGGTTGTAGTACTTATCGTTTTGTTTCGTCAAAGTTTCAATGCCCACGATGTCCTCCTCGCGGATCGTGTCGCCATTGGCCACGTATTTGTCGCAATAGAGAATGCTGAACTCCGAAGCGGAGAAGTCCGAAACGTCCCGTAGCAAATGTTTCGAGATCGAAGAGATTGAGTCTTGCCGCAGGAGGATCGTACCAATTTTCACTGAATCCTTGTTGAAATCGTAAGGAATGCGAATTTTTTCGTTCCCAGAGAAGAAAGTAGTTACGATGGCAGTGTCTTTGTTTTGGGGTATTATGGGCTTGCAGCCCTGCGCTTGCAATCCGCTTGCGATCAGCATCAAAAAAAGTAACAACAGAATGGGCTTCATTTCTCTCTTTCAAAAATATTCGTCATTTGATTTCAATGAATGTATGTAAATTACGCAAAAGCGAATCACGAAGCAAGAGGATTTATATGAAATTGATACTACCAATTTGAAATGATTTACTAAAAAATACACTCTTCTATTTCGTTAAATATTGTGTATACTCCAGTGCATCTATACTTGATTAGTAGATAATCCATTGTTGGATTGGGCATAATTGAAGTTTCATTTTTTTAACCTTGTATCCATTTATAGGTTTTTTGGGAGTTGCTTGCATAAGATATTTGAATTTCACAATTTCATTTATTATTATTACCAATATTTAATTTTATAACTATAGCAAAATGAGTATCTTTGTTCTCTTCAAGGATTGAAAACACTCGTTCTGTGGTAGAAGTTTATAGACAAAACCGGGTAGCCGAGGGTTTGCCGAGGTAAAGAATACCGTTTACGCCGAAGTAGTGAGCAAACGCGGTCATCGCGTATACATATAAAAAAAACAAAAATAATACACTCTTTAAGCACCACAAATCAGGAGTCTTTATGAATGACAGTACGCCGCTTGACAGGTTATTCAATCTGTTAAAAGATCTTGTAAAAGAAGACAGAACTGTAATTGGTTCCGTAATCGAAAGAATAACCAAGGTATTGCAGTGGTTTCTTTTAGCATCATTTGGTATAACGGCCTATCTTATGAAGCCTTATTTTGAATCAGGTGGGATCTGTCCGGTATCAATAATAATCGGAGCCGACGTGTTTTTATTGATTGCTTCTTTGGTGTTCGCTCTATTCATGCTGAGCGAATTAAGGTTTTTGCGCAGGAATATGGAAATGCGTGAAGACATGTTGGCAGAAATTCTAAAAACCGGAACTCACGACCCCAATGTCAATCCATTTGAATTGGAGCTTAACAGGAATGTCAGGATCAGGGATTATAGCATATATTTAAATATTGGCATTGTGGCCATTATTTATGTCTCTAAAATAATTGGGATATTGTTTTTATTCTGTTGCAATAGGTAGGTGAAAATGTTTAAGATGTATTTATACTTATTATTCTTGCTTGTGTTTACGAGCAGTTTATACTCAATGGAGATAAACGAAATCCATGATATTTCGTCATTTACGAACGCACTCCACGTTGACAAAACAGGAGCAAGGTATTATGTAAAAATCAGATTCAAGAACATACCGCTTCAATCGGAATTCGAAGAAATTGAATCGATAGGCATAAAACTATTGGACTACGTACCGAAAAACGCTTATTATTGCTCTATAGATACGAAGGCTATAAAAGCAGACCTGAGTAAATACAGAGTCGTTTCCATCGACACTATTGCGTTATATGAAAAAATCAACCCTGAGTTGATCGATAGGGTTCCCGACTGGATGAATTCAGAAGAGGGTTACGTTAAGCTCAATATTGATTATTTCAAAGGGATAAGCGATTTCTCGACAATTGCCGAAAGCTTGACCGGAATAGGGGCGGAGATTCTCGAACATAATGAATACTTTTGTAAGTATTACATCCGAATTAAATACGATGACATACGCCGCTTCGCAAGTTTGCCTTGGGTGATGTATGTGGATACGGATAACAAACCGCTAAAGACTGACAACTATGTGGCCGGGCAAAGCCATACTGCAAATGCTCTAAGGCTCGAAAACTCGCTCGGCGGGCGAGGGCTAACGGGCCAAGGAGTAAAAATTGGAATTTTTGACGATGGGAAAATTGGTTATCATTACGATTTCGGGAACAGGGTTTTTCACAACGACAATGCTGATTATGGTGAGCACGCAACGCACTGTTTGGGTACTATAGGAGGGGCAGGGATAATTGACATTAAAGGAATGGGTATGGCCCCAGTTTCAGAACTCTTTGCGTGGAGTATTAATGTAAATGGTGGCATTTATTTATTAGAAACAATTCATCAGGCAGTTCAAAACTATGGAATAACACTAAATTCGAACTCATATGGTTATATGGCTCAATCTCCATGTGGTTTTAGGGGGAAATATGATGCTTGTTCAAGAGATGTTGATAAGTTAACAAAGGATTCAATTTCATTTTTACAAATATATGCTGCCGGTAATGATGGTTTATATTGTAACGGTTGGAATACTGTCGGAGATGGGTACACAATTTCAAAAAACATACTCACGATAGGTGCTATTGACAAAAGTGATAAAATAGCTTACTTTAGCAGTAGGGGACCAACTCACGAGGGACGCATTAAACCTGAAATCACCTCTGTCGGATATAGCGTTTGTTCCGCGATTGACAGTAACTCATACCGAATTTGGCAAGGCACATCTATGGCTACTCCCGGAGTTACCGGTACCGTGGCATTGCTTTACGAAAGATATATGCAGTTGAATAACGGTAATAAGCCCGATGCGGCGTTAATAAAAGGAATCGTATGCAATACGGCTGATGATTTAGGGAATATCGGTCCCGATTATACCTTTGGTTACGGAAAAATTAACGGACTAAGGGCGGTTAGGATTATTGAACAAGGTAATTATTATTCAAATAATATTTCCCAATCCAATATTCAGACTCAAAATGTTACAATTCCTGCCAATACCGGGCAATTAAAAGTAATGCTTTCCTGGACTGATAGGGAAGCGCTTCCTAATGCGATGCCGGCAATTGTTAACAACTTGGATTTGATGGTTACGTCGAATGGAGTTAACTATTCTCCTTTGGTTTTAGACCCTGCCAATCCCGCTGTAGTCGCCGTTCCGGGCATAGACAGTTTGAACGTCCTTGAATTGGTTACTATCGACAATCCTACTGCCGGTAATAGTGTGATCACGGTAACTGGAGCTACGGTTCCTTTCGGTCCCCAAAAGTACTATGTTACGTATGAATTTGTTAAAAAAGGAATTGAACTAACATATCCGCTTGCAAAGGATAGAATTACGACGAACGCCGAGCATATTTTACGATGGAATTCCTTTGGGTTAATCGACAGTATCTCTATTGAACTTTCAACAAATAATGGAACGAGCTGGGCTTTATTATCCAAGATTGCTAATAATCAAAACTTTTATAATTGGATTCCATCTGGTAGTCAAAGTACCGGGCAAGCAAAAATTAGATTGACTTCAGGCAATTATTCTTTCACTATGGATTCAACTTTCTCAATTTTTCCTCAACCTTCCGGTCTTGCGCTAACCACAGGGGACGATGAAAGTATCAATATGCAATGGAATTCAGTCGCAAATGCCGTTGGGTATGAAATTTTAAAACTAAATAACGCTTACGAATGGGAAATAATCGATACAACTTTGCTTACAACGTACAATGTCGCCGGATTAGTAGATTTCAATACATATTGGCTCACTGTTATCGCTCTTGGGAATAACGGCGCAAAGAGCCAGAGATTAGCGGCAAAATCCTGCCAAGTAATTACTTCATTTCATACCCCTCAGCTACAATATCCGAACGATGGACTTGGGGAGGTTAGCATTGCTCCTGTCTTCAAATGGATCAATTTAAGAGATGCGGTTAATTACCAAATTCAGATTGCATCTAATAGAGCGTTTAACAACATTGAATACGAAATATTCACTTCAGATTCTCTTTTCAATTCCGACTCGTTGAATTATTCGACTGAGTACTTTTGGCGAGTACGAGCAATTAAACAGAACGATTCAACTGAATGGTCTCATGTTTGGCAATTCATAACGACTATGGATCCTGCTTTGGCGTTGGAGGAAAATTCGACAGGAAATACGCTGTGGGCTTGGGGAAATAACAATATGGCTCAGCTTGGCTTTTATGATTATTCTAATCCAACCCTGATTGGCAATAAAAAATGGAAAATGGTTTCTTCAAATGCAACTAATACTTTTGGAATTGATTCTGCTGGTTATCTTTGGGCATGGGGATATGGAGGAAGAACAGGAGATAGTTCGTGGAATCAACGGAATACTCCGTATAAAATTGGAAGCCAAAAATGGCGCAAAGTATCAACGCAACACGCCATCCGTGAGGATGGTACATTGTGGGGATGGGGGACTAATTGGATCGGACAAATCGGTGATGGGACACAAAACGATAGGACAGGGATAGTGCAGATTGGAACTGATACTTCATGGGCAGATGTTTCAAATGGCAACAATCATACAATTGCCATAAAAACTGATGGCTCGCTATGGGCTTGGGGCGATAATAGCTCAAGGCAACTTGGGGATAGCCTTGTAGCATCGAGGCCATTGCCTGGTAGAGTTGGTAATCAGAATAATTGGGTGAAAATATCAGCCGGAATGTGGTACAACTTGGCGATTAAAAGCGATGGCTCGCTATGGGCCTGGGGAAATAACTATTATGCACAACTTGGCGATTCAACTACTCAGAACTCTACTTTGCCAAAACGAATTGGAAACGACAATAACTGGGCAGCAATTTCTGCTGGAAAGTTTACTAACCACGCTATTAAAACTGATGGCTCACTATGGGCTTGGGGTTACAACGATTTAGGTCAAGTCGGGAACAACTCGAACCAAGAAAGAGTATTGTACCCCATTAGAATTGGAAACGAAAATGTATGGACTTTTGTATCAAGTGGGGAAAATCATACAATTGCTGTAAAAATTGATGGTACTGCCTGGACTTGGGGGGCTAATAATTGGAATCTAATCAATCAAAGTGATTCATCAGTTTGTTGTTATCCAACAAGAATCCCCACTCCAGCAAATGTGAAATTCTCAGCATGTTCCGGCAGCCAGTCGTTTCTCATTACTGCTGACTCTATTGTTTATTCGTGGGGTAAGAATTCATGGGGACAATTAGGAATCGTAAATACAAATTATTCCCAGCCTAGAAAACTGAGATATTTAACAGGAATAAAAGATATTAATGCGTCACTTTGCCATGGTATAGCCATTAGTAGAACCAAGAAAGGCTTGGTTTTCGGCACAAACGAAGATGGCTACAACAACGGTATTGATGCCGGACAACCCTTGGACCCAGTTTTGTTAAATAGCAATATTTCAGTAAAAAAGGCTTTTCTTGGTTCTCAGCACAACTTTATACAAACAACTGAAAACAATTGGCTCGTTTGGGGAACAAATTCTTATGGCTGTTTTGGAAATGGAACTTCTAGCTCATATACTCAAAGAACTCCATTACAAACAGAATTGGATAGAAGTTTCGTCTCTATAGCCCTTGGTGATTTCTTCAATGTGGGAATAAAAGGCGATGGCAGTATGTGGACTTGGGGACGAAATAACTACGGTCAATTAGGCAATGGAACTCTTGATTATTCCAACGTCCCAATTCAAATCGGCAACGAATATGCTTGGAGAACAGTAGCCTGCGGACCTTCTCACGTTATTGCTATCAGAGACAATGGAACTCTATGGGCATGGGGTAGGAATAACAGCGGGCAGCTCGGAGATAGCTCATATACTGATAAGCTTCAACCAGTTCAAATTGGAAATCAGAACGATTGGGATACTGTAGCTTGTGGTGCTGATTACTCAATTGGGAAAAAAACTGATGGTACTCTTTGGGCGTGGGGAGGTAATAATTATGGGCAATTGGGGAACGGAACAGGCTTTTATCGAAATTTTCCTGTTCTTATCCCTAACAATGCTAATTGGAAGTCGGTTGCTGCCGGTAGAACTCATGTAATCGCGATCAAAGAAGATGGTTCACTTTGGGCGTGGGGACGAAACGATTACGGTCAGCTTGGTGATAGCTCAACTATTAACAGGTTTTCTCCTGTCAGAATTGGAAATAATTCAAACTGGATAAAAGTATCTGCAGGCAATGCTACTTCATTCGCAATAATGGAACCAACAACATTTACTACTCCAGTTCTTTTACTTCCGAGTGATAAAGCTACTCTCCAATTAAAAGATACTTTGTTTTCATGGAAATCCGTTGGAGATGCTATAAATTACCAATTACAGATTTCTACTGATTCTACGTTTTCATTCATACTATTTGATTCGATCACCAATGACTCATCTTGCAATGTGTCTCAATTGAAAGAAAACACTCGTTACTTTTGGCGTGTTCGTGCCATGAATCAATTCGATACTACCTCATGGAGTTTAGTCCAAAGCTTTTCTTATATTGATAGCAGGCAGCAATTAATAGTGCTTCATCAAGGAGATAATCTCGTTTCTAGTTATATTCAACCAACAGACTATCTTCTAAGTAATATTCTATATAATGTTGAATCGAAGATCTTTCTGGTGAGTTGCGCAAACAACAGGTATTATATGCCATATTTTGGAATAATGAGTTTGGATTCTTGGAATAATAATCGTTCTTACGAAATATATTCGGCTGCTGATGCTGTTGTTACTTTGCGAGGAATTACAATCGTACCAGACTCTACCAATATCCCACTTCAGTCCGGTTGGAACACAATCCCATACCTGCGCAATACGCCTATGAAAGCCGAAACCGCCCTTGCTTCTATACTTCAATTCGTACAGATTGTTCAAAACCGCGAGGGTGGCCAATACGTCCCTTCTGAAACTATTAATACTCTTGAAGCCGGAACGTCCAATGCGGGTATGCTCGTCCCCGGAAAAGGATACATGATATATGTTTCGCAGGAGTGTACTTTGACATATCCGGCAAACTAATAGAAGCATCATCCAAACAAAAAAAGCCGCCCCATTCTCACGGGACGGCTTATTTTTATTAGATTCAGTACTCAAACCGAATTATTTCTTTTTCGATTTTTTCTTGTCTTTTTTGTCTGAGCCTTTTTTCTCTTTCTTGGCTTTCTCTGCTTTTTTAGCTTTTTTGGCCTTAAGGGCTTTCTTGGCTTTTTTCTCTTTCACGATTTGCTCGTATTCCACCAGATCGCGGATGGCGGCACGGGCGGCTGCCAAACGGGCTATCGGAACGCGGAAAGGCGAGCAGGAAACGTAATCCAGGCCAATGCTGTGGCAGAATTCGACCGACGAAGGTTCGCCGCCGTGCTCGCCACAGATGCCGAGTTTAATTTTCTCGCGGACGTCGCGGCCTTGGAGCACTGCCCATTGCATCAGAATGCCGACGCCGTTTTGGTCGATTGCCTCGAACGGATCCTTGGCATAGATTTCTTTGTCCACGTACATCGGGAGGAAGCGTCCGGCATCGTCGCGGCTCACGCCGAGTGTGGTTTGCGTCAGGTCGTTCGTGCCGAACGAGAAGAATTCAGCAACCTCGGCAATTTCGCCGGCGGTGATGGCGCCGCGAGGCACTTCGATCATCGTTCCGACCAAATAATCGAAGCGTGTGTTGTTTTCTTTCATCACGTCTTCGGCCACTTGGCGGACGATTGTCTCTTGCGATTTAAGCTCTTTGACGTTGCCCACGAGCGGAATCATGATTTCGGGGAACACTTTCTGTCCTTCTTTGATCACGTTCACAGTGGCCTCGAAGACTGCACGGGCTTGCATCTCGGTGATTTCCGGATACATGATGCCCAAGCGGCAGCCACGGAAGCCGAGCATAGGATTGAATTCGTGGAGCAGTTCCACTCTTTCTTTCACTTTTGCAACGGGGATGCCGAGCGATTTGGCAACTTCTTTTTGGCCTGCTTCGTCGTGCGGGAGGAATTCGTGCAGCGGCGGATCGATCGTGCGGATGGTTACCGGGCGTCCGTCCATTGCGCGGAAGATTCCTTCGAAATCTTTGCGTTGGAAGGGAAGGATCTTGGCAAGTGCTTTCTTGCGGTTTTCCACTTGGTCGGCAAGGATCATTTCGCGCATCGGTCCGATTTTGCCTTCGCCGAAGAACATGTGCTCGGTGCGGCAGAGTCCGATACCTTCGGCGCCGAATGCAACTGCGTTAGCAGATTGGTCGGGTTGGTCGGCATTGGTGCGCACTTTCAGGACGCGGTATTCGTCTGCCCAATCCATGATCTGAGCATAGATTTGGTATGTGGGGGCGTCTTTCGGGTCGAGCGATTTCTCGAGGAGCACTTGGATAACCTCGCTGGGCTTGGTCGGGATGCGTCCGTTGATAACTTCGCCAGTGGAGCCGTCGATCGAGATATAATCGCCTTCTTTGACGACGTCTTTTTTGCCTTCGACCTTCATCGTGCGGGCTTTGTAGTCGATTTGGAGGATGCCACAGCCGGCAACGCAAACTTTACCCATTTGGCGGGCAACGAGAGCTGCGTGCGACGTCATGCCGCCGCGAGCCGTCAGGATACCTTCGGAGGCATTCATACCGGCAATGTCTTCGGGCGATGTTTCGATACGGACCAAGATTACCGGATCGCCTTTTTGGGCGAGTTCGATAGCGTCTTCGGGATTGAAGACCACTTTGCCGGTTGCTGCGCCGGGGCCAGCGTTCAAACCTTTTGCGAGCAGGCGGCCGCCCTTGAGTGCGGTAGCTTTTTCTTTAAGGTCGAAGATGGGGCGGAGCAGTTGGTTCAGCTGGTCGGGTTCGATGCGGAGGAGAGCTTCGTGCGGTTCGATAAGGCCTTCTTCGACCATATCGACGGCGATCTTCATGGCTGCCATGGCCGTGCGTTTGCCCACGCGGCATTGGAGCATGTAGAGGCGTCCCTCTTGGATGGTGAATTCGATGTCGAGCATGTCGCGATAGTGTTGCTCGAGGATCTGGCGGATGTCCATCAATTGATTGAACGATTTGGCGTCTTTGCCTTTCAATTGATCGATCGGGAGAGGCGTGCGGATACCGGCCACGACGTCTTCGCCTTGGGCGTTCATAAGGAATTCGCCATAGAAATAGTTTTCGCCGTTGGCAGCGTCGCGAGTGAATGCAACGCCTGTGCCGGATGTTTCGCCCATGTTGCCATAGACCATCGATTGGATGTTAACGGCGGTTCCCCATTCGTCGGGGATGGAGTTCAGTTTGCGGTACACGATGGCGCGGTGGTTCATCCACGAGCCAAACACTGCGCCGACTGCGCCCCAAAGTTGTTCTTCCGGATCCTCGGGGAATTCGATGCCGAGGCGGTCTTTGATAGCTTTTTTGAATTTAACGACGAGGTCTTTGAGGTCTTCGACCGTCAGGTCCACGTCGAATTCAATTTTGCGTTGTTTTTTCTTTTTCTCGAGAATTTCCTCGAAGGGGTCGATGTCGTCTTTGGTTTGGGGTTTCAATCCGAGCACGACGTCGCCGTACATGGCCACGAAGCGGCGGTACGAATCGTATGCGAAGCGGGGATTGTTAGTTTTTTTGATAATTCCCTGCACTGTAACGTCGTTCAAACCGAGGTTCAGCACGGTGTCCATCATGCCGGGCATCGAAGCGCGAGCGCCGGAGCGGACGGAGACGAGCAGCGGGTTATCGGGATCGCCGAATTTCGCGCCCATGACCTTTTCCACTTTCGTAAGGGCGTCCTTCACTTCTTTGTAGAGCGATTTGGGATAGGTGTTTTTGTTGTCGTAGTAGTGCGTGCAAACTTCGGTCGTGATGGTGAAGCCGGCGGGCACTGGCAGCCCGAGGTGCACCATTTCGGCAAGGTTGGCGCCCTTACCGCCGAGCAGCGATTTCATTTCAGCGGTTCCTTCGGCTTCTTTGCCGCCGAAGAAATAAACGTATTTCTGGCCGACAGAAACGCTTTTCTTATCTTTTTTCTTATCTCCCATTTGGCAGATTCTCCTTAAACATTGAAAAATAAACTAATTATTGAGTGCTGTTATTGCCTTGTAATCTCGCGAAAATCAAGGATTTTCAAGCGGCTAACATTTCGGTGCGAGTATGGTTTATAAAAAACACACACCCGTGCCAAATTCAAATTTAAATATGAATTATAAAACGAGCAAATTAAATCGAAAATTAATATTTGCTTCATGGTATTTACATATATTTCAGTGCATTGCAACGATAATTCGTTTTGGCAAAAAGCTAACAGCTAACACGTTTCAGGCGGGTTTATATTGGTACATTAAAATATGTATTTGAAATTTTGGTGTATGCGCGTGGCGTGGTGGGCGCCGGGCACGGCGCGTACGTACAACATCCACGTAATTGAATTTATTGCCTTTGGCTAAGCCGAAATATTTGTTAAGTTTGTATATTGTTATGTTTTTGATAAAACGAAACCGCTATGAACCAACTCATCCTCGGGGATAACCTCGAAATTATGCGTAAAATGGATTCCGCATGGTAAGTCATCCTGAACGAAGTGAAGGATCCAAAGAATATGGATTCTTCGCCTGAGGCTCAGAATGACGAAGAAAATATTAGTCATCCTGAACGAAGTGAAGGATCCAAGGAAACTGGATTCTTCGCCTGAGGCTCAGAATGACGAGAAAAAATAGTCATCCTGAACGAAGTGAAGGATCCATAATTTTCAAACAGATTATTATTGAATGATAAAATGAAGAACTGTTTTACATATATTATGGCGTCAAAGAAGAATGGAACTCTCTATATTGGGGTTACATCCAACTTAATTAAAAGAGTATTTGAACACAAAAATTCTGTGTTCAGCGGGTTTACTGCAAAGTACAATATTCACGATTTAGTTTATTTCGAAGAATTCCACGATATGTATTCTGCCATTTCAAGAGAAAAGCAACTAAAGGGTTGGGTTAGAATAAAGAAGATTAAGCTTATTGAGTCGATCAATCCCGATTGGTCAGACCTCTCTCATGAATGGTTTATGGATTCTTCGCCTGCGGCTCAGAATGACGAGAAAAAATAGTCATCCTGAACGAAGTGAAGAATCCAAAGAATATGGATTCTTCGCCTGAGGCTCAGAATGACGAGGAAAATATTAGTCATCCTGAACGGAGTGAAGGATCCAAGGAAACTGGATTCTTCGCCTACGGCTCAGAATGACGAGAAAAAATAGTCATCCTGAACGAAGTGAAGAATCCAAAGAATATGGATTCTTCGCCTGCGGCTCAGAATGACGAGGAAAATATTAGTCATCCTGAACGAAGTGAAGGATCAAAGGAAACTGGATTCTTCGCCTGCGGCTCAGAATGACGAGGAAAATATTAGTCATCCTGAACGAAGTGAAGGATCAAAGGAAACTGGATTCTTCGCCTGCGGCTCAGAATGACGAGGAAA
>CAZSWR010000053.1:1383-25246 GCA_964610885.1 uncultured Hyphomicrobiales bacterium | reverse complement strand
CACATCATCACATCAGCTAATCTTCTCATCCGCCGCAACCGCAGGTCTTCATGTTGTTCGGTGTGGAAAAGGCGAAACCGCTTGCCTCGCCATTTTCGACCCAATCAAGCGTTACGCCCATCAGGTAGAACAGCGATTTGGAATCCACAAGCAGCTCCAAAGCGTCGGAGCGTAGCAGCCTGTCGGAATCTTCGATTTTGTCGTCGAAACCGAGCATAAACGACATACCGGAGCATCCGCCACCCTTGGCCGCGATTCGCAGATAATACTCTTCGGTGATGTTGTTCTCTTTCCGAATCTCTTCGATTTTCCGGGCGGCTTCGGGCGTGAAGAATATATCCTCAGTCGAATCGGATCCATCGACGCCTGATGGAATCGTAATTAAATCTCTATTTTCAATCATGATTTTATCCTTTATTAATCAATTTATTCTGCTAATTCATTTGCCGAGCATACTCGAGTTGACTATTGAATATGCTTGAGGCCCGTGCTGCCGAATCCACCGCTGCCGCGATCTGTTTCGTCCAAATCGCTAACCGGCGACCATTCCACAGTTTCGTACCGAGCCACGACCATCTGGGCAATGCGGTCCCCTCTGTTAATAGCAAATGGTAGCTTTCCGAAATTGGCAAGAATCACTTTGATCTCGCCTCGGTAATCGCTATCGACCGTGCCGGGCGCATTGAGTGCGAAAATACCATTCTTGGCGGCCAAGCCCGAACGCGACCGGATCTGGCATTCGTAGCCGGCCTCCAGCGCAATCGATATGTTCGTTGGAACCATTTCCACGGCTCCCGGTTCGATGGTGATTTCAGACGCTACGGCAGCGCAAAGGTCCATGCCGGCCGAACCGCTCGTGGAATACAAAGGTAGTGGCAAATCGGCGAATTCTTCGTCGAGGCGTTTTATTTTAACTATCATATTCAATTTTCAATTATACAAAAAACACAGTTAAGCAATATGCAAAACTATGAATTTTTGGTGTTCGAGCGAATGAAAATCTGAATCTCCCTGTTCAGCGCTTCCTCCATCAGGAATTTCCTGCGATTTGCGCCCCAAAGTTCGATATCCGGCCAAACCTCGTTATCCTTGGGCACGAGAAATAGGTTAATTTCGTGGTCGTCAGGCATTTCGATATCGATTCTTTCTACGGTCTGTTGCTGCCGCCGGTCGATGCCCTCGGCGATGCGCAAGAAACCGGCCAGTATGCGGACAATGCGTTGGCGTTCCTCGCTCAGCTTGACGAAGTTTTCGTGTTTGCGCTTTGGGTGGCTCTTGCGGTGGTAGCGGGCGATATTTGCAATGATTTCCGATTCGTCGTTAGTGAATCCGGGCATCATTGAATTCAGAATCACGTAGTAGCTGTGTTTGTGGTGTTGGTCGTGCGAAACCATGTATCCGACGTCGTGCAGCAGCGCTGCCGATTCCAAGAGTTCGCGCGCGGCCGGACCCAGACCGTGCAGTGGTTGGAGGGTGTCGAAGAGTTTTAGAGTGGTATTCCTGACGAATTCGGCATGTCTCATATCGACGCGGTACAGCGAACACATTTCGCGGATTGTGGAGTATCGCAGGTGCGTCAGGTGCCGGAATTCATTTGTATCTTTTTTCTTTTGAATTGTATCGAAAACGATGCCTTCCTTCAGCGCGTAGCCGGAGATGATAATGCTTTCGATGTCCAAATGGTCGATTGCATAGTCCAGAATCAGCGCGCCGGCCGTAATGATGTCGGCCCTGCCCGGATCCATTCCGGGGATGGATTGCTTTTGCTTGACTGTCTGCGCTTTCACGATTGTGTTAATGGCGGCCTTGAGGTCGCGGCGCTTCACTACGACGCCATTCATCACCTCGGGCGTGGTGTCGCCACGGATGGCTATGGCGATTGCTGCGATATTGGTAATCGTCCCGGCAGTCCCAGCGACTGTATCGAATCCAACTTCTTTGACGCGGTCGAGCACTGGCGACCAAGAACCGCGAATAAAATCTCGGCAATCGGAAACCTGCGAGCGAGTGAATTTGGTGCTTGTGAAAAACTTTTGACTGAGACGAATGGCTCCTAATTTCTCGCTGGCCACGAATTTGACTTCGCCCCGGTGGCCAATTGTGGTTTCTGTGCTACCGCCGCCGATGTCCATGACGAGTGTTTGTTTCTCGACGATCGGCAGGGCATGAATCACGCCGATATATGTCAATCGGCCTTCCTCCGCGCCGGACACGACTTCGATAGGGATGCCGGTCGAGCTTTCGACTCGGTGCAGGAATTCGTCTTTGTTCATTGCTTCGCGGGTCGCGCTCGTCGCCACGGCTCGCACTTCGGCGGTTTGGGATTGGGCCAGAGCGGCGAAGTGTTCCATCGCTCGGACGCCTCTGTCCATCGCTTCAGGCGATATATATTTCATGTCTCCACTGCCGGAACCCAGCCTGACGGATTCCTTTTCGCGGTTCAGCGTCTGCATCATGCCGCGCTCGTTCACGGTGGCGACCACCAAATGGAAAGAGTTTGTCCCTACGTCTATTGCGGCTATTATCGGTGCTTTCGTGTTTCCTTCCAATGGCATCTCAATTGTTATTCATACTTCCTTTAGCCAAGACGAACAAGCTCGGCTTCTAACTTGATTGATCGGCAAAAAGTAGGCGTTGCGCCCTGTGAGGGCATTCCCTAAGAGCCTGTTGAATAAGTAAAGAATCTGAAACAATAGGTTTCAACCCATTGCATACACCGTGGTAACTCATTGAAATATCGACAATTCCCCCAACATCCTTTTTCTAAGGGGGCTAAAGAACGTTATAAGCAAATACATTGATAATATTGGAGTTATGGCCTGTATCGAACCCACGGGTTAACCCGTGGGATGGCTGACATATACTAATTCAACAGTCTGCTAAAGGATCGCGGAATCAGCTACTTCTTTGGCTTGCGGAATCCAATCGATTGGGCCATGATAATTGTCTGCTCGTCGTGCAAGTGAAGCACTTCGCGCATCTTCTTCTCGTCGAACGAACCGCGAACGACAGTGATCATGCCGGCGGATGCGCAATACAGAGAAATATTTTGCGATATTGCTCCTACGTGGAACGAAGCGAAGCGCATTTTATCTTCCGATTCGGCATTTGTCATCTTTGCAAAATCGCTTACAAATACAATGTTAGCCGAGGCATCTTCGACAAATTCCTGACTGCCGGTCTCCTTCATATGGTTCCCTTCGCATTCGAAAAACAGCGCATGGTTCACGGGATCATACGAATAAACTGCTTCGACAGTAACCAGGTATAGTTTTACATCTTGCCAGTTCATGGCCGACGGGGCGGTACGTTTTCCGCTTTCGGGTCGGTTAATCCCATCGGCGGCCCAGAGCAAATCGGAAATCATTTGCAGTGGGACTTCCTTGCCCGAGAGGAATTCCCGATTGCTGGAGCGTTCCGAAAGTGCTTTCATCAGCGGCATTCCGCTGGATTGGTCCGGGGTCGGCAGTTTTATATTTTTTTCGTGGCAGTTCTGCCTGGGCCACGGCAATGCAAAGGAAAAGGCACAGAGCGGCCATAGTGTGGTATTTCATTTCAATATCCTTTTCAATTTGAATCTGACATCGGGATTCGAGACGAAGAATTCTGTGCCAAATTGTAGGTGGCGGCTCGGATAAATCATCGGATGGGTTAGCAAAAACTCGATGGAAAAATCAAGAAATTGCTTCACGGGGCAGCATCGGCCAACATAAATAAATTATCATATAGGCTTTTGTTTTGTTATTAGGAAAATAATCGATAATTTGCTTTTTTGTTCTTAAGGCAAAGGGCATAGAAAATGGGATTATTCCGCAGCAAGGCAAAAGGCATGAACTACCTTGAAATGACACCGTTCAGAAAGCATTCCGAGCGTGTATCATCCGGCGGGATTGTAACCGTTTTGGTTCCTCGATTTTCGAACCGAATCGTTTCGCGGCTGCTGTCGCGCTCCATGCCCGACCCGTGGATACACACAGAGCTGGACGAAATCGGCTCCCGCGTATGGCTCGCAATCGATGGCCGGCTGCCCGTTTCCGAAATCATTAATAAAGTATCGGCCGAAATGGGGGACAAAGTGCATCCCGCTACCGATAGAATAACGCAATTCCTTACACAATTATACAGATCCGGTTTTATTTCATTTAAAGAATTAACTGAAAGGTAAAAGTATGGCTAACGTACTCGGCTCATTGAAACCACAGGCTGTTTGGGGATTTTTCGAAGAAATCTGCCAACACCCGCACCCCTCGAAAAAAGAAGAAAAGCTCATTGCATACCTTCTCGATTTTGCAAAAAAATATAACATCGAAGTGCGCCGCGACAAACTCGGCAACATCGTTATGAAAAAACCTGCCACCAAAGGCATGGAAAACCGCAAAACTGTCTGCTTGCAAGGCCATATCGACATGGTTTGCGAGAAAAACAGCGACGTGGAATTCGATTTTGACAACGATCCTCTGAATATCTACATCGATGGCGATTGGGTCAAAGCAAAAGGAACCACCCTCGGCGCAGATAATGGCATCGGCGTTGCAATGGCTATGGCCGTGCTCGCAAGCAAAGACATCGAACACCCCGCAATGGAAGCCCTCTTCACACTCGACGAAGAAACCGGCCTCACCGGCGCTATCCAACTCGAGAAAGGCCTTCTCGATGCAGACATCCTTATCAACATCGATTCCGAAGACGAAAACGCCTTCACAATCGGTTGCGCCGGCGGTATCAACACCGAGGCACGCTTCAAATACGAAGAAGAAACAATCCAACCCTCCGAATACGTCGGATACGAACTCTCGATCAAAGGGCTGCGCGGCGGCCATTCGGGCATCGAAATCCACGACGGACGTGGCAACGCAATCAAATTCCTTTCGCGCTTCCTTTCGAACCTTGGCAAAGAAGTCAACTTCCGCCTCTCTACGTTCGATAGCGGCAACAAACACAACGCCATCCCCCGCGAAGGCTTCGTAACTCTGGCTGTGCAGAAATCACACGTAGATAAATTCAACGCATTGGTAAATGAATTCCACAACATCTACAAAACAGAATTCCAAACCAAAGAACCCAACCTGGCACTGACGGCGAAGCCAATCGATCTGCCGAAAAGAGTCGCATCGTTCGACTTCCAGAACCGCATCATTAACGCTTTCTATGCAGTGCCGCACGGCGTTTCGCGCATGAGCCCAGACATTCCGAACCTGGTCCAAAGCTCGACAAACTTAGCAATCGTCGAAACTCGCCCCGAAGAAATCTTCGTGCTCACCAGCCAAAGAAGCTCGATCGAGACAGAGAAAATGGGCGTCGTCGGACGGGTTTGCGCCACGTTCACTCTCGGCGGTGCTGTCTCGAAATCATCGGACGGATACCCCGGCTGGCAGCCCAACGTTAATTCGGAAATCCTCAATGTGTCGAAAGAAATCTACAAGAATCTCTTCGGCCGCGAAGCCAAAATCGAAGCAATCCACGCCGGATTGGAATGCGGCCTCGTTGGCGAAAAATATCCCGGAATGGACATGCTCTCCATCGGGCCGAACCTGAAAGACGTGCACTCGCCGGACGAAAAAGTCCAGATCTCGTCTGTCGAGCGCATCTATAACTTGCTGCTCGAAATCTTGAAACACACACCCGTGAAATAGTCTCAAGTCTTTCCGAGCGAACACTCTCGGCCTCTTCAATTCTTTTTGAAGGGGCCGTTTTTATGAGATGATGTGTTGATGATAGTTGCAAGTAGCAAGGTACAAGTAGCAAGTCAAATCTTCTACTTGCAACTTGTTACTTTCAACTTTCTACTTAAAAAAGTGTAGGGGCGGGTTCGGAACCCGCCCGACTATTCAAGTAGATGTGGCACACCTCGGAAACCACCCCGCCCTTCGGGCACCCCTCCTTGGCAAGGAGGGGAATGTAAGCAACTGATGTGTAAGATGTTAGAGTGATACTACCATTTGAAATGGTAGAACCACTTTCTTGACATCATCACATCACCACATCAGCACATCAGCACATCACCACATCAGCACATCACCACATCAGCTCATCATCACATCATCTCTGATTGCAGACGCAGATGCCATTTCCATGCAGTATTAATAATAGTGTCGAGCGCGGCAAACTCTGGATTCCAGCCAAGGACAGATTTTGCCCGAGTGGAACTGCCGATTAATATGTCTGGATCGCCAGCGCGACGTTCGGCTTTAATCACTTTGATGTCCCTTGCGGAGATGCGCCGAGCCGATTCGATTACTTCCATCACAGAGTATCCGTTGCCATTTCCCAAATTGAGGCGCAGGTTTTTCCCTTCGTGGCGCAGGTATTCCAAAGCCAGAAAATGCGCTTGTGCCAAATCGTTCACGTGGACGTAGTCTCGGACGCAGGTGCCGTCCGGCGTTGCATAGTCCGACCCGAAAACGGAGATCGAATCCCGCACGCCCAGCGCCGCGTCGAGCACTAAAGGAATGATGTGCGTTTCGGGAGAGTGCCACTCCCCTATTTCGCAATCCGGGTCTGCACCGGCAGCGTTGAAGTACCTCAGTGCAGCATAACGGATGCCATAGGCGGCCGAATAGTCCTCAAGGATGTTCTCGATCATCAATTTCGTCCTGCCGTACGGATTGATCGGCTTTTGCGGGGTCTCCTCGGCGATTGGCATCTGCTCCGGCACGCCATAGGTGGCGCAAGTGGAAGAGAAAATGAAGTCCTTCACTTTTTTCTCAAGCATGACTTCGAGCAGGTTCAGCGTTGTTATTATATTGTTTTTATAATACTTTTGCGGGTTTATTACCGATTCGCCCACGTAAGCGAACGATGAGAAGTGCATCACTGCATCGATCGGGAAGCGGTCGAAACACTCGCGTATAGCATCAATATTGGCCAAATCCGCATGGACAAAATGTCCCCACTTGGCGAATTCCTTGTGGCCATAGATTAAATTGTCGAATACTACCGTCTCGAGGCCCTTCGAGGCCAAGTATTTATTTGCGTGCGAACCAATATAGCCGGCTCCGCCTGTGATTAGTATCATATTACATTTCAATTTACAAATACAAACTTAGTAAAATTAAGGCTATAATTAAGAATTTGCAAATCTAATAATTTAAAGTAAAAAGTTGCTAGGAACAATCTGCAAGTTGTCTTGTTCTAAATAGAGTTGACTTTCTACTTTTACCTTTCTACTTACAACTATTTTCATTATATTAACCAATCACCTCAATCACAGTTCAGCGCACAACACCATAATAAAATAGTATTCGTCTCTTCTTCTTTCAGCTTTCGCAATTGAAACCTGATTGAACCGATGGGAGCCGTTATGAAAAAGTCATCTCAACTTTTCCTCGAAATGCTTACGAATAGAATTATCATTCTCGATGGAGCAATGGGATCGATGATTCAACGATTCGGATTGGACGAAGCCGATTTCCGCGGTGCGGCGCTCGCTGAGCACCATTTGCCTCTCCGCGGCAACAACGATTTGCTCTCGCTTTCGCGGCCGGACATCGTCGGACAAATCCATACGGAATACCTCCGCGCCGGGGCCAATATTATCGAAACAAATACTTTCAATGCAAACGAAATATCCCAATCTGACTATGGCACCGAAGGCTTGGTCTTCGAGCTGAACAAGTCATCGGCCGAAATCGCACGCCGCGCCGCAGACGAAGAAAACTCCCGACGTGGCGGCACAGAATGTTTCGTCTCCGGGTCGGTCGGCCCAACGAATCGGACAGGGTCGATGTCCCCAGACGTTACCAATCCTTCGAGCAGGAATGCAACTTTTGACGACTTCGTCAGGGCATACCTGCCCCAAATGCGCGGCCTTATCGCGGGCGGAGCAGATATTTTGCAAATCGAGACAGCAACAGACACAATCAATGCAAAGGCAGCCATTTACGCCGCCGAAGAGGCATTTGCTGAAATGGGCGTCGAGCTGCCGATCATCGTCTCGGCCACAATTGTTGACCTTTCGGGCCGAATGCTGGCCGGGCAAACGATCGAGGCATTCTACCATTCCATCCGCCACTGCCGCACGCTTTGCGCCCTGGGGCTGAATTGCTCTTTCGGAGCGGAGCATCTGGCCCCATTCCTTGCGGACATCGCGAGCATGGCCGAATGCGCTATCTGTTTCTATCCCAATGCAGGCCTTCCGAACTCTTTGGGCGAATACGACGAAACTCCCGCCGGCATGGCCCGGCGAATCGAATCAATTGCCCGCTCGGGGCTGCTGAACATCGTGGGCGGTTGCTGCGGCACGACGCCGGAATTCATCAAGGAAATCGCCGATACAGTTCGCGGCATTCCGCCGAGGGCCATCACGCATTCGCCGCGCGAGCTTTTCCTGGCGGGTCTTGAGGCATTCGAGTGCTCGCCGGAGAGGAATTTCATCAATATCGGCGAACGCACCAACGTCGCCGGATCGAAACGATTTGCCATGGCCGTGGCAAACAGCCAGTGGGATTCGGCCGCTACAATTGCAAAGAAGCAAGTCGAAAACGGAGCCGAAATCATCGATGTGTGCGTGGATATGGCGCTACTGGATGGACCAAAGGCAATTACAACATTCCTAAACACAATCGCTGCGGATCCGGCGGTGGCCCGAGTGCCGGTGATGATTGATTCCTCCGACTGGGACGTGATCCGCGCCGGCCTGCGCTGCATTCAGGGGAAATGTATCGTTAATTCTATATCGCTGAAATCGGGCGATGAGCAGTTTTTGTCTCGGGCGGCCGAGCTGAAGCGATTCGGTTGCGCGGCCGTGGTCATGGCTTTCGACGAAGAAGGCCAAGCTGACACTTTGGAGCGGCGGCTGGCGGTCCTGCGCCGTTCGTTCCGATTGCTAACCGAAAAGGGAGGCTGGGAGCCGACGGACATCATACTGGACCCAAACGTACTCGCTATCGGCACAGGAATGCCCGAACACGCCAACCAAGCCGTCGATTTCATTGAATCGGTCCGCCGACTGAAGACGGAACTCCACGGCGCGAAGTTCAGTGGTGGCATTTCAAACCTTTCCTATGCTTTCCGGGGAAATAATCATATCCGCCGAGCCATCCACTCCGTTTTCCTCTTCCACGCCATCAATGCCGGATTGGACATGGGCATCGTAAACCCGGAGCAGTTGGATATCTACGACGAAATCGATTCCGAATTCCGCGAAAAAATCGAAGCACTCGTCCTGAACCGATCGCCACGGGCCACAGAGGAGCTGCTGGAGTTCACCGCCGGAGCGGGCGAAACCAACGAACGATCTCACCACGCCGCCCACAGGGAATCCATCCCGCTCGATGAAAGAATCTCGGAGGCAATTATCAACGGCAACTCTGAATTCATCGAAGCGGACCTAAGGGAAGCGATCGAGCAAGGCATGGCGCCGATTGGCATCATCGAAGGGCCGCTTATGGCCGGTATAAGCCACGTGGGCGAGATGTTTGGTTCGGGTAAAATGTTCTTGCCCCAGGTCGTGCAGTCGGCTCGCGTGATGAAGAAAGCAACGAAATACCTCGAGCCTCTGCTCGGCACCGGCGGGCATGATTTCTCGAGAAGGAAAATCGTTCTGGCAACTGTCCGCGGAGACGTCCACGACATCGGAAAGAATATCCTTTCAGTGGTGCTCAGCAGCAACAATTTCGAGATAATTGACCTCGGCGTCATGGTGCACGAAACCCGCGTCGTGGAGGCAGCCATCGAGAATAACGCAGATTTCGTCGGGCTGAGCGGGCTGATCACTCCATCGCTCGCCGAAATGGCGAAGGTGGCCGAATTGATGGAGTCGAAAAGCCTCAGGATACCTCTCTTGATTGGCGGAGCGGCCACTTCCCGCCTGCACACCGCGCTGAGAATTGCGCCGAAGTACTCCGGGCCTGTACTCCACGTCCGCGACGCCAGCCAAGCGGTTGGGGTACTGAATATTTTGGCAAACCCGAAACTCCGCGGCAGATTTATTGATTCCACACAGAAAGAATATCAGAGCCTGCGAGCTTCGCACATGGCCAAGGAAGAATCAGTTTCAATCATCCCAATCGCCGAAGCCCGCAAACTGCGCAAGCCATTCGATACGAGCCGGGCTGCCATTGCCGCGCCGAAGATAACCGGCATTAGAATGGTCGAAATTCGAAGCATGGAAACATTCCTGAAACAGATCGATTTTCCCAGAGCCGCCAAGGCAATGGGCATGAGCAATGAAAACGGGAAGCTAAAGGATACAGACGAAATTATTCGGGAATTAAAAAAAATTGCTCGAGAATTGCTTTGCTCTGGTAATGGTGTGGCCGCTTGTGCAGGCGTTTTCAAAGCATACTCCGAAAATGATACGATTTATATCGAAACGGAATCGGGCAACTGGGTTCCTCTTCCGATGCTTCGCCGCCAGTCCAAACGCCCCGGCAGCGATGAATGCTATTCGCTCGCGGACCTGATCGCACCGAAGGAACTCTTCGTGGACGACTACTTGGGCGCGTTCGCCGTGAGCGCAGGAGAGGCAGGCCAAGAATTGCTCGAGCAGCACAAAACCGCCGACGACGAAGGCCAATCGATTCTGATACAAACCGCCCTGAATGCCATTGCCGAGGCGCTCGCCGAATATGCTCAACAGTATATTCTGAAGGAAATGCTTGGGACAGGCTCCAGAGGAATCGCACCGGCGCCCGGCTACGCTGCATTGCCCGACCACACGCTGAAAAGGGATATTTTGAATGTATTGGATGCTGAAAAGAAGTGTGGAATCCGGCTGACGGAGAATTTCATGATGCAACCGCAGGCATCCGTATGCGGGCTTGTATTCGCGCATCCCGAAGCGGAATACCATCCGTCCGGGCCAATCGGGACCGACCAATTGGAAGATTACGCGAAGCGAAGGGGCATTGCGCCCACCGTCCTCGAGCAAGTACTTAGCGTAGAACATTACCTTGGGAGACGAAGAGTAATATCATTTCCACGATGAAAGCTAAATTTAATAAAAACTGATATTAGAAAGGTAACAACCTGATGCAAGAGGAGATTCCAGCTCGAGCGAGAATGGCAGAAACAAATACTTCAAACAGGTAATGATATTAACTCTATTGCATTTTGGCTTATTGCCTAACCACCCCAACCTTCGGGCACCCCTCCTTGGCAAGGATGAGAATATAAGAAGTGGATTTTCAAGCGTATAGAATTTGTCAGAAGATCCGGTTTTTCAATCATTACAATCACAATAATCAAACAAACCACAGTTCAGACAATCAACTAATCATCAGATTTGCGTTGCAAGTCCCACAGGAAGGCGTATTTGAGGAATGTGCCGGTCATGGAGCTAAACGCAGCGATCAGACCCCACGTGCCGTCGCGCCAACCGCCATCGGCGAAGTACAAGCGAAGGAATGCATAGATGGGGTTGATTGTGAGGTTTGCCAGCGTTGCTTTTCGGCCTTTTGCCATGTACGACTTTGCGGAAATGCGGGCGTAATCGATTGTTTTCGCGAAGTGGTGAGCGATTCCGGTATAGGAGTAGTGGACGATGTGGCCGCGCATTTTTTTCGTCCGTTTCGACGATATTTCCAAGCGGTCGTGCGGGTCCAGCCCGTCCCACTTCGGTGCGCATCCGAGCCGAACCAGCCGGAGGTTCCAATCGGGTTGCCAGGCGTGTTCCAGCAGGCGGCCCAAATAATGCGTCTTTCGGTTTATTAAGTATCCATCAATATTGTCATCAGCAATCGCATTGCGGATCTCCTCGAGCAATACAGGCGAAACGACCTCGTCGGCATCGATCGCGAGCACCCAATCGCAAGTGCATTTCGCGAGGGCGGAGTTCTTCTGGGCGATATGGCCTTTCCAATCCTCATCGAATACCTTTGCGCCCATCGCGGTTGCGATTTCGCGAGTCCTATCGGAGGAATGCGAATCGACGACGATTATCTCGTCGGCAAGCTCGGCGACGCTTTCGATTGTGCGGCCGATGTTGGCTTCTTCGTTGAATGTGATTATCGATATGGAAAGTTGGTGCTTCATTAGTATTTTTCTCGATTATGGATGCTTGCCTTGGTTGAACGGAACCAGATTATTTGTTTATTTTAAGGATGTAGTAGCTTGGATTGTCGGCCACCACATTGCAAAGATTTTTTATTTCGGGCGACGAGAAATCAATTTTTTCAAATGCATTCACAGTCTGCCGGTTTCCGAGATTCTTCTTAAGGACTATATAGTCATTTCCGTACTGTTTTGCGAAATTAAGGAACTCCAATCCGGTTGGGTAGTCCCTGCCTTCGTCCCTGTGTTTCAACTCCAATGCCATAAAAATCCTAATATCGTTTCTTTCACCTTCGTTGAAAAATGAGCATTCCCGCGATAAAATTTTGGAGTTAGGCGGCAAATAGGCAGAAATTTCATTATTTGTTTGAACATCGTTTTTGAAATCAATATTCATTATCGTAAAGGTCAATTGACAAGCGACGAAAAGCACTGCGAGCGACAAGTAACCAATTCTCCAAGGCTTAGCCAAGGAGAGAATTTCCTCGCAAGAGAGTCCGACGACGAGCGCAATAAAAGGCATGTCGATCATTATGTAGTACGCAAGCGGCCCATGAGTGATCATCGCTAAAAAGATAACCAAAAACATCAGATAGCCGATGAGCATACCGTGCTGCTGCTTCAGCTGTTTGAAATTCGCAACCAAAGAGAAAATAAATAGTAGAGACATACTGACGTACGCCGGGTTGTGGAAGAATCGCATGTGTTCGTCCAGCACCCTTAGCAATGGCGCATACCATGCAAAATGACTGCGATCGAGATTGGGGTCGGCGGCAAGTTGAGAAAGCATCTGGCTCAGTTCGCTCATTGAACGAATGTCGAAAAAATAAACTGACAAACCGGCCAAAGATGCCAAACAGAATACTATTGCAGGTTTGTAGCGTTTCGTAGCCGCGAGTATTGCGAAGCCGCTTGCAATATATGCCAATCCGTTCAGGTGCGTTGAAGCAGCCAAACCGGCCACCAATCCTCCCAAGGCAACATAAGACAATTTGCCGTTGGCTTTCCAAATCAAGAAGAAACTGGCAAAACCCAAAGTGCTCACCAATACCTCGGGCCTGAACATGAAAGCATGCAACGAAAAAACGCGGAACGAGAACAAGAATAGAATCGATACCATGGCAGAGAGGGCGAACCCGTCTTTCCCGCTCTGTTTAATGTAGCGCGTAAGCAAATAGAAAAGCGCGAATGCCGAGAGCAAGGAAATGGCCCGGAGCGGAATTATAGATACGCCAAATAGCTGGATGGAGGCCGCGCCCAACAGGACAAACAGCTTGTGAAAATGCAGTTGGCGCACCTCCCAGCCCTGCCCCATGCCGGTAAACATCTCCGAACGCACGTTGCCCTCGTGGACCAACCTATATGAATGCTCGCCAATAATGGCTTCGTCTCCGTTTATGTGCAGAGTGGTTACGGCGTCGAATCCAATAATCAAAGCAAATAGAACAATTAAACATATTACGATTCGTTGGGTCAATTTGCTGCTTTCATACATATTTTTTAGTGCTCCAATCCGATGAAATACATACAATGGGCGCATACAATATAAGCATTAAGCCAAGAGCAGAAGAGGCATGTGGTCGCCCAAAAAAAACGACGCCAAATAAAAACAATGTGGCAACGGCCACTTTATTGTTTCAAGTGTAACCCAATATCAAAAATAAAGATAAGCAGAAATTCTTTGACTATATACCAGAAAAGCCCTCAACAGTCTGCCGGAAAAGGGAAATTACAGGAACTTCCACTATCTCGAATGCGCAAGGGAAGTGGATCCAAGCAATCTCTTACTATTTCAACATGCTCTTAAGGGTCGATCGACGCCGGGCAATTTGCATTATGATTCGATGCAAATAAAACGGATACGTATGTTGCAAAACACAACTTGTATCCATATCCGACGTATGCAAGAAATAAAAAAACGACGCACAATTGAATGTGTGTCGTTTTTTTATATTTTGACTTTTTAGCTGAGTTTCTGTCTGATTTTTCTTTCGGACATTCCTCTCAGGTAGTAGAGTTTCGCTCTGCGGGTTCTACCCTCGCGAAGCACTTTAATACCTTGGAGCATGGGCGAATAGAGCGGGAAGATTCTTTCGACACCGATGCCATTCGAAATTTTTCTGACTACGAATGTCTGGTGCACTCCATCTCCGCGGCGCGAAATCACGATACCCTTGAAGTTCTGGATACGCTCTTTCTCACCTTCGACCACGCGGACGGCGACGTTTACTGTGTCGCCAGGTTTGAAATCCGGCACTTCGACGAAGTTTTCGCCATCTTTAGTTTTTCGGACTTCTACTGCCTTTTCGGCAATCATGTTATTCACAAATATCAACGGATTCATCATTCCTCCTAAAATTCAGACTACAAATTTAAAGGCTTTTTTTAAATTATCCAAATGTTTTTTTTTCACTAAACCGATTGTGGAAAATTATTTATGGATAATTTTCACTTCTATGGCGTCTCCATTCTTTGCTCCACGAACCGGAAGAATGCGTCGGTTTGCTTCTGGTACGAATAGCATTCAACGGCATGGCGCCGTGCATTGGCGCCGATTTGCTGCATTTCCCAGGCGGAGCCGGCGCAATGGGACAGCAGCTTGGCCAACTGGCCGAAGTCGTTCGGCTCGAAGAGGTATCCAGTTTCGCCATGGCTGATTATTTCCGGCACGCCGCCAGAGTTCGTGCCGATCGTGAGCAGTCCGGCTGCTTGGGCCTCGGCATAGACCAGGCCAAACGTTTCCGAGCGGGAGGCCAGCACGAAAACGTCCAAGGCGTTCATATACTCTTCCTGTTTGTCGGTGAACGGAATGAAAAGTGTATCGGCGGCAATATTCAATTCGGCGGCCAGATTCGTCATTGCCTCGAGGTAGCTTGGGTCGTCAGCATTGCCTGCAATGGCAAACTTCGAATTCGGGATTCGCGCCTCGGCGAAAGCTCGCATCGAAGTATCGATGCCCTTTGCCGGGTCGATTCGGCCCATCGTGCCCACAAGGAAGCTCTCCGGCGCCACGCCCAAACTGGTTTTGAGCGTAGCTCTGTCGAATTTTTGCGGATCGAAACGATCGGTATCGATTCCATAAGGAATAACCGCAATTTTCTCTTCGGCGCAGATGGTCGTTTCCATGAGCATTCTTTTCATTATGTCCGTCAGAACGACGGCGCCCGATAGTTGGCGATAAATCGAATTGTGGAACCAATCCCTTTTCTTAATTCCCGATTGCATCTGCTGATACAGGAAATTGCCTTTGCTTCGGCCAGCCATTCGCAACGCAAGGCCCGAGACCGAAAGAGATTCAGTCTTGCCGCAAACGAACGCATCGATCGAGTATTCCTTCATCATCGACCGGAGGCGCATCGATGTCGGAGGCGCAATATAGCGCTGGCGCTGATCGACGTAGAGCCTTTCCACTCCCAGCTTCGCAGCGTATTCGTCCGATGGGGTCCCTTGGCTCACGATCGCAAACGAGCGAAATCCCCGCGAGGCAGCGTCCGCCGCGCGTTTGATCGTCTGCATTTCCAATCCGCCGAAGTTCGGATAGTTGCACACGAAACCTATGCCGAGTTTTTTATTCATATTAATACCAATTCGCTTTTGTTATATCCAACTATCTTTTCCAGAAACAGATTGACTTGTTACTTTTACCTTGCTACTTGCAACTATTCTCATCACATCTGCACATCCTCGGACGGGTTTGGAATCCGATCCTACACATCTTCTCAAGTAGAAAGTTGAAAGTAACAAGTTGCAAGTTTCTTGTCCTGAAATAGGTTGACTTGTTACTTTTACCTTGTTACTTGCAACTATTCTCATCACATCATCACATCAGCTAATCATACCCCGTAATTCCATATTCTGCAATTTTCCGATAGAGTGTGCGTTCGCTGATGCCGAGTTTTTCGGCGGCTCTCCGCCGGTTGCCAGCATATTTCTTGAGCGCAAGCTCGATCATGCGGCGTTCCATTTCGGCGATGGGAATAAGTTCTTCGCTGACGATTGCGACCTCGTGTTGGGGCGAGGCAGCGGCCGCGATTGCGTTTTTCTGGAATTCGTAGAACTCATCCTTCAGGTCGTCCGATTTGAGCGCAAGCGAAATCATTGAGCGTTTCAGGTCTGTCATATCGGACTTCAGGTCCAGCAGCGTCCTAAAAATAATCTCGAATTCGTGAGTCGTATTTGTGTCTTTGGGGCCATTAATCGGCACGATGGCCAATTCTTTGGGCTGTGTGGTTTCCTGATACGGCGGCAGCGCTGGAGGTATATATGAGCGAAGCACTTCCGAGCCGATTCGGCCGGTTTTCTCGAGCGTAACCATGGTTTCGACCAAGTTCTTCAGCTCGCGGATATTCCCGCTCCACGGCAGGCGTTTCAGTATCGAAAGCGCATCGTCCGTGAAACCAACGAAATCGATATGCAGCTTTTCGCAAGTGCGGCGGGCGAATCGTTCGGCCAGTATCGGGATGTCCTCCGGGTGCTCTCGGAGCGGCATTAGGACGAGGTGCACATTATTGAGCCTGTAGAAAAGGTCGCGGCGGAATGTGCCTTCGGCAACTTCTATTTCCAACTTTCGGTTCGTTGCGGCCACCACTCTGACGTCCACCCGACGCACTTCGGACGAGCCAAGGCGCGAGTATTCGCCAGATTCGAGCACGCGAAGCAGTTTGACCTGCGTGCTGAGTGGCATCTCGCCAATTTCGTCCAAGAATATCGTGCCGCCGTCGGCCACCTCGAAGAAGCCTTTACGTTGGTCGGTTGCGCCGGTGAATGCGCCCTTTTCGTGGCCAAATAGTTCGCTTTCGAGCAGTGTTTCGGGGATGGCGCTGCAATTGACGCTCACGAATGGCTTTTTGCTTCGGTTGCTCAGTCCGTGTACTGCATTGGCAAAGACTTCCTTGCCTGTGCCGGTCTCGCCGGTTATCAGCACGGTCAGGTCAGTCGGCGCGGCCAGCAGCAACCGATTAATTGTATCGATAAGCCCGGGCGATTCGCCATCAATATTGAATTTCGTCCGAACTAAGTCGCGTACTTTCCTATCGTTCCAATCGAGAGACATAATTTCCCCTTGAGTTATCTTCCTGTAAGGTTTTCACGCAAAAACATGGACGAAGCACTGTGGGCGGCCCATTCCGCAATGGATATTCCGGCGCAGTCCTTGTCGCTAAGCATCGCGTCGGGCGAGTGCAAAAGCGAGCGCAAATGCTCAGCCTGGGCGCCGCAGGGCGAGAAATCCAAGTCCTGCGAGCGCGGCGAAATGCCCAATTCGCACTCTGGAGAATACCAACCCGAGCAAAGGTATTCGATGCGGCTATCCTCCAAATACACATTGCCGTGGGCGAATCCGGGCGGAACCCAGATCCATTCGCCAAAGGGCTCATCGCCCGTGGTGGGCATGTCGTAGAAACAAATCTTGCCGAAATTGGGCGAATCTGGCCTTATGTCTGCAAAAAGGTCGTACATGTGGCCGTGGATCGTGCGGACCAACTTGCCCATGAATGGATTCCATTGGAAGTGCAATCCGCGAATCACTCCGCGCTTCGAGCGGCTTTCGTTCATTTGGAAAAACTCAAGGCCGGTGAAAAAATCCATTTCCGTGGACTCGAAAAAATCAGATTTCCTGTAGGTTTCGGTGAAGTATCCGCGATCGTCGCAGAAGCGCGCATATCGTATCACCTTCACTTCGGGCAGAGCTAATGATTCTATTCCAAGTATTTTCATCAGAAATCTCACAAATTCAAAACTTCAAAAATAAAACAATTAGCCGTAAATAGCTATTAATTTGATTGAGTTTATAAAACTGATTTGTTTTAAATACTCATCCGATGACTCCACAGCAATTCATTCGTAATAAACACCCAACATCGGTAGTCATCGGATGAGTTGACAACTCAAAACATAATATGCTGCATGGATCAACCAAACACATATAACATTCGCAACGCGAAATCTTGCCTAAAAGTTCATACAATATGCTACAATACAACAACCGCTCGCGCGGTATAAAGCGGTATAAAACAATACCGAATTCATCTAATGAGAATCACATTGTTATCTTCTCCGCCAGGGAGACACTTCGACAAGCTCAGTGTCCGCCGGGGTGAAGGTTCACATAAATATTCGAGATACTTATAGTCTGAAGATGAGATTCCCGCCTCCGCGGAATGACGATTCCAAATTACAAATGAATTAATTCAATTCCCATTTTACGAAATCATTTACCAGAAATTGAACATTCAACGCCACACAAAACGATACACAACCAAACCCCAAAAAACCTAATATTCTCGCGCCACCTGATTCATCCAAAAAATTACTCCGAATATTCCCATTATTAGTTTAATTTTGTATTGGATATATTAATGTTTTTTGATATTGAAGATAACAAATGAATTCATATTCAATCGGCCTTAGTGCTTCTGTATGGTATTTAGTAATCGCCCTCGCCGTCGGAATCGGCTTTTCTTTCTATATATATCGGCGGACAGTCCCGGCCATCCCGCGCTCCAGGAAAATTATGCTTGCCTCGCTGCGCGCAATCGGCTTGGGGCTATTGCTGTTTGCAGTTTTCGACCCGATACTGACGATGGTGTCCGGCTCGATCGAGAAGCCCAAAGTGGCCGTCATCATCGACAACTCACTTTCGTCTGGGTTCACCGACCGCACCGGCAACCGCGCTGAAATCATCAAAAAGGCCCTACAAAGCTCCGGGTTGGCATCGCTCGGCGCCGAAGAAGCTGACTTTATTATATTTTCGGAAGAGCCGCACTATTTGTCGGCATTCGGCAACGATTCGCTACGGTTCGACGGCGGCCAAACCGATATCGCCCGCGCCATCAAATACGTCGATCGCTTCACGGCCAATGAAAACATTCGCGCAGTCGTGCTGGTCTCCGATGGCGCATACAACGCCGGGAACAATCCGATCAGCACCGCCGAAGCCCTTGGGCTGCCCGTCTATTCGGTCGGAATCGGCGACACCACGGACCCCAAGGACGTCTCCGTGCAGTCGATGATAACGAATGACATTGCATACATAGACAATCCGATCCCGGTTAGCGCCACGATTTCGTCGTCGGGATTCTCCGGCTCGCAGATTCGGGTTACGCTCACGGACAACGGAGCGCGAGTGGCCGAGCAAGAGCTTAGCTTGCGGTCTTCGCCGCAATCCTCATCGGTGATTTTCCAGTACATGCCCCGCCAGGAAGGCGTCCGCAAGCTGTCGATCACAGCCGAAACGCTCACGGGAGAGCAGACTACGATTAACAACACGGCATCGGAATTTGTAAACGTATTGAAGAATAAACGCTCGGTGGCAATTTTTGCTGGCGCGCCCAGCCCGGACGTTTCCTTCATCACTAATTCGCTTTCGAAGGAAAAAGGCGTCGAAGTGAAGCAATACATTCAGAAAAAGGATGGCGAATTCTACACCGCACCCAACCGCCAAGATGTCTTGGCCAGCGAAATGTTCATTTTGGTCGGATTCCCGATCGCCTCGACGCCGTCGGCAACGATGGACATTATTCGCGACGGATTGGAAAGCGGAAAACCGGTCTTCTTCGTTGCTGCCCAAAATACCGACTACGAAAAAGTAAAAACTATTCAGGAATACCTTCCGTTCACGATGCTTTCTTCGCGAAACCAGGAATTCCTTGCGCTGCCGGACATCCGCCACGAGGCCGCGTCCTCTTCCCTATTGCGCGTCTATGGCAACGAAAAGGATATGGAGCTTTGGAACAAACTGCCTCCGCTGTACCATACGGAAACGTTCGTCCGCCCGAAACCCGAAACTGAAGTGATTTCGACCATGAAGATCAATAATGCGCCACTCAAAGAACCGCTAATAATGACTCGGTCATTCAAGAATTCAAAATCGGTGGCGGTTACCGGCTATGGGATTTATCGTTGGAAACTGATGGGATACGCAGCCGAAGCCTCGAACGACCGCTCGGACGCAATCGATTTGTTCGATGTTTTCTTCAAAAATGCTTTCCGTTGGCTTTCCGTGAATCAGAACAATAAAAATGTACGTATCCGAACGAATAAGAAGCTGTACTCGAACGGCGAATCGGTCGAATTCTTGGCGCAGGTCTATGATGCAGCGTTTAATCCAGTGGACAATGCCACCGTCTCCGTAAAGATTTCTGGCGCGGGAGACGGCCGCGAATTGGTGCTCAATTTCCTATCCAGCGGCAGGTATTCCGCACGTGCCGATGGGCTGCCCGAAGGCGAATACTACTTCAGCGGCACAGCAACGGCCGGCGGCAACAAACTCGGATCGGACAACGGCCGTTTCTCCATCGGGGCTGCCGTGGCAGAGTATCAGAACTTGAAAATGAATTCGCAACTGCTGCAATCACTTTCGGAGCGTACAGGTGGCCGTTTCTACCTGCCCGAATCGGTTTCCACCCTGATGGCCGATATTGCCCGCCACAACGCCTGGCGAGACCGCTCGGTAACGACGAAGACGGAATCGCCGCTATGGAACTATCCATGGATGATAGGATTGGCAATCCTGATGCTATCCGTCGAGTGGTTCCTCCGCAAGCGCTATGCGATGATGTAGGGCGCCAACAGCGTAAGCCGTTGATATTCCAAGATTTCCCCACCCCACTTTGCCAAAGTGGGATAAAGAAAATATTCGCGTAAAACACTGACGATATTAGAAATAGTGATATGATCGAACCCACGGGTTAACCCGTGGGTTCGATACAAACCATAACTACTATATTATCAATGTATTAGCCCATACCGTTCTTTAGCCCCCTTAGAAAAGGGGGATTGGGGGATTTCTTGAGATATCAATGACTTATCGCGATGTATGCAATGGGGCAAGCCCCATTGTTGCCAATCTTTTACTATTTCTGGCAGGCTATTCGGAAGGTTCGATGATTCTGACGAAACTGAGATTGATTGCTCTAAATAATACAATTTGAATACGTGGAAGGTTCATAATTTATTTTAATTCGTTCGACACAAATGAAATTTTTGGCAGAGTTTTTTCTTATATTGTGAGAGGTTGATTTGTGAAATATTGATAATATTAATGGTTTCGATGGAAGAAATTGTATTTGTTGTAATCGATGACGATGAATTAGTAATAAACTCGTTATCAAAACTGATTGGAAAGGTCTTTCCGCACAATCAGATTAAATCTGAAGTGAATGGCATTGATGCTTGGGACATTATCAAAGCAGAAAGCAAACCGATGATCATCATTTCCGACCTTGTGATGCCCGGGCTTAATGGACTGCAAGTGCTCAAGAAAGTACGCTCCGTCGAAACTCCCCTGCCGAGCTATTTCATACTCCTGACAGGAAATGCGGACAAGGACGCCAACCTGAAGGCGCTCCAGCAGGGCGCAGACGATTTTATCAATAAACCGTTCTCCGTCGATGACCTGATCGGGAAACTACGTTCGGCTCACAGAATACTTTCGTTGCAAATAAAACAGCTTGAAGAAAAGGGCAGCATCGATGCGCTCAAAGCAGATATTCTGGAATACCGTACGCGAATGATCAATATGATGCAAACCGTGCAAAAAATCAAATTCCCCGAGATGGAGAAGAATATGCCACGGTTTCGCGATATGGCCCAATGGATCGCGCTCGAATACGGAGACGTGGGCGGCGAAGAGGTCGAAAATATCGCAATTGCCGCCACTTTGTGCTACGTCGGCCGTTTGAACCTGCCGGAAACCATGCTGAAAGGGTCTTTGCTCACGGACGGACTGCCCAAAAACGAAACAATCCTCACGATGCCCGACTTCATAAAGACATTTCTTTCGAACGTCAAGGACTTCGACGATGTGATTAAAATCCTTGTGCATGTGTACGAAAACTTCGACGGATCGGGCTTTCCAGGCAAATTGAAGTCTTGGCAAATTCCGCTCGGATCGCGAATCATCAGGACGATTCTGGATTTCGACGAGCAGATCGTGCTGAAAAAAGTCAGCCAGCCGAAAGCCATCGAGGCCCTCGAACACGAGAACCGCAGACTCTACGATTTCAAATTGGTTACGCTTCTGGACCAATATTTCGCCGCGCATGGGAACAAAGAAAAGCCAATTCGCGCCAAAGACATCACCGAAGGCATGATGATCACGAGGAATATCGTAACCACCTCAGGAATGAAAATCATGGGCGCCGGCAATGCCATGACTATTGAAAAAATCGAAAAACTTCACTCAATCGTCAATACCGACCCCGTTGTCGGACGGATCTATATTAGGATTTAATAGATTAATAGTATGCCAGAATTAGTACAAGATTAGCAACAATGGGTTTCAACCTATTGCTTGCATCGTAGTAAGTCATTGAAGTATCGACAAATCCCCACCCCACTTTGCCAAAGGGTGCCAAAGAAGTATTCATCCAAAAAAGTTCGTAATAAAAACCCTCATTCCCTTAATCCCTTTCTCTCAAAGGGCGACAAGGGACTTCCATCAAAACACGTTTTCTTACACCCTTCTCCTGTCGGGAGAAGGGCCGGGGATGAGGGTATAGCAAAAATGTCTGATTTTTATGAACAATTTGGATTTATAAGACAAGTAACCTCTTGATACAAGAGGAGATTCCCGCTACGCGGGAATGACACAGATAGCATTGACAGGTGAAGAAAGGATAATTCCCATCTACGCGGGCACTTCGACAAGCTCAGTGACCGCAAGGTGTGATGGAAACCATTGAATTTAAAAATTCAATAGTATTATTTAATAATAATATCCAAATGGTCCATGAGGCCGATTGCATCGGGCATAGAAAAGATTGTTTTCTTTAATCGATTATTGTTTGGGTTGATCGAGTAGTTCCTGGCGGAGCGGAAGTCAGCGCGTTCCAAATTGGCGTGGTCGAAAGTGGCCTTCTCCATGTCGCAATTCGCGAAAACGGCGCCGTGCAGGTTCGCCTCGACGAAGCTGGATTCGCGCATGTTGCAGGCATCGAAAGTAGTGTTCTTCAGGTCGTTTTTGTGGAAGATGGCCATTCCGAGGTCGCAATTCGCGAACGAAACCGAAAAGAGGAATGTCTGGCACTTCGAGAAGTCCGCGCCGGTCATCTTGCAATCGCGGAACCGGACGTCGTTCAGCGCGGCATCGATGAAATTAACGACTGCCAGATTGCACGAAGAGAATGTGCAGTCCGTGAATCGGGCGCCATTCATTCTTTCTTTGAAGAGGCTCACCCCGCGGAACTCGCAGGAGATGTATTCCGCATCCTTATCGAGCGCGAAATCGTCGGGTGTGAATGTTTTATTCTCGTATGTTTTCATTGGTTTTTCAGTCTGTTTTATTGAACGTAGTTTGTGAATTTTCGGTGACGGTTTCGTGTACGTTGACGTTTTATCCCACGGGTTCACCCGTGGGATTATATCCACACCCGTGGGATTATATACTTCTATGAGATATAGAGTTGTTTTGTTATCCTACGGGTAAACCCGTAGGTTGCATCTATATCGCCATCCCACGGGTTCACCCGTGGGATACAAAAGCCATTTATAGATCCTTCTTTTTATCCTACGGGTAAACCCGTAGGTTATATACATCTCTTGAATTTTTCAGTGTACGAGTTGTTCTTTCATCCTACGGGTAAACCCGTAGGTTATGTACATCTCTTGAATTTTTCAGTGTACGAGTTGTTCTTTCATCCTACGGGTAAACCCGTAGGTTGCATCTATATCGCCATCCCACGGGTTCACCCGTGGGATACAAAAGCCATTTATAGATCCTTCTTTTCATCCTACGGGTAAACCCGTAGGTTGCATCTATATCGCCATCCCACGGGTTCACCCGTGGGATACAAAAGCCATTTATAGATCCTTCTTTTTATCCTACGGGTAAACCCGTAGGTTATGTACATCTCTCGAATTTTTCAGTGTACGA
>CAZSWR010000053.1:0-1283 GCA_964610885.1 uncultured Hyphomicrobiales bacterium | reverse complement strand
ATCCTACGGGTAAACCCGTAGGTTATGTACATCTCTCGAATTTTTCAGTGTACGAGTTGTTCTTTCATCCTTCGGGTAAACCCGTAGGTTATGTACATCTCTCGTATTGTATTCACGGCTTTTTTAATTGCCCTCCACGATACGGATTTCCTCGTCGGTAAGCCCGTAGAGTTTGTAAACAATTCCGTCTATCTCTCTGTCGGTTCGGGCTATGTATGCTTCCAAATGCTGCCGGTCGAATTCCGTTGCTGCTTTTAGCTTCTCGTGCAGCTCGAGCATACGCTCCACAAGCGATACAAGCCGGTCGTGAAGGTCTTGCGGAGGCGATGAAGGAATGGGGAGCTGCTCAAGTTGGGATATTCGAAGATAAGGAAACAGTTTGTCGTCGAAAACAAATGCAATTCCAAAAATATAATTCAAAACTTTCGAGTTTAATAAACCAAGAATAAAAAATGGATTAATACTATCTCTTGTTTTTAAGGAATAAATAGTGTTAAGGAACCAGTAACTATCATTATTTATTGACGCAATTATCCTATCGGCGACTCTTCTTATCAAAATATTACTTGAACAGTATATCTGTTTGTTTTTCCATTCTTTTTGATTTTGTACTGTAGCTTCAAAATATAGGTTTTTGTATTGTGTGGCATATCTTGTTAAATCTTCTCCCCTGATCAGCTTAAAGCTATTCTCTGAATTACATTCATTTATACTGCTTGATGACTTTCCTGCCTCAATACCTCTTGTAAAAGAATCATACACACTATCAAGTCTGTTTTCAATAGTAAAAACTTTAAAGAATAAATCAGAGTTTTCATTATTTATCAGGTAAGAAAAATTACGATATGGTAATTTGCAGAAGATTTCTTGATTAATACAATATTCGACGGACTTCCCTTCCGACCGTAATCTACATACGTGTATTGTTTTATTAACGTGGTTTTTATTTATTGCAAATACAATCGCTTCAACCCCAGCATCTTCAAAAGGCGTTGCACACTCGGCAAGATTTGCGATATGATAATTCAATAGCACTTCTCTAACTATTTCATAACTCTCACTAGCAATCATTGGCTTTGGAACGATAAATGAATGGAACCCATTATTATTTATTAATGAAATTGCTTTTTCAATGAATACCGAAAAAGCATCATATTGACTTGATGCAACTCTATAATGCTTTTCAATATAATTCTTCTCAATTTCAGTAATAAAACCTCTTTTAAGATTAATATACGGCGGATTTCCAATAACGGCATCGAATCCGGCATTGCTTGCGGGCG
>CAZSWR010000052.1:0-25474 GCA_964610885.1 uncultured Hyphomicrobiales bacterium | reverse complement strand
ACTTGCTACTTTTACCTTTTTACTTGCAACTATTATCACCACATCATCTAATCAGACAGATTTTTTGCTTTGGCGACAATGTCGCGGATAGCATTCTTCAATTCGGTAGGTTCGGCCGATATAAAAGCATCGACCCAATGCATGACCCAGGCCAGGAAGTCCGGCGCAATCGGGACTTTCATCGTCAGTTCCAAATTCCCGTCTGGCAGTTCTCGCAATTTTTGCGACGTGTGGAAGCGGCGATTCGAAAAATAAACAGCGTAGTTTTTCTTGATGACGAGCCTTACGTTTTTCAGTTCGCCATCGGAAACGGCAAACCTCTGAGCGCGAAACTTTTCGCTGTCGAAATCCGGGACAGGCCTTTCGATGTATGAATCCTCGACGCGGACAATATTTGCCAGCGCGAAGGATAGTGTTTTCCCCGATTTGAAATGATACGCCGAAAGGTACAGCAACCCCTCGTAGTCGAACAGTGAATATGGAAATATTTCCGTAACGCGCTCTTCGCCGTCGCCGTGTTTCCGATATGTCAGCCTGATGGCCGATCCCGAAAGGATCTTCCGAATCAAATCGAGCATGATCTTGGGCTTGTTTTCGAACTCGAATGCTCCAGGAATTTGCTCGAAAAAGAATTCCTCAGCGAAGAAATTCCCGGGGGCGATTAAATCGATCTTGTCCGAAAGCGACCTTATCTCCGAGGCAAGAGTACTGCCCCGGAAACGCTCGAGAAATGACTTCAGCAAGTAGAAAGACAGTGTTTCCGCTGGCGTTAGCGATACCTGTGATGGCGATTTGCCCGGCGCCTTCGCGATGAAATATTTGTCCGTGCCGTTCTCTTTCATTCGGCCTACGAACCCTTCGTCGCGAAGAATTTCTGCCACGCGGCGTATGCTGCGCATTTGCTTGCCGATTTCCGATTCGTTCGCCTCGGGCAGCAGCCGAGTTGCGATTTCCGCGATACCGATACGGCTTGCGCCTTGCAGTATCCTGAGCAAACGAAGCACCCTTCGGGCCTGCAAAAATGTTTCCTTATTGTTTTCTTTTTTAATCGTTTTCTTGATTGTCATAATGTGGCAATGCCTCGATTATTTTCGTATCATGTTTAATTACAATGTAGAGAACAAAGTGATGTTTTCCAGAACCAGTTTATTAATTATCTGTCTTGTGGCATTCATTCTCTCGGCCTGTTCGGAATCGGCGGAGAAGTACAATTTGCGCGCCCTATCCGTTGCCGATTCGATAATGAGCAAAACGGAATTGAACTTGGCGATTGCCAGCGAGTGCAGTTCCAGTTGGCGGTCAGTTATTTTCGACCACGAATACATTGCGCCGATCACCGGCACGCGCACTTGGTGCAGCGACATCAATACAGGGCTTTCGCAGTACGCGAAGGACATTGCCTTCGTGGACAGCCTTTCGAAGATTCAGAAAACCAAGATCGACAGCACGGTTTCGACCATCAAGGAACCGACCGAGAAATCGAAGGAACTATTTGCCAATATCAAAGAATTGCTCGTCTGCTATAACCTTTCGATGGAAGCCGCATTTTCGCCCAAAGGCTCGCTGAATAGTTATACCGAAGACATTAACGAACTAAGCAGAAAATATCGTGCCGTAAAAAGCAATATTAACCTTAAGAAACAAGTTTAACAATTTGGAGTAGTACCATGTGGTATCTGATTACAGCTGCAATTTGCGTTGCAATAATTCTATTGCAAAACAGGACAAGGAAAGGGAAGCCCCTGAAACACATAATCCTGTCGATAGTATTGCCACCGCTCGGATTTGGGCTTTGGCAGGCGGAAAAACCATTGTTGGTGGGCGAAAAGCGCTACGGAGGCAAGGGTTGGAATACAGCAAAATGGTTTGCGTTATTCCACTCGATAATGTGCCTGATTTGGATGATATACGGCTTCGTGCTGGGCGCTCAGATGGCCTCTCAAAGCACATCCGATGCCCATGCGGCCGGTGCGGCAATCGGCACTGGCCTCGCAATCTTCTTGATTGGCGGCGTATGGGCGGCCGGATTCATTATTTCGATTATTATCGGGTTAGTGATGAAAACCCCGACAGTCGAGGAATATGCCGAACCAAGCAATTGAATCGATATTTAATATACCCTATCGAATTGTTTGTGTATTAAACTCAGACTTTATGACTAATACTCATCTGTTGACTCGCTGGCAGTCTTCGGATGAGTTTTTTATGCAACCCTTCTCTTCCGCGGTCACTGAGCTTGCCGATGGGCGGAGTACTCCCATGCTCAATATAACTTCTTGGAGGTCATAGTTTTGCCCGAAGTAGTGGCGAGGTAACCTCGCCCTCACCCTCGAGTGAACAATTAAAACGCAGACTCTAAATCTCTGAAAAATCTGTTTAACAACTAATAATTCCATATAATCATAACCTTGATGATACCATTTCGGAATGGTGGTGTCAGGAATAATTTAGTCATTATCATGTTATCCAGCCCTGGCCGTACCAATTAACACACAGTATAATTATTTTTCATTATTAATTAATTACTTATTATTTTGCTTTATTGGTTCTTTGCAAAAATTAGATTCTACATATAAATCACCAATCTGGAGCGTTCTTTATGAAGAAGTATTTTTACAGTGTTTTATTGATCCTTGCCCTGGCCATTGCCGCGAGGCCCGAAGCCTTTGCAGGGATATTCATCAGCGAATCCCTCAAGCCGACGGACTACGACGTGGTCCAGACAATCTGCTTCGATTCAATATACTCTCGATCCGGAATATTTAAATTTCCCGACAACACAGACAATTATCGGAAAATTATTATGCTCTACAAGCTGAAATGCGACGTCAATACTCTTCGCGACCAATACAATTGCGGCGAATGGGACTACGACACGTACACGTTCATTCGCAGCCACACGGGTATCTTCGATTCTTCGTTGGTGGCCCAGCCGCTCTATATGCTCGGCCAACTCTATCCCAAGACTATTCAATACTCCTCGACGCCGAAATTCAACAAATTGCGCAGCGCTTTGGTTGATGTGGCCATCGACAACACCATCGCCGAACGCGAATTTCAAACCCCCGTCGGCACGAAAGAAATCGTGCTGCCCCAAACGGCATGCAAATTCCAATTCATCCTCACTTCGAGCGATTTGACGCAAATGGGAATGATATCTGGCGATTCCATTAATGGCATTAAGCTAAACTTCAAAGAGGGCGGCTTCGCACTTAAGAATCTGACCATTAAAATATTGAAGACTACAAGTTCAACTCTTACTTCGTTAGCATTCCTGAACCGTGAACTTCCGCTGTACAGGAACGACGCCACGATCGAAGCCGGATGGAACAAATTCCGTTTCCCCAGGGCTTTCGTGCTCGTAAGCGGTCAGAACTTTACTTTCGAAATCAGTTACGACACCGCCACCACGAAGGCTCCCACGCTAATGGGCCTCGATGGTAAACCATCCTTTATGGGCACCGCGCTGGGCAATTATTACAAATTCGATGGCAAAACCGATTTCATCAATTGCGGCAAATTCCCCGAATTCAATAATGCCCAAGCTCTGACCATCGAGACATGGATCAAAATCGACAAGTGGCAAAACTGGGGGACGATTGCCAATTTTGACGATCGAGTTGGATTGCAACTTTCGGACGTCGAGGGCGAAATATACTGTATGGCCCGAAACAACGACAACAACGTCTGCTACGGAAGCTCGACGGCTCTCAGCACCGGCGCTTGGGTGCACGTCGCTATGGCATACGACGGCACTCAGGCCGTTCCTAACGACAGGATGAAACTCTACGTCAACGGCAAACAAGTTTCTTTGAAATACAGGAAAAATGATTTCTCATGGAAAATCCCACCGAATCTGCAATATGTTTTGCCTGATTTTATCATCGGCGGAACGACTAAATATAACTCGATGTTCAAAGGTGGAATCTCGGAAGTTCGCGTCTGGAAAAAGTCGCTCGACCGCACCACAATCGCCGATTGGATGAGCAAGCCGATCACAAGCGAACACCCCGCCTTCGCAGACCTTGCCGCATGGTACGACCTGAGGTCAGACGCCGGCATCACGCTCGAAGACAAATCCGCGAAAGCCCGCGACGGGAAAATGTTTGGACTGCCGGAATTCGTTTCGCTCAAATCCTCGGAAATCTGCTCGAACCCGACCAGCGTGGCCATCAAACCATCAGTTGGAACGATCCAAGGCGAATACACCTCGCATTTGGTTATAACCAATCGCGATGCAGATGCCGTCCAGAAACCATCCCTGCTGGCCAAATACAAAGTGGAGGCAAAAACGCCCCAAGTGGCCGAACGCGAGATGGTTTGGGCCTCCCCCTATTCATATACGATCGACGACATCACAGGCGAAGTTGTCGATTCGGTAGCAATTACTTTAGACAAGACTCTTAAAAACGATTCGATAACGTACTATTCGACTCCGGTCGAGCGTGTCGTTCGCCACGAGATTGCCCGTTTCATCACGCCCTATGGCATCTCTGGCCTTCCGCAAGTGGACGATGGGTTCCTCTGGGCCTACGACGTAACCGATTACGCACCGATACTGAAGGGCAATGTAGATATTACAGCGCACAATTTCCAAGAGTTGGCAGACGTCAAGTTCATTTTCATCAAGGGTACTCCCGCTCGGCCAATTGTTTCGCTCGACCCAATGTGGGGCGGCTTTGTCAATCCTTCATTCAAAGACCTGGCCGAAAATACAGCTCTCAAGCCGCTCGAAATGCCTTTGGCAGAGGGCGCAACACAATTCAAAATGAAAACAAAAATTACAGGCCACGGCCACCAAAGCTCGACGGGCACAGACCCCTGGTGCTGCGAATGGCACGACAACACGCACTACCTGACCGTGGACGGCACGCAAGCAGCCAAATGGCACGTCTATACAAACGAAGAATGCCGTTCGAACCCGGTCTTTCCGCAGGGCGGCACTTGGCCACAAGAACGCGAGGGCTGGTGCCCGGGCGACCTCGTCCGCGAAAGAGATTTCAATATTACAAGTTTCGTTTCAAACAGAAAACCCGTTATTGACTATGCTATTTCGCCGGTACCTACAGACAATCCCGGAATGGGCAATGGCGACTACAAAATGTCGTTCTATTTGGTGCAATACGGCCCATCGACGCACGCAGTGGATGCCGAAATCTATAACGTTATCGCGCCGAACAACGAGGAATATTACACGAGAGTGAACCCGATTTGCTCCGAACCAAAGGTGGAAATTCGCAACAATGGCACATCGAACCTCACATCGCTGAAGTTTTCATATACGGTTTCCGGCGGCACTGCCGAAAACTACAACTGGAGCGGCAATTTGGCCCCGAACGAAACCATTACCGTAACCCTGCCTGTCTCGGGAAGCGATTTCTGGATTGGGAACGATGAGAAGCTATTTACAGTCAATATTTCCGAACCGAACGGCCAGCAAGACGGATACACCGACAACGACACATACACCACTCGCTTCAACTTGCCTGATCTGATTCAAAAAGGCATGATTTTCCGATATAAAACGAATAGCTATCCGCAACTTTATTCATACCTGATCAAGGACATGGACGGCAACGTCGTGATGGAACGCAAAGGACTCTCTGCCAATAAGATTTATTACGACACGCTCAATTACGACGCCGGATGCTACACGTTCACGATTTCCGAACCTCAGTATGGTTGGGGCCTTTCGTACTGGGCAGTTCCCGATATTGGCGAAGGAAGTGTGAATATTATCGAACCGGTTACGAAAAAAGTAATCAAAGCTTTCGAGCCAAACTTCGGAATTCGTTGCGTTTATAGCTTCTATTTGGACAAATACACACGCATCGAAGAGCCTTCGCTGAATAACTTGATGAACATCTATCCTGTTCCGGCAGTTGATTTCATCAATGTATCTGTTTCGGCCGATTTCGGCGCTTCCACGATCGAACTTTTCAATATGCGCGGAGACAAGGTCTATTCGAGCCGATGCGACTTCGCGGCCGGTACGGCGATCAAAGTGCCGACCGAATCGCTGGCTAATGGCGTATATTTCATAAAAATCTCGAATGGCAAGGAAGCCATATCGAATCAATTTGTGAAGAGGAAATAACTCTTGTAGTAGTGAGTTTTCTCAGCAAACTCCCTCCATGTGCTCGCTCGCCTTGGAGGGAGTTTTTGCATTTATCCAAATGCGTGGGGAATCATGTTGGCTGACGTTTATCATCGAAAGCGACACCTTTTGCTATTCTTGCTTTTATTTCTTAACTTTAATATTGGAGAAAGTACAATTTGCAAGAAAGAAATCGCCGGTTAATGAAGAAGAAAGATAAAGACACACTCACCCAATCCCCAACGAAAATCCTGCTGCGAATCGCCGTATATGTAAAGCCGTTCGCACTGGTTTTCCTCCTGTCGCTCGTTTTGAATACTATTTTTTCGGCGCTAACCACGGCGAGCGTTTCGATCATCAAGCCGGTTTTTCAAATCCTCTTCAAGCAAGACGTCGCCTCTGCCATCCCTACCGCAACCGGTGGCGGGCTGTTCGATGGCCTGAAGGCGTATTACGACAGTTTCATCGCCTCCATTGTCGCTACGGGCGGCGATTTGTATTCGACTCTCATTAACCTCGGGTTCATGATCATTTGTCTCTTCGTGCTGAAAAACTTTTTCAAATACTTGGCATACGTCGTGGGTGTCAAACTGAACGAAGGAATTATTAAATCCATTCGCGACTCGCTTTTTGCCAAAATCACATCTCTTTCGATTGACTTTTTCGTAAAGAAAAAAGAAGGCGAACTGATAAGCGTGCTGACGAACGACGTGAACGTTATGAGTTTGTCCACGTTTATGTCGCTAACGACTATCATTCGCGAAGGCATTCAAATAATTCTTTTCCTGCTTTTGCTTCTTAGCGTATCGATAAAACTAACGCTGATCGCCTTCTCTACGAGTATCGTCAGCCTGTTGATTATCTCGTTTTTTATGAAGTACCTCCGCCGCTACGCCTCGCGCATGCAGGCCGCAATGGCGGACTACACGGCAGTGCTTCAGGAGACCGTCTCCGGCATTCGCGTCGTCAAGGCATACGGCGCCGAGGAATCCGTGCTAAAGCGTTTCAAAAATCAAACGGCGTATTTCGTGCGTTCGTGCATCAAACACGAACGCATCACGACGATCATCCCGAGCTTCAACGAAGTGCTGGCAATTTTTGCGCTCTGCGTGGTGCTGCTCGTGGGCGGAATGATGACAATTTCCGGCGAGATGGGGCCAGACGATCTGATGCTTTTCCTTTTCTCGCTGTTTTCGATTATGTCCCCGGTTTCCACTCTGGTCGGCCAGGTCAGCCAATTCCAACGCGGGATAGTTGCCGCTTCGCGCGTATTCGGCATCATTGACACAGTACCAAACGTGCAATCCGGCACGGAAAAGATAAAAGGCTTCGAAGAAAAAATAAAAGTAGATAATGTTACGTTCGCATACGCCGGCAGCGCTGAAGTGATCCGAGAGCAAACGCTCGAAATCCCCAAAGGTGCTAAAGTCGCATTCGTGGGCGCGAGCGGTAGCGGTAAGTCCACCATGCTGGACCTGATCACGAGATTCTACGACCCCACCTCGGGCACGATCAGCATCGACGGTCGCGATATCCGTTCGCTATCGCACGATGATTACCTGCGCTTGTTCGGAATCGTGGCTCAGGAAACCATTCTATTCAACGATACTATCGCAAACAATATTCGTTTCGGATTCGACTCCGCAACCGACGAAGAAGTCCAACACGCTGCCCGCATTTCCAACGCATACGGATTCATTATGAACATGCCCGAAGGTTTCAATACCATCGTTGGCGACCGCGGCGTGATGCTTTCTGGCGGCGAACGCCAGCGCGTTTCCATCGCACGCGCACTGCTGAGGAATCCCGAAATTCTGGTCTTCGACGAGGCCACAAGCGCGCTCGACAGCGAAAGCGAGAAAGTAGTGCAGCAAGCAATCGACAGCTCGATGGAGAAACGCACCGCCATTATGGTGGCTCACAGGCTCGCGACTGTTATTAATTGCGATAAAATCTTCGTTTTCGACCGCGGCCAAGTGGTCGAATCCGGTTCCCATGCCGAACTCTACGCCATAGGCGGCGTCTATCGGAAGCTCTACGATATTCAATTCGCTTCGCGCGGGGAATAGGGAATAGGGGGAAATGGAGCTATTGCTTATTCGCCATGTTGCGGAGCTTTTTAATGTTTCTGTCATTCCCGCGCAGGCGGGAATCTCCTCTTGTTCGACCAGATCCTTTAGTGTTGGCACTATCCAATTGAGCGACACACCCACTAACCCCCTCTTATTAGAAGGGGATAAGAATCGTTCTAAATATAATGTTAGTATAGCATAAATTGATTTTTAAGTCCCCTCTAGAAAGAGGGGTTTTGGGGTGTGTGAGAATAACTGTATGAATTATAAGGTAAATAACGACTGTTTGCGGCTCGTTTTCCGATCCGAGATAAAATCCCACTCAACGCATTACAGAACTAAACTTTTTTCACTCCATCCTTGCATTTATTCGGGAAATTGCCGATATTGCAATTATTGATTATTTACAGGAAATTAGCATAGCATAAATTTCTACCCAGCAACTAAGGCCAAACCCCGCCGAAATCGAGGTTTGAGAGCAGTTTGTTAACTAACTGTTGGGACGGAAATGATAGTTTTTACGGCTTGAAAGATAGAATTACTTGAGAATCAACTATAAGGATCTTTTAGCTATGAAAACGACTCGACTTATGCTTTGCGTGGCAGTATTGTTTGCTGCTACTCGTTTGTCCGCGCAAATCTTGTATCCGAACGTCTTTGATTTGTCCGTCCGAACCCATTCCACGGGGTTGGTAAACGTCTGCCAGGCGCGGATCGGCTATACCGATTTCAATCCGGCAACCCCATTGGACTACCAACACACAGCCCTTTTCGGTTTGGGACTTCGAATCGGCTCGGGAGCGGGATCGCCCGTGGGGGCCAACTTTACAGGATACGAAAACCTTACATTCCACACGAAACGGCCTCAGTCCGGCTATTCGCACGGGAAAATTGACGGATACACGCTGCTGAAAGTGGACAAATCCGGACAATTCGACGTCGATGCCCAATGGTTCATTTACAAGTATGGCTACGGCTGGGACTTCAAAACGGAAACCTCGCGCTACATTCCTTATATCTATGCCCACCTCGGTTCGTCGTCGATAAGGCTTGGCGACACGACCTACGCCGGAATGGGCGGCCGCGCGCGCGAGTTCCAATTCGGTGTCGATTTCGGCACAACGGCCGGACTAATTTATTCGAGTGGTGCATACCGCTTAAACACATTATTGGGATACAGGATGATTAATAACGGAGAGCCGAATAATTCATTCTTTGCGGGAGTTGAGTTTGCCGTATCGGGCCTGCTGGCCGGTCTCCTGAACGCAAGCGAAACGATATCGAACAGCGAAGTATCGATTAAATACTCATTCAACCGCATGGACATACTCTACCGCGCGCTCTGCTACCACCAATTATCTCTGCAAACCCATTTCAGTATTCCATCGCTTTTCCGCTTGGGCGCCGGCCCGGAAGAGGAGGAGAGGGAATACTGATCGATTAATATCGTAGCGAATAAATATGGTTCTATGACGAATTGAATAAATTCAGTATCCAATGCTATTTGCATTCTTAAAGAAAAGTAATAGTAACGGATTGATACCGCGTAGCGGTTGTTATATTGTAGTGAGTTGCTTCCCCTTTGTATGTCATACCGCATAGCGGTAAAATTCATATAGATTTTATCAACTCGCTCAAAGTGATATTTGGTACTGTTCCTTACAAAACGTTTATGGCCACAAAATGTGTGGCTGGATTGTGGATATGAACGTGAATCTGAAATGAGGGGGCCAATTTGTTTACAAAAACAGCCTCCCTGATACGTATCGGGGAGGCTGTTGAGTTTTATTATGCTTCGGCTTAGAGTTCTTCGATGGTGATCGATGAATTTGTGTAGATGCAGATGTTGCCTGCGATTTTCAGCGATTCCTCGACGATGTCGCGCGAACTCATTTCGGTGTGGGCCAGCAGTGCGCGGGCGGCCGAAAGCGCATAAGGCCCGCCTGAACCGATTGCAACTATGTTGTCATCAGGTTCGATAACGTCGCCCGTGCCGCTAATGATGAGTGCCTTTTGCGAGTCCATAACTGCCAGCATCGCTTCCAAACGGCGCAGGTAGCGGTCTGTGCGCCAATCCTTGGCCAAATCGATGGACGAACGAAGCAAATTGCCACGGTTCGCCTCGAGCTTCTCCTCGAAGCGTTGCAAAAGAGTGAAAGCGTCGGCTGTGGCGCCGGCGAATCCGGTCAGTATCTTATTGTTGTACAGGCGGCGCACTTTGCGGGCTGTGTGTTTCATCACTGTATTGCCAAAACTCACTTGGCCGTCGGAGCCGAGTGTGGCCTTGCCGTCGCGAATAACGCCGATAACCGTCGTTGCATGGACTTCGGGCAGTAATATATTACTTTTTTTCATTGCTTTGCTCATTAATTTTTGAACTAATATTCACGTTTGTATGGTTTGAACCATGATTCGCCGATGCTGAAATTGAACAAGCAGCGGCAGAATGTCTCTTTGATCAATCCGTTGTCTTTGGTGCCGCGTTGGCCCACGTTGAACGAAGCGTCCAGGTAGGTCGAGCCGACGACGGGGATATGGAACCCGATGGCACCGTAATATTCTTTGATTTGCTCGCCTTTGGCCTTGTAGTACAGGTTGCTGTATGCAAAGCCGAAATTGTACGTAATCCGGTCGAGTATGCCGGCGGAATACGATGTGTTCCCCAAGCGGGACACGCCGACAGAAGTGCTATACGCATCGGAGAAGGAACCGATTGCGCCAGCGTTGTATTTGAATTTTGAGAAGTCTTGCTTCACGAAATCAGCGCCCAAGACGAATTTTTCTATTTTGTAAGACACACCGACCCCGATTTGGTCGGGCACTTCGCAATCGTAATTCTTGGTGAAAAGCGTTGAGGAAGTGCTATAGACCGATGGGTATATGATGTCTTCGGTATATTTCCAGTTGCTGTATTTCTCGTAGTAAACGCCGATGCCAAGGTTGGGAGTCGGATTGGAGTACAGTCCGATTTTATACGAAATTCCCGAGAATTTGTCGTCCTTCTCGAAATAGGAATTGTTCGTTGTATTGCTAAAATTCACCTGAGTGAGCGAATTAATCGTACCGAAGTAAACAGTAAACGAGGTGCCGACGGAAAGGTATTTATTGATACTGACTCCTCCGGCCGCAAATGCCTTGCTGATGCCTCCTTGGCCCTGATAGTAGCCAATTCCTTCCACTTTGGTATCGTTGGCGGTGGTGACCAAGGCGTTCGCGATGTAGTAATTCACGCTCGAATACGGTGCGATTCCGGCAGCAAAGCTAAGCCCGATGGCGGTATCCACCGAGAAGACAGCCTGGGCGCCGGTAAGTTCGCCGTTATTTTGCCAAAGGGACGAATTCTCTGTTTTGTTGTAATGCTGATTGAATCTATAGCCGATTTCGAGTCTCGTGGAGCTGACGAAGGGCAACAGAGCCGGGTTGGCCGTATTGATAGCCTCTTCGCTCGGTATGGCAATCGAAGTGCCGGCCAAGCCTTGGTAGAAAGCATTCGTATTGTTGTAAATATCGCCGAAACCGATAATCGAATAATTTGAACCGCCCTGCGAATAGACCTGGGCCGCGGCAGCAATGAATAGAATTGCGACTGCAATCGATTTTTTAATATTATTTACCATAAGTGGGCATTTCCGAATAAATAATTGTTAGCTTGGGCCGCTTTGATTCATCAGTGCATTCCGGGCCAAAGAAAGAGTACATGTTCGCCTGCGCGTATCGGCTCGATATTCCATAGTCGAAGAAATAGAGCTTTGCCCGCTTGTCGTTGCGCAGGCAGAACTGCAACATTGGGGCTATGTCCGTGAAAGCGAAAATATTGTGGCGCGATTCGTCCGATTGGCGCAAGCCATAGAAAGCGAATTTCGGGCTGTTGTATATTCGGAAAGCATTTTCCAAATAGTATCCGGCCTCTATGGTGTCGTTCAGAGGCGACCTTCCGCCAATCGATTCGTCCGGGTCGAGCGTCAGTTCGAGCATGGCCGAATGAATGTATGCGTATTTCGGGATCATGCTGATGTCGAATTCCAGATTGGACGTAAGCGTTACGGCGCCCTGGATGTATAGTTTCTTGGTATCTTTTTTCAGAGTGTTCTGGGCAAAGTATATCGAGTTGGACCCGACAGTAATCGTATCGAGAGCGTAATCCTTTTTCGCATTGCGGAAAATCATACGCAGCTGGGTGTGTTCCCTGTCGCCATTATTGCCGGAGACGGTCGAGAATTGGCGAATCACGTTAGAATTTTCGCCGGGCAGGAGCGCCACGCCGAATATGTCCTTCGAGCGGATGGTCGTATCGTACACCAATGTGCTCGAATTCCAGACAAGGAAAGTGTCTTTTTGAGCATTTTTGTAGAGCCATTCGGCTGTCTTGTTGGTCGAGAACGGCATCTCGATTGTGGTCATAGTGTCCGTATATGAGATTTGGCCATCGAATTCGGTCAATACTTTGCTGTAGTCGATGTATGGGGAGTACTTCGAGCCGTGTGGGAAAACTGTTTCATAAGTGAAAGCTGTATCCCAGCGGAACATGTCGTAGCCGCGGAAGGAGAGTTGGTTGCTTAATGTGTCGCCTAACACGTATTGCTTAGCGTACATAATGATGGTCGATGAAACCATGTCCTCCGGCTTCACATAGCCCAAGGTGTCCGGCATATAGAACTGGGCAATAGCGAAAGCGGTGGTGCTGGGCGTGCGGCCGATCAGCGCGCCGGACGTGTTGATGTTTGCGACTCCGGTCGTATTCCATTCGGAATGAGTAATCAATTTATGCGTGGTGTTCGATACTGTATGCAAAGCAACTGTATCGTTCAGCATATCGTAGGCAATTGCCGTCGGCAAGTCGTTGCACGAATGCAGCAAGGACGAAAGTGTTATCAATAGTGCTATGCCGAATAGTTTCAGCATCGTTTTTTTTGCACTGTTATTTATCATATTATTACTTCTAACTGCAAAGTATGAAAAAAATACGCCCAACAAGTTAATACGTCCGCCTCTCGGCAAAGTTTCCATCGGGTTTTGCCCGGTGCCCTTGGCGCCTCGGCCCGGAGTGTTTTTGTTTGGCATAGAGCACTATACATATTTTCAAGAACGAATAAAGAAGCCGGCAATGACGGCGCGCGCAGCATATTACTTTTTGCTCTCGCCGTCTTTCATCAGCTGGTAATAAATTTCATCATATTTCTTTGCGCCTTCGTTCCACGAGAAATCGCTTTTCATGCCGCGTTCGGCCAGGGCAGCCCATTCGTCGGGATTCTGGTAGTAATCGGTAGCGCGTTTGATTGCTTTCAGCAGGTCGGCGCTGTTTGCATTGCGGAACGTGAATCCATTCCCGCCTTTGCTCTTCTCGCAGTCCTTCACTGTGTCGGCCAGCCCGCCCGTGGCGCGCACGATGGGCACCGAGCCGTAAGCCAGCGAATACATTGCGTTCAGGCCGCAAGGTTCGTAGAGCGAAGGCATCAGGAACATGTCCGAACCGGCTTCGATCTTGTGGGCCAGCGTCTCGTCGAATTCGAAACGAGTTGAAAATTTCTTAGGATACTTTTTCTGGATCAATTTCAGTTTTGCCTTCAGCTCCGAATCGCCATCGCCAAGGAAAACAATCTGCAAATTGTTCTCGAAGATTGCGTCTGCATTCTCGATAAAGAGTTCCACGCCCTTTTCGGTGCACACCCGGGAGACCATGCCGATCGTGGGGACGCCGAGCTTCGGTTCCAATTTGAACTCGCGGAGCATGGACGCTTTGTTGGCGTTTTTGAAAGCAAAAAAGTCGTCGTCGAATTTGTCGTCCAGCAGTATGTCCGTGCGCGGATTCCATGTCCAAATATCGATGCCGTTGCGGATGCCGACGAATTTGTCTGCCCGCTCGGCCAATACGGCGCTCAGTCCGTTGCTGTATTTGCTTTCCTTCAGGATTTCATCGGCATAGTTCGGGCTGACGGTGGTCAGGCGGTCCGAATACATAAGGCCGGCCTTCATGAAGTTGAAATTCTTTTTGTGCATCACGTTGTCGAAAACTGCTTTGCCCAAATTGGTCTTCTCGAAAGTGCTTTCGGCGAACACACCCTGATTGTAAAAATTATGTATCGTGAACAGAGTCCTGGTCTTTTTAAATTTCGCTGCGTGCATCGTCCGCATGAATGCGGGAATGATTGCCGCCTGCCAGTCGTTGCAATGGATGATGTCCGGGAACCAACCGAGAATCAGGCAGGTGTCCAGCACGGTACGGCAGAAATAAAGGAAACGTTCGTCGTTGTTCGGATAGTCAAGGCCGGTTTTCGCATCGGCGTAAATACCTTTAATTGCATCGAAGTACTTCGTATTTGTCGTGATGTATGCCTGAACCTTCATCCGTGGGTTGTTCACCGAGGATGATTTCACTGTGGCCGGTTCGCTGATTTTGCCAACGGGGATTGGAATGTCGCGCAAACGGTTAATTTCGTGAATCTTGTTCCGGCGCTCGGAAACCACGCCGTATTTTGGGAACATAACACGCACGTCGTGGCCGAATTCTCGGAGCGCCAAGGGCAACGAATACGATACGTCACCAACGCCTCCGGCTTTGATAAAAGGATAAACTTCGCTACTAACGAACAGGATGCTTAAAGGTTTTGCCATTTTGTATGTCTTCTAAATCTAAATTTTAAAACAACATATCTTAAACTACAAATTTACGAAAAAATATTAAAACAGCTGCATCAATTTCTTGTTAAGAATACAGAAATCCGGCTAAGCTAATTGAGAATCAATTGTCATTTCGAGTTGGCGCAAATTCAGCACACGCAATGCGAATCAAATTATTAGCCGCCGAATTCGTTATTATACATGTGTTTTTTGAAATATTTGAAAAATTATGGATTTAATTCAAATTGTAAACAAAGCGGAACTCGATTTCCAAGATATTGTCAGCATATTGGAAGCCGATTCCGAAGAGTCGCACTCGATAATCGAGCAGGCCGCCACGAAAACTCTGAACGAATATATTGGGAACAAGGTTTATTTCCGGGGTTTGGTCGAATTCTCCAATATATGCACTTGCGATTGCCTCTATTGCGGCATCCGAAAGAGCAATCCGAACTACGATCGCTATACACTTTCCAAAGAAGATATTCTTTCCTCGGCGCGCTGGATCGCCTCCGAGGGCTATGGCTCCATGGTGCTGCAATCGGGCGAACGCCGCGACACGCAATTCGTGGATTTTGTCTGCGATTTGGTCGAGACAATCAAGCGCGAAACCCGCTCCGAGGATTTGCCAGAGGGCCTGGGCATCACGCTCTCCGTCGGCGAGCAACCCGAGGAAACATACAGGAAATTCTTTGCAGCGGGGGCGCACCGGTACTTGCTGCGCATCGAAACCACCAATCCGGAACTATTCGCGCGGATTCATCCGAAGGAAATTGATTTCCAGCGCCGTTTGGAATCCCTTCGCTCCCTGATCCGCGTCGGCTTCCAGACCGGAACCGGTGTGATGATCGGCCTGCCGGGGCAGACCACCGAAGACCTGGCCCGCGACGTCCTCTTCTTTCGCGATATGGATATAGACATGATCGGTATGGGTCCATACATCTCGCACAAAGACACACCGATGGGCGAATTCTTCGACGAAAACCAAACCCGGCTGAAACAGATATATAGGCTTGCACTGAGGATGATCGGTGCTGTCCGGCTGGCACTGAAGGACGTGAACATAGCCGCCACCACCGCCCTCCAAGCGATCGACCCGCTCGGCCGCGAGGCAGGATTGCGCTTCGGCGCGAACGTCGTCATGCCACAGACCAGCCCCATCGGCCACCGCAAAGATTACTTGCTCTACGAGGGCAAACCCTGCGTGGAGGACACCACCGAAATGTGCAAGTTCTGCTTGGAACGAAGAATCGATTCGGTGGGCCGCGAAATCGCCAGAAACGAATGGGGAGACCCCAAACACTTCGCCAGCAGGAGGAAGAGAAATGCCCAGTGATGCAGGCTTCCGAACCGAGACCGACCTCTTGGGCGAAATGCAGATCCCTGTCGAGGTTCTCTGGGGCATACACACGGCCCGCGCAGCCGCTAACTTCCAGCTCTCGCCATACAAAGTGCCCCCCGAACTGATCAAAGCGCTTGCAATAGTCAAAAAGTCCTGCTGCCAAGCCAATGCCGAACTTGGCTACATGCCACGCGAAATTTCCGATCCGATTTGCTTCGCCTGCGATGAGATTGCAGCCGGGCAGCATCTGGACTCGTTCATCACGGATGCTCTTCAGGGAGGCGCCGGCACGTCCACCAACATGAACATGAACGAAGTGCTGGCCAACCGAGCGCTCGAACTCTCGGGCAGCGCCAAGGGCAACTATTCGCGAATCAATCCCATCGACCACGCGAATCTGCACCAATCGACCAACGACGTCTATCCCACCGCGCTGCGTATTGCGCTCATCGAGGGCTTTCGCAGCCTCAGCGAGGCAATTGCGACGCTTCAGGGCGCCCTCCAGGCGAAAGAAAAGGAATTTGCATCCATCGTAACCATCGGGCGAACCGAATTGCAGCCGGCCGTACCGATTGCCCTCGGCGGTATATTTTCTGCCTTTGCCGAAGCAATTGCCCGCGACCGCTGGCGCACTTTCAAGGCCGAGGAAAGGCTCCGCACGGTCAATATTGGCGGTACAGCCGTCGGCACTGGACTCACGGCACCGCGGGACTACATCTTTCGCGTCATCGAAAAGCTCCGGGCCAACTCCTCGCTCGGGCTGATGCGCGCCGAACAGGTGATGGACGCAACGGCAAACGCTGACCAAATCGTCGAGGCTTCGGGCATGCTCAACGCTCTGGCCGTGAACCTGGCTAAAATCGCAAAAGACCTGCGCCAGTTGCATTTCCTTGGCGAAATTCGGCTCGCACCGCTACAGGCCGGTTCGTCGATCATGCCCGGGAAGGTGAACCCGGTAGTAATCGAGGCGCTGATTCAAATTGCCGAAAAGGCACTGGCCAACGATAAAATTGTCTGCAGTCTGGCGGCCGGCGGCACGCTCCAGATCAATGAATACCTGCCGATGATCGGCTTCGCGATGCTCGAATCGCTCTCCATGCTGCGCAATGCTGTTGCGATGTTTGCCGCTCACGCGAAACAGATCGAAGCCAATGCAGAGGTATGCCGGAAACGTTTCGACGAAAACGAAGCTATCATCACTGCCTTCCTGCCCGCGTGGGGCTACAAGCGTTGCGAGCAGCTGATAATCGAATATCGCGCCAGTGGCATGGCGTCGGTAAGGGAATTCCTCTATTCGGCAGCGGAGAGGGAAACAGTTGACCGAATCCTTTCGCCATCGAACCTTATGGCATTGGGATACAGAGAGTGAAAGTTTTTTTATTTAAGTTTTAAGCAATACAATGGGCGCACAAGATATAAGCATTCCTGCCCTTCTGGTGGGGCTTCTGGCGATGGCAGTTCCAGTCTGGATATTGGCATATTTCAAGACGGGCCTCGTGCGGAGCACGTTCGTGTCCTTCGGGCGAATGATTGCTCAGATGGCGCTGCTGGGCGTGTATTTGAAATGGATATTCGAGTTGAACTCCGCGATTCTGAACGTCGGGTGGGTGCTCGTGATGGCGGCTGCGGCCGGCGCCACACTCCAGAAACGGACCAGCAGGAAGTTTTCCGTAAGAAGGCTTTCGCAGCTCGTCGCTGCCGTAACTATTTCGATGGTGGCCAATGGTGCCGTTTTCGCATTTGTGCAGATCGGCGTCGAAGACTTTTTCAATGCTTGGTATATAATACCGATGCTCGGGATGATGCTCGGCAATTGCCTTGGCAGTTCGGTCATTGGTCTGCGCAGCTACGACAATCGGCTTGCCAAGCAGGAGATGGCATATAAATACATGTTGCTTTGTGGCGCCAGCCGGCGCGAGGCTTTGTTCCCGTTCATATCCGGCGCGATTCGCGACGCAATGGCCCCAAGCATTGCGCAGACAGCAGCAATAGGGCTGATATGGCTGCCGGGAATGATGACCGGTCAGATACTGGGCGGCAGCGACCCGACGACCGCAATTAAATACCAGATACTGATATTGACCACAATTTTCTCGGCGAGCGTAATCACTTTATTTTTAAGTATTATATTCACAGTTCGCAGCGATTTCGACGAATATGGCCTGCTAAAAAAATAATAATTTGAAAAAAAGTATTTGCACAAAAAGAAAAAATGTATTAATTTTGAATTCTCTTTTTTAAGAGATGCCACCTTAGCTCAGTTGGTAGAGCAGCTGATTTGTAATCAGCAGGTCGAGGGTTCGAGTCCATTAGGTGGCTCACCAAAGCAAGAAATCCGAGAAAATCGGATTTCTTTTTTTATATTTTTTGATAAGGTTCATACCTTTGTTGAATGCTTCGATATTCACTGGTAAGCCCTACGGGCTTAGGCTCTTGTTCGTTGCTCCGTTTCCCCTGGATGAATCCGGGGGTTATGCACTGGTAAGCCCTATGGGCTTACATTCCCCCCAAACCTTCGTTATCCTATCCTTATCTTTTGTTCAAATAGATCGATCAGTTGCATGAACGATTTGATATACCCCGGCAGGGGTTCCCGGTACATAACCCCCAGATTTATCTGGGGGCAAGTGACTGTAACGAACGAAATAACTCCGTAGGAGTTTCCCCTTCCATTGACCCTCCTTTTTGGTACTATAGCGTATCACCAAGGGGGTTATGCACTGGTAAGCCCTATGGGCTATCTATACATCCACAAAAAAAACCGAGCCTCGGGTGCGAAAAAGAGGCTCGGTTTTTTTATTTTCAAAGCGAAGGTTGCTTATTTTTTGATAAGGCTCATACCTTTGTTGAATGCTTCGATATTGAGGGGAATCAGTTTGTGATTCCTTGCGGGAAGTGCTTTCTCGAGTGCTTTGAAAACGCTTTCCGGTTTGACGGTTTGGCGAGCGGCCACGAATGCGCCGAGCACGATCATATTAAGAATTTTTGTATTCTTCATATTGACTGCTTCTTCGCTTGCGGCGATCGGATAGATATTGATGTCTTTGCGAGTGGGAGGATTTGTGATAAGCGAGCTATCATAGATCATATTTCCACCCGGTTTGATCATCGCTTCGAATTTATCGACCGACGGTTGGTTCAGTGCAACGACGGTATCGTATTTGGCAATGATAGGCGAGCTGATAAGTGTATCGGAAATGATAGTGATACAGTTAGCCGTGCCGCCGCGCATTTCCGGACCATACGAAGGCATCCAAGCCACTTCTTTGTCTTCGATAATTCCGGCGTAGCAGAGCATTTTGCCCATGGTGAGGACGCCTTGGCCTCCGAATCCCGAGAAAATTGATTCTTCTGTCATTATTTTGCCTCCGGTACTTTAATATCGCCGAGCGGGTATGCCGGGAGAATTTTGTCAACTAATAATTGGTTCGATTCCACTGCAGTCATTTTCCAGTTCGAGGGGCAGTTCGAGACTACTTCCACGAGGCAGTATCCTTTGCCTTCCATTTGGTATTGGAGGGCGGTTTTGATTGCTTTTTTGCATTTGCGGACGTTGCCCGGTGTGTTCACTGCTTGGCGTGTAACGTAGTACACGGCGGGCAGTTGGGCAAGCAAATTGCTCATGTAGAGCGGATAGCCTTGTGTTTCCACGTCGCGGCCGTAGGGCGAAGTTGTTGTCTTCATTCCGGGCAGCGTTGTGGGGGCCATTTGGCCGCTGGTCATACCATAGATACCGTTATTGATAAAAATGGTGAGCAATTTTTCGCCACGGTTTGCAGCGTGGACAGTTTCGGCGGTACCGATAGCGGCCAAGTCGCCATCGCCTTGGTATGTGAAGACGATTTTGTCTGGCAGAGTGCGTTTGATACCTGTTGCCACTGCGAGTGCACGCCCGTGGGCGGCTTCTTGCATATCGATATCCATGTAGTGGTAGGCGAAGACGGAGCAACCGACAGGCGCCACACCGATGGTTTTATCTTGGATACCAAGCTCTTCGATACATTCCAAAAGGAGTTTATGAACCACGCCATGGCCGCAGCCGGGGCAGTAGTGCATGGGTACATCGATAAATGTCGAAGGTTTTTTATAGACGATGTTCTCGTCTTGTCTGATGTTCATTTTTTCCATTATTGTGCCTCCCTTATGAAATGAATTTTTTTTCAAATTGTTCCAGGATTTCTTCCGGCGAGGGGATCATACCACCTGTGCGGCCGTAGAATTCGACTTTTGTTTTGCCTTCGACCGCAAGACGAACGTCTTCGACCATCTGGCCCATATTCATTTCAACGTCGAGGATACCTTTGATGCCTCTGTTTGCCAAGTCTTGATAGACTTTTGTCGGGAACGGATACAGAGTGATCGGGCGAACGAGTCCGATTTTGTATCCTTTTTCGCGGCCCAGATCCATTGCTTTCATGCAGATGCGGGCGCCCAAGCCGAAGCCGGTCAGGATGTAGTCAGCATCTTCGCAATTGATAGCTTGGTAGCGAACTTCGGATTTTTGCCATTCCATGTATTTAGCATGGAGTTTGTTGTTGATTTGCTCGAACGCGTCGGCATCGAAGTGCAGCGAGGTGATGTAGCGGCGTTCTTTACCAGGTTTTTTGCCTGTTGTGGCCCATTCTTGGTCGTGTTGCACTCTTTCCATTTGGGGGAAAAGCTCGACTTTTTCCATCATTTGGCCGATTGCGCCGTCTGTGAGCAGCAGGACCGGATTGCGATATTTTTCAGCAATCTCGAATCCCAATTTCACGTGGTCAACCATTTCCTGGACGCTCGATGGGGCGAGCACGAAGAGGTGATAATCACCATGGCCGCCGCCCTTGCAGGCTTGGAAATAGTCGCCTTGGGCGGGCTGAATCGTGCCCAAACCCGGACCTCCACGGTTCACGTTGGCCACGACGCAGGGCAATTCCGCACCGGCTATATAGGACATACCTTCCTGCATCAGGCTGAAGCCCGGGCTGGAGGATGTTGTCATTACTCTTTGTCCGGCACCGGCGGCGCCGTAGATCATGTTGATAGCAGAAACTTCACTTTCCGCTTGGAGTACTACCATGCCGGTTCTTTTGGTGGCATGAATAGACAGATATTCGAGGACTTCAGATTGAGGCGTGATAGGGTAGCCGAAATATGCATCGCAACCCGCACGAATCATTGCTTCAGAGAGCGCCTCGTTTCCTTTCATCAAAAGCTTTTCGCCCATGTTTTCTCCTTTATCATTTGTCTTGATTTATCAGACGAATCGATTTTTTGTTAATTATTTCTCTATTTTTCTATATACTGTGAGCACTGCATCGGGGCAGACCAAAGCACAACTTGCGCAGCCTGTGCAATTGTCTTTAACTTGCTTAACTGGGTGGTAGCCCTTTTTGTTGATCTCTTCGGCCAACTCTAAGGTTTTCTCCGGGCAGGCAATAACACACAGTTCACATCCTTTGCATCTTTCGACATCGACAACGACATCGCCATACACTTTTGCCATCTGTTACCTCTAATTATATGTTAAGTAAAACATTCCTGTTTTATCACAAAACAAAACATAAAATTACGGACTTTCGCCCGTATTTCCAAAGAAAAAACAATTGAAAATAAAATATTTAGCACAATCCAATCTAAAGGCGCGGCTTAGGTGGAGCTAAAGAAGTTATTTGCAACTTCTTACCTTCAGGCTTCTTCCAATTCGTTGGATTGATTTGCGAAGGCTTGTCGAGTGCTTTGCCGCTCGCTCAATATCCCAATGGTTGATAATGAAATCAGACATGATCGAATTGTACAATTTTCCTTTTTTTGCTCCTCGAACGGGAGTCAATCCATCCCTGATTTCTCGGTCCGATGATTGCGAAACTAACGTATTCATCAAATACAAACTCGGCTTGCACGGAAATTCCAACTCGATTTCGTCGGGCCTTCTGGTCGATTGAGCTTTCGGCTGGGGGACAATTCTGTCCGGAATTGATAGAAACTTAGCAATTCCATGCCGATCGGCCATTAGCCATGCCTCGGCTTCGGTTACTGCAATGTTAATAATAAAATTCTCTGACTGGGAGTCGCCTGCGAGCAGTTCGGATTTTAGTTGTGGCGGGCAATACGTATCATCAAGGTCAATTAGGCAAAAGACATCGCCGGGGAGTTGGTTGTATTTCGGAAAGTCTTTCTTGATCTGCCCACCGCGTACAGGCAGGTCAAGTAATTCTTTATACTCAATTTCGCAGAATTCTAAGAGTTTCATCGCAATGCGCCGAGTAACTTCGTCTTCGGAGATTAAGTATAATTTTTCTAATGTCATAAATCTAATTCTAACTGATTCATATTGCAAATATTCTTTGGCTTAGTGCGGCTAATCGACACTTCGGCGGCTGAAAGGCCAATATCCATTTCGGCTTTGGCATCGGGTATAGAGCTTACAGTTTTAATGAGAGAGCCTTCGTTCCCTGTTTCGATTATTAGTATCTCGTCCGGAGAAATTGAATCGTTGTTCAATATCTCATAACTATGAGTCGTAATAATAACTTGTCGATTTCCTTTTTTCCTTTTTTGCAATTTGGAAATGAATTCGGGAAACTGTTTAATGATTTCTGTATGCAGATTGATTTCAGGTTCCTCGAGCATAACAGTTTCGTTGCCGTCAAGCAACGCCCATAGGAATCCGATTAATCGAATTGTGCCGTCGGACAATTGGTCTTCGGACTGTTTATTGCCTTTGGCACACCAGTGCTCGAAGACGGTATTCAAGTGAGGTATTCCTTTCGCATCTTTATCAATTGAAAGGCCGCTAAATTGAGGAACTGCAAAATGAAGAATTGCGCCGATTTTGGACAAATATGAATTCTTCGTCCTTGTGTTCAAACTCGACATTCTTTCGATGAAATTCCTTCCGTAGAAATCCTCTTTGCCTTTGCTGAAAACAATTGACGAAGCGTCTCTAATCATGGCCGGTACGATGTTTAGGTATTGAATTTCCCTGAAAAAAGTGCTGATTTCTCGAAACTCCCTGTTCTGCGTGGGCTGCTCCAGCCATGTAATTCTTTTCTCTTCAATATCTTCGCCGGATGTCTCTCTGATAATTGTTTTTCCTGAGCGAAAGTCCTCGAATTCTTCTTTTTTGACGAATGGTTCGATATCTCGAATGCCGCCACCTGTGTTGTTAAACTCCAATGAGTAACGGTATTTCCTTTCGCGAGAATCCGAATCTGAAAGATCGACTTCGATTACGATGTCGGTTTTTTTTCGGGCAGACAAAGACCGGATTTTTTTTAAGCCGCCTCTCTCGACAATAACTGCATGCTGGAAGCCAATGCCGGAAGTAACAATATCGCGAAGGAACCGAATCGCATCCAAAAAATTGGATTTGCCTGAAGCATTTGCTCCGACGATAAATACACGCTCAGGCAGTTCGACTTCGACGTTGTTGAAATTTTTCCAATTGTATAATTTAATTCGGCTTATAAACATGCGCTACTTCCTAAAAAATTCAGATTAAATTACGAATAATTCCATAAATATCAAAATGTAACCGAACTTCATGTTCAAATAAATGAAATAGTTAAATTCGTTACTCCGCAATAAGTTGTTAGGTTGGGCATGTAAGTTCCTCATTCCAATCAATAGCATTTGCCTCAGAAAGACTTTGGGCATAGTATGGCTTCTACAGCTGAATAAAGATAGATACTACCATCTCGAATTGGCAGTACCAATGCTTGCAGAAAACTTTCCATCCCCGCCGGCCTACGCCGTTCCGTGGCCGCGAAGCATCACGAACACGGTGCGAATCAGGATTTCCAAATCCAATTTCAAAGACATATTCTCTATGTAGTAGAAATCGTCTACCAGTCGTTTTTCGATTTCCTCGATCGTCTCGATTGTGTTGGTGTATTTGACCTGCCACCAACCCGTGATGCCCGGCCGGACGATAAGGCGGCGCTTGTAGTACGGGATGGCTTCGCTGAATTTCTTGACAGAAATGACGAGTTCGGGCCTGGGGCCGACGATACTCATGTCCCCTTTGAGCACGTTGATGAACTGCGGAACTTCGTCCAAATGGGTTTTCCTGATGAAATACCCCGAGCGGGTTACTCGCGGATCGTTCGGGACGGCGTATTTGTGGCCGTCGCGATCGCAATCGGTGTACATAGACCGGAATTTGTATATAATGAAAGTTTTGCCGTTTTTGCCTGCCCTCTCCTGGCGGAACAGTACCGGCCCCGGCGAATCGAGGCGCACCCAAAGCGCAGTGAGCAACCAAACCGGCGAGCCGAGCACGAGCACCACCGCGCTGGCCACAATGTCGATTGCTCGTTTGATGAACGCTTCGGCCGGCTTGAGCAATTGCGGTGTTATCTCGATCAGTGGAATGCCATAAATCTGCAAAGTTTTTACCTGGCCGGTGAACACATCATACATGTCGGGAATGATTTTAACTTTGATGTTCAACTCGGAGGCTGTGTAGAGTATGTCGACCAACTGGTGGTGGTCTTGGGATTCGACGGCGATAAGCACTTGGTTCGGGCGCAGCTGCCTGAGCTTCTCCTCGATGTTTTCGACAGTTTCGACCTTGATTTGCCCCTCAAGCCCGTCGGAGCCTCGCGTCAGTTCGTTCCATTTCTGGATTTCGTTCCTGTTCAGCAGCAGCACGCCCTCGGTGGACAGACCCCAGCTTTTCTCTTTTTCCGTCTGGCGAAGCAACTCGAGCGATTTCTCCGCAGTGCCGATTATCACTGACGGGATGACAATCACGCGGCGCCTTCGCAAGGAAATCTGAAAGCGGCGAATGGCATAGCGGCCAACGCACGCGCTGAGCGAATTGCAAGCGAAATAGATCAGGAACATCATCCGCGGGGACCGGTTGCTGTCGAAGAATACGAGGAAGAAAATGATTATTGTGCCGAAAAAAGTTGTCCTGATGATGCTGCCCATTTCGTCCAATGGGGAGCGGACGTACCAGTTTTTGTAGAGGCCGCCCAAATAGAACACGACGAACCAGAACAAGAAAAGCAGCATATTCATTACGACGAGGTCGCTCGGTTCGGGGCTGACCACGTACGAGATCCATTCAGTTTTGATACGAATTACGTAAAACGCAAAAAAGCCGATGCTAAGCGACAGGAAATCGGTTATGAATTGCAAAAGCCTCGGGCTGAAGTAGAATCCGGTACCCTTTAGCCGGAAAACGTCTTGTTCTTTGGTTTGTTTCGCCATTCGCTGCCGACAATGTTTTCAATACAATTTGCTAAAATACTGAAAAGTTAATTAATCCCAAATATTTCATGCCTCAGGCTGGAAATATTTTTGGGTTCATCCGAAAAACCGATACTTTCAAAATAATAAATTGCTATATTTGTAAAT
>CAZSWR010000051.1:0-25903 GCA_964610885.1 uncultured Hyphomicrobiales bacterium | reverse complement strand
CAATTCTTCGAATGTCGAAGGATTCCGTAATAGAATTGATATTGTCGGAATGAAGGACAATGTGAGATCCACTATCAGGACTTTTTTAAACTCTTCAGACTATAAGCGCGCTTGCGAAGCTCATGCCTCCAACAGAACGGTATCCGTCAGAGGAGTTTTCGAAAAAGAAAAATCTCATTATTCATTAACTCAGATTTCAGAGTTTAAAGTCTATTAGTCTTCGCGTTCGGTTGGGCTAATCGCTTCTCTCGAACCATTCCTATCCCAAAAACATACCAATCGCAACCAACAAATCCGTCGCCAATACGATGATAACGTTCTGCCCGAGCACGGGCACAATTGCTTCGTTGTCGTTGCAATGCTTCATTGCGCCTGCGCCGGCCTTGATTGCCAAGGGAAGAGTCAGCAGTCCAAGGCAGATCCACCAAGTGGTGGCACCGGCGATCGGAGCAATTGCGATTATTGCAAACGAGAGGAAGAGAAGTACATTGTAGAGTATTGCGGAATTGCGCTTGCCCAACTTGATTACCAAATGGTAGCGGCCGCCCTTTTTGTCTGCTTCGGCGTCAGGGAATTCGTTCAAGAAAAGGAGCAAAAACGTCAGAATCCCCGGCGGAATGGAAACGAATAGCATGTCCGGCCCGAAAAATGCCGAAACCGGCGTCTGCTGGTTGGCTACGAGCGCAATAGCCGTTCCGACGACCACGAGCGAACCGAGAGTCAGCCCGGTGAAAAATTCGCCCAAGAGGTGCTTGGCCAGGAAATTCGTGTAGAACACAACGGCAAAGGCGCCAACGGCCATCGTGGGCAGAATAAACCAGTGCGCAGCAAAGGTGAAATAAATCCCAATCGCGCTGGCAATCGCCAAAGTTGATATTGCCGTGATAATCACAGCTTTAGGGGTGGTGTATCCGGCGGTCATCATGCCGGTGCCGCCGCTAAAGCCGGTCTTGACCGTGTCGAAGTCGATTTTGGTGTGGTAGTCCGAGTATTCATTGAACAGATTGACCGAAATATGTGCCAACACAACTCCTGCGAATACCAGCACAGCGTCCCAGGTGCTGATCGTCGTTCCCGCGGCGGCTGAGTATTTCGTGGCCATTGCCAAGCCGATAAGGACCAACAAAACAGCTAATAAAAGAAAATTGACTCGTATCTGCGCTGCCCAGATACCGAAGGGGCTTGGTTTGCTCATTTCTGTTACCTAAAGATTTTATGAATGATTACTTTGCTTACAACAACGAACGTAGAATTTTCATGTGGCAAAAATAACTCATTTTTTCGCATCAATTCAAATGATTTGTGAAAAAGTAAAGATTTAGCAACAATGGGTTTCAACCCATAGCATACGTCGCGGTAAGTCATTGAAATATCGACAAATCCCCCATCCCCCTTTTTCAAAGGGGGCTAAAGAAAGGTTTTTGCTAATACATTGATAATATAGGAGATAGGCTCGGATCGAACCCACAGGTTAACCCGTGGGATGGCTGATCTATATTTTCAACAATCTCTTAGCTTGCCGTTGGAGAAGTGTTTTTTGCTGTTCGGATTATTGTGTTGAGTGCTCCGAATAATGATTTCTTTAAATATCGCGTAGCGATTAAACTTTGGTAGAAATCGAATCCATATTCAATTTTGTTATCCCGTAGGGATTAAATTATATAACTTCATATTTGAACTCTTGTTTTGCTAATCTTTCGTATGTGTAATTCTCCTATTTTTCAATCTGACCCAGGATTCATTGAGCATAATAATTTATCACAACACAGAGAAATCAATTCTATATCCTGTGTGAATTAGGTGGCGACTGCCACTTTATTTTCCAAGTGTAACACAATGATGAAAGGAAAGATGTATAAGTATTCATCTTTCATGATATTAGTATCTTCGAATCTAAAAATTTAACCTCTATGAGGTAAGTTGATTTTAAGAAATCGACATTCTACCATAATTTAACCGCTCGCGCGGTATTGAATTTTTCCGAATTATTCTGGAAGGCTTATTATGGTAAGTTGGAATGCATCTACACAAAACAGCGATGAGCCAAACAAGCAAAATGGCCTCCTTCTTTTCTCTCACGAGGAAAATGGAAGCCATTTAATAATTCGCCTCTCAATTCTCGGGCTACATCATTTGTATGTCTGGCGAAGAGTCGGTTCTGGGTTTCTTATCTTGGCTGCGCCAGCCGTTGTTTATGATGTAAGTGAAATTCAAACTGAAGATCTGGGATTTCGGAGTGTACTTGGTATTCATCGTGAACATTTGATCTGTCGATGCACCGCCGTATTGGATTGAATTGAATACATCGGCCACCTTGAGCGTTACGAATGCTTTTCTTTCGAGGAATTCGTAGCGGAGGGCTGCGTCGAGCGAATAGAATGCGTCGCGCGTGCCCTGCGTCGTAACGATTTCGGGCGAATAGTACCCGAAGAGTTGACCGCTGAAACCTCCGCCGAAGGAAAGGCTCATGCTGGAGCGCACGTTCCACGAGTAATTACTGTTCTTGTAATTGGCTCCGCGAAGCGCGACCTCCACCTCCGAGCGGAAATACGATGCGTTCACCATCCAATTGCACCACTGGGCCAATGGGCCTTGGTATCCAAGCTCGAAGCCGTAGTAGCTGCCCGTGGCAATGTTGCCGTAAGTGATGTACATGACGTTGTCCGTGCCGAGCGTCGAATAGCCGCTGATTGCATCGGTTTGGCGTTTGTAGAATAGCGACGGAGTGAATTTGTGGTTGTCGACGAAGAGCATGTAGTTAAGTTCGTAGGAGTCGATGTGTTCGGGTTCCAGCGCGGGATTGCCGTATTTGACGTTCATTTCGTCGATATTGTTCTTCAGCGGATTCTGAAGCCAAACGCTTGGCCGGTTAATGCGGCGGCTGTAGCTCAGTCCGAGAGCATTCGTTTCGCTCAGGTTGTACGAGATAGCAACATTCGGGAAGAGGTTGAAATAGTCCTGTTTGTAGTTTTTGCCTGCGAAACGATCTTTGGATTCGCAAGTGGTGTATTCGCCGCGCAGCCCAAGCTCGTAATCGAATCCGATCCACGAATCGGCATAGGTGGCGTAGAGCGCGTGTGTGTTTGTATTGTTCCAGAAGTCTCCCATCGTCAGGCTGTCCGGTTGCCATATTTCTTCGCCGAGGTATTTTGTTTTGGACGAAACAAAGGCATCGAGCCAGTTCATTTCGGATTTCCAACCGCAATCGAACTTGCCGCCGGTGGCAAACGGAAGCGAATAATCGGATTGCAGGACGGCTGCATTAATCTTCGTGAACCACTTGTTATTGCGCATCACCGGAGAGTACCGCGCGGTGGGAGAGGAGCGATACATAATTTCGTCCGTGTTCGGCGATATACTCCAATACGCATAATAGGAATCGAACGAAAGGGTGTTCCTCGGGTCTTTGAATGTGTGTTTGTAGCTGGCGCCACCTTCGTAGTTCGTGTGGGGTTGCTCGAGGAAGACATTCTTCTTCATTGATTCGATTTGAGTGTTTTGCCCGTCGTAGTATCCGTAATCCAGCTTGACGCCAAAGTCTTGGGCAATCGTTGTGCCGCCCACCACGATTTGGTAAAGGTCGTGTTTGTCCACGTCGTAGTCCACTCCGAATTTGAAATTGTGCGAAGTGGTAACGGAGCGTTGGCTTCCGGTTTGTTTGATTAATTCGGTAACGGTTTGATTCGCGATTTCCGAGCGGGAAATAACCAAATCGATCGGGCTGATGTCTTTCGAGAAATCATAGCTCATGTACGTATTCCAACCGCCATCGACGCGGCTTAGGTTCAGCGACGAATTGTATTTGTCCGAGGTGCCGACCACTCCCGAATACAGGCCGTTGATGCCGGCGCGGTCGTCTTTTTTTGTGATAATATTGATGATGCCGCCCATGCCCTCGGCGCTGTATTTCGCGCCAGGATTGGTGGAGATTTCCACGCGGCTGATCGCACCGGCAGGGATTTGGCGCAATTTATTGACTGCGTTCGCGCCCAAGTCTTGCGAAGGCTTCCCGTCGATTAGGATTTGGACATTGGAAGACCCGCGCACAGAGATCTGCCCTTCGTTCGAGACCTCCACGGCCGACGAAGTTTTCAGCACGTCGAGCGCATTTCCGCCGCTTGCGACGAGCGTTTTGTCCACGTTGATAACAGTTTTGCCGGCTGTGAATTCCACCGGGGCGCGCTCGCCCAATACTTCCACGCTTTCCGATTGCAAATTGGCCGAAGCAAGTTCGATTCGGTTAATTTCAACTCTGGGTTTGTCTTCGGAAATCACGATCGGAGTAACGATCTTCGTCCTCATGCCCACGTAAGTAACCCGGAGGAAGTAATTTCCGGCGGGGACGTCTTTGATCTCGAAGCTGCCCATTGCGTCGGATTTGGCTCCTTTGACCACAGCCGAATCTGCCGTCCTGACGACCGCCACGGATGCAGAATTGAGAGGCAATTTTGTTTCGTCGTCGATGACTTGGCCGCTAATGCTCGTGTGCAGCGCTGCCCAAACGCTGATCGGCATTGCAAACAGGCACAGCAAAAGCGCGGCCCCACAAAAAGAGAGATTTCTTTTCATTTTTTGTTCCTAACACATTGGTAATACTGAAAACTTCTATATTAAATAATACAAATCCTTGCCACCCCACAATTGGGACAGAATGTATCTTCGGGCTTGGCGAACCATCGCAACTTCGCAGTCAAGCAAAAATTCTATTGTTATTTCGAGTCCATAGCGGACAAAGAACGAGAAAGCTGATTCCTTCCGAGCATCGCGGAGGCGCGGGGGAGCAAATTGTCTTTGCGCTGCCCTCGAAAACCAGGCGGCCTCCGCCACTGTTGTATCTTTGGGCATTTCCAATTTTCAATTGCTTTCTGTTGGTAAGTATCGCCAGGATTACAAAAGTTTCACAATTCTTTCGATAATCTTTTTTTCAACAATTTTATGTTTTCTTCTCTGCATTTCGTATCTTTCGGGTTTAGTTGGGCGGCAAAACCGGCCAGCCTTTTTTGTATATTGTATAAATGAAACCGAGAATTAAACATATAATGAGATTGACTCTACTTATTTCAATTCCGCTCGCGGTGCTGATGTTTTCCGCGACGCGGATTTCGTTTTCCCCGGCCGTCATCAACGATACGGATTCTAAGTTGATATTTTTCAAGCCACTCGTCGAAAAGGCTGTCCACTCCGGTATCGATTCGACTTTCATCTTGGAGTTCATTCGCAATCCTGCCGTGGAGTTCAACGACCGCTATGTCCGCGTGAACGTGGGCGGATTCCTGAAGAAAGCTGATTATTCGTCGAACTACAACACATATTCCGTGAACAAATGCCTTCGCTTCCTGAGGAGAAATTTGCCGATGCTCCAAAGGGCCGAATCAATATACTGCGTTCCGATGGAGGCAATTGTTTCGATCATGTGGGTGGAGACCAAACACGGGAACTTTTTGGGATCGAACAACGTGGCAAGCGTATTTGCCAGCGCTGCAATGGCCGACGAATGGGAATTCGTGGAAATGAATAAAAACCAGGCTCACAAGGACTTCCGCGGGGACATGCAGGCCCTGCATTCGTTGGATTCGACGATCGAGGCCCGCTCGAAAAAGAAATCAACGTGGGCGCTGGCGGAAATCAAATCGCTACAACAAATCTCCCAGTCCGGCAGCCTCGATATCTATTCGCTCAAAGGTTCTTGGGCCGGCGCTTTCGGGTTGCCGCAATTCCTGCCTTCGAGCTACCTGACGCTCGGTACGGACGGCAATAACGATGCAAGGATTGATTTATTCAACACCGAGGATGCCGCCTTCAGCGTTGCAAACTATTTGCATACCCAGGGCTGGACCGAAAATTTGGATGACCAAAGGAAAGCAGTTTTTCATTACAACAATAGTAACGACTATGTCTATGCCGTGCTGACGCTTATGGACAAAATAAAGCAAAACAGGCAACAATCCACCGACGAAGACGAAACCGACGAAGAAAGCGAGTAAATAAATGCCATACAACAAACCATTTCGCGAACAGCAAAAAAAGCAAACTGTAACCTACGACTCGCTCGGCTCGCGTATCCCGCCCCAAGCGCTTCACGCCGAAAAGGCCGTGCTCGGGTCGATGATGCTCGACGGCGGGGCCATCGCCAAAGCGCTCGAAGTTATAGAATCGGACAGCTTCTACAGTTCGGCGAACAAGATCATTTTTGAAACAATTGTTTCCATGTTCGACCGCCGCGTGAACGTGGATTTGCTCACTTTGGGCGAGGAACTCAACCGGCAGGACAAACTCGAAGAGGTCGGCGGCTCCATCTATCTGTCCGGGCTGACCACCGAAACGCCCACCGCGGCGAACGTGGAGCAATACGCATACATAGTCCAAGAGAAATACCTGAAGCGAATGCTGATCAACGCTGCCGGCAGCATTTTGTCCCGCAGCTACGACGACACGACCGACGCGCTCGACGAAATCGACGAGGCAGAGCGCAGCATTTTCAATATCGCCGAAAAAAGGTTCAATCGCAGCTACTCATCGCTGAAAGACCTGGCGCACAAGACCTACGAAATGATTGCAAAGCTGGTCGAACACGACAATTCCGGCATCACAGGCGTAGCCACCGGATTGCTCGAATTGGACAATATGACTGGCGGATTCCAAAAGTCAGATTTAATCATCATCGCGGCCCGCCCTTCGATGGGTAAAACTGCGCTCGGGCTGAGCATTGCCCGCAACGTCGTCATCGACCATCAGAAACCTGTCGCATTCTTTTCTCTTGAAATGGCTGCTGTGCAGATCGTCATCCGTTTGATCAGTTCCGAAGCGCGCATCAATCAGCAAAAAATCCGTACCGGCAAGCTCTCCCAAGAGGACACGCGCCAGATCGTCCAAAGCCTCAGCAAGCTGTCCGTGGCGCCGATGTACATCGACGACAGCCCCTCGATCACAATTTCCGAGCTGCACGCAAAATGCCGCCGTCTGAAGGCCGAACACAAAATCGAGATGATCGTGGTCGATTACCTCCAGCTGATTCATTCGCCCCGAGCCGAAAGCCGCGAGCGCGAGATCTCGATTATTTCGCGATCGCTCAAGCAATTGGCCAAGGAATTGGACATTCCCGTCGTGGCGCTGGCCCAGCTGAACCGTTCGGTGGACACACGCACGGACAAACGCCCGATGCTGAGCGACCTTCGCGAATCCGGTTCTATCGAACAGGACGCCGACGTCGTTATGTTTATTAATCGGCCGGAAGTGCACAAAATCATGAACTACGAAGACGGCGTCCCCACCGAAGGCACCGGCGAAATCATCATCGGCAAGCAGAGGAACGGCCCAATCGGCACCGTTAGGGTCGCCTACCTGAAGGATTACACTCTCTTCGACAATCTCGCGCTCAATTTCGAGGCACCACCGATGAACGACGACTTCGGCGGATACGAAGAGGATGCACCTTTCTAACGCAGATATTTATACAGATGTAGGGGCGGGTTCCAAACCCGCCCATGGATCTATGAAAAAAAGTCTGCGACGTTTTTTAAGGGTATAATTCCAAATACCATTTTTAAGCGCGATATCAACACGCAAGCATTTCTTTTTTGTTTTTTCTCAGAACAAACCATAAATATTTCCATCGTCGTCAATGTCGATCCTTTCGGCCGAGGGGACTTGTGGCAGCCCGGGCATACGCATTATTTCGCCCGTAATTGGCACGAGGAAGCCCGCACCGGACGAAATATGAATTTCCCTGACGGTAACGAGGAAATCTTTCGGACGGCCGAGCAGTGCAGGATTGTCCGAGAGAGAGTTCTGCGTCTTGGCAATGCAGACGGGCAATTTGTCGAAACCGTATTTCGAGATCGTCTTGAGCTGGGTTTTGGCTTTGGGCAAATAGTCCACGGCCGAACTGCCATACATTTCCCGAGCGATTGTCAGAATTTTTTCTTCGACGGGCGATTCGTGCGAATACAAAGCCTTCGGCCGGCAACCCGCCGAGGAAGAGCAGCTGAACTGGGAAACCATCTCGGCCAACTCGAGGCCACCATCGCCGCCTTTGGCCCATAGGTCCGCCTCGGCGCAACGAATTTCCAAGCGTTTACAAAGGCCTTTGATCACATCAATTTCTTCGTTCGTGTCCGTGTGGAATTTATTAATTGCAACGATCGGGTGCACATTGAATTTGAGCATACTCTCGATGTGCTTTTCCAAATTGCCCAATCCGGCAGCCACGGCTTCGGGATTCGGAGCCGATAGTCTGTCCTTCGGCACTCCGCCGTGCATCTTCAGCGCGCGGACCGTCGAGACCAGCACGACTGCACAAGGGGCGAAATCGCCATACCGGCAGACGATGTCGAAGAATTTCTCGGCGCCCAAGTCGAACCCGAATCCGGCTTCGGTAACCACATATTCCGAGGTCTGAAGTGCCAGCTTCGTAGCCAATATGGAGTTTGTGCCCTGCGCGATATTCGCGAAAGGCCCGCCATGGACGAATGCCGGAGTGTTTTCGATTGTTTGTACCAGATTCGGCAGCAAAGCGTCTTTCAGCAGCGCGGCGGCTGCCCCTTCGATCTTCAAATCCCTTGCATAGACCGGATCGCCCGAGTACGAAAAGCCGATTAGTATGTTGCCAATTTTCTCTTTCAGCTGGCTGTAGCTCGTCGAAAGGCAGAGGATTGCCATGATTTCCGACGATGCCGTAATGTCGAACCCTGTTTCGCGAGGGACGCTATTGACCTTCCCGCCTAGGCCGATGACGGCGTTCCGCAGTGAGCGGTCGTTCATGTCGAGACAGCGGCGGAAAGAGAGCTGCCGAGTGTCCAAGCGGTTCGGATTGTCGAAATGCAATTGGTTGTCCAGCGCGGCTGCGATAAGATTGTGTGCAGTGGTAACGGCGTGGATATCACCGGTGAAGTGCATGTTGATGTCTTCCATCGGTAGCACTTGCGAATACCCGCCGCCGGCCGCCCCGCCCTTCACTCCGAATACAGGCCCGAGAGACGGTTCGCGCAATGCGACAGTGGTTCGGTGGCCGATTTTGTTCATTGCTTGGGCCAGCCCGATGCTGACTGTGGTTTTGCCCTCGCCGGCCGGGGTAGGAGTGATTGCACTCACCAGAATCAACTTCCCGCGAGAGGGCGAATCGAGTATGCGCCGTATGGAAGGCATTTTAATTTTCGCGATATGCTCGCCATAATGAATTAGGTCCGATGGGGCCAGCCCGAGCTGCTCGGCAATTTTGTCGATCGGGAGCAGAGTGGCGCTTTTCGCTATGTCGATGTCGCTAAGGTATTCAGCCATGGGAACTCCGTTAAATAGTAATGAGATAATTGAATTTTCAGTCTTTTGTGTTTCAATTGCCTTTCGGTTCGAAATCCTTGGAAAACAATGCAATTAATCCCTCACACACCAATCGGATACGAATATCGACGAACGACGTGCGGATGTATTAGTCGTTGATTGAAGATAATTCTGATAAATAAATTGATAAAGCAAGCCATAATTGAGAGCCTCAACCTTTCGAAGGTGCTGCCGCCCTTCATGCACCCCTCCTTGCTAAGGATGGGGAATGTAAATAGCAGAAATAGAAGAGGATAGAGTGCGCTACCAATCCAAATTGTCGTACCAATTTCTTTGGAAGCACCTACCCCGATTATTCTTCAATGAGAAAAAAATATTCTACAGCACACCATTTCTTTTGTATTCTCGTTAATAATATATAAGTTTGGACTGATTTTTGTTCTTATTATTCAAGCGAAACAGATAAAATACGGCATCATCGAATACAGAGATGCGCGAACTAATTGAAAAGTATTACATTAGAACTGTACTATTTGAAATATTAATTATTAATCAAAGGGAGTGCTATGTTTAAACAGATGACTCTTTTACGGGTTTTACTGCTGTTTCTTCTGCCGCTTCTGGCCGCAGGGTGCAAAACTTCTGACTGCCCAGGGTGCAAGGAAGTGGAGAGGACAGGCAAACAGTTGCCTGCTCGGTGGAACATCGTTCTAAAGAATTCAGTAACCGACCCGTGTACGGGCCAAAAAATCACGTCGGTCAAAACGGATTTGAATCCGATCTTTGTCCCCGAGACTGACTATGTCCGCACTTGCTGCGACAGCGCATTGCCATTCTTGGACGCGGTTCGGAACTACCAACCCGGCGATGATTTTTCCAAGCTCCCCGGATACATCCGCACAATCTCCGTTACTTGCCCGAATGAGATAAACATCCCGACGGACAACATACTCGAAATCACAAACATGGGCAATCCGCTTACTCCTTCTGAAAAGGTGTGGAGGCCCACAGAGCCTTGCCTTTGCTGCGACCGCGTGCGCAACGGCTGGTGGATATTTGATAAATTGGAACTAAAAGGTATGCTCGGATTCCGGGCCAAACCCGATTCGGTGCACTACCCAGCAGCTGTGGGCCAGGGAACCACGTACGGGCCGAGCTTTGCCGGTACCGACCGTGGCGGGTCTGTGTTGCTCTATGGCATCGAAATTAACGCTATGTGGTCAGTGAAATTTCTTGATAAAAGCGAGAAATTCCAAGTTGGAGTGATGACCGGACTGTGGCCTGTCGATGGATCCACATTCTTTCCGGTCGCCCTTCACGGCCGTTATACATTCAACCAGAAACCAAACCCGTTCTCGAACAATTGCAATTCGTGGCTGCTGTTTGGCGATATTGGCGTCCCAGTCGATTTCCAATCGAAGGCAGATTACTTCGGCAAGAGGTATTTCTTCGATTTCGGCGCCGGGTATGACTTCGTAATCGATTGCAAACGCGATTTCACCATCGATTTGGGCTATCGTTACATGTCTTTGCCGTTGCCACAGATCACTTGTTGCCCCAGCTTGCCGAACGACTTGAAGAATCCATACAGGAAGTCGAATCTCCTGTTCGTTCGCTTCGGCCTAACCTTCTAATGTTTTGGTTTATTATTAATTAGGAAATAAAATGAAACGATATACTGAAAGACTAAAACGTTCGCTGAACAAGGGCCTGGTTTGGTCTTTGGCCTTCGCAGCCATTTCGCTTGGCGTTTTTAGCTGCTCGAGCGACGGAGTTACGATGCCGGACAAGGTTGTCAAAAAGAAAGTTACAATCAACGTCCGCAGTGAGGATTGCAATTCCGGCCTTTGCGTGAATCCCGTTTCGGGCGCCACAGTGAAAGTGTACAAAGCGAACCCGGAAACAGGCAAATTCGAAGTAGTTGATTCGCTTACGAGCGATGCGAAAGGCGTTGTCAGCACGGAAATGCTTTCCGACGTCTTCGGAAACAACGTCTATTACGACGTTTCGTACTCGAACACGCTTCTGCAAAGCAACCCATTCCTGCTGTGCAGCACGGACACGGTTATTACCACGCAACCCTGTATCCCGTGCGCGCCGCCGCCGAGCGTTTGCTGTTCGGACCTGCCCGCACTGGTGCACACAGTTACGTTCAAAGACGAGCAGGGCAATACAGATTTGATTCAGAACTCTCCCGTTGGAATCGGCTCTTATCTGATTTACAAGTCATTACTCGTGAACAGTTGCACGAAGGAAACTTTTGTTTTCACTCTGCCCAAATTGACCGCTCCGTTTGAATTGGTTTCCACGATCCCGAAGGATACAAATGGCACGGTTAGAGTGTATCCGGGCGAAACATTTATCATGGGCATCCGCGTTCGGACAGCCGATACTGGCACTTATAATCCCACATTCCAAATTGCCGGCACTTGCGGCGGCGGCACACCATTCTCGATGCCTCTGACGCTCAACGCCCACGTAGTGAGCAAATCTTGCAATTGCCCCAAGGACTCCACAATCATCGATAAATCCGGCTCCGGGGACGTGGTAACAGTCGGCAAGCAACAATACTTCGACGGCATCGTGTTCACGAATAATTACGATTGCGATGTGATCGTAACCGGCCTTGAATACTGGAACGGGGCGAATTATGTGAATTATACTGTTGGGGCAATACCCACGATCCCCAGCTCTTTTAATTTCCCGGTAACTGTCCCCAGCGGCGGTTCCTACGTATTCCCATACATTTTCCGTCCGCAGGCCGAGGGCGTCGTCGGCTCACTTTTCAAATTGAAAATGACCGCAGGTGGCAAACAATGCAGCGTCTTTTTCACTGTTAAAAACATCGGCTGCGGTACCAAATGCCCGACGGTTACGCCTCAGGATTACACCATAAACGCACAATTTTCAAATGCAAACAGCAACTGTTCGAATGCGGTTCGCGTCTATGGCGTGCCGGTCAGCGTGAAAATCGAATCGAAATGTTTTTCTGACGTGATTACAGCGTCGGTCTATGGCACCGGATCGGACGTTCCGGCGAATTCGCTCTTTAGCACGTCTGTCGCATCGGGTTCGCAGATGTACATCAGCAATTCATCGACTGGGACTTTCTCGGTGCTTTTCGCTGCTCCGACGCTTTTGCAATTCAATGATTATTTCGATACAGGCAAGCGCACCCGGACAGGGACGCAGGCTGACAGTACCTTTACCTTCACGGTCCGCCTTTCGTACAGTAATGGCTGCCCGGACCAATTCGTTACGGTCAAGGCAATTGTCGGCGAGGCAGCTCAACAATCACTGCCGATGGTGCTGAACGCATACAGCCAAACCACCATCTCGTCGTCCGGCGAAACGGTCGAACCTGATTACTCAGTTTACAGAGTCGATACGCTTATCAACAACATCCCCGGAATGTACTACTCGCAGAAAAAAGGCTCTCAGCCCGGGCCGATACCGCCCACTCTCGGCACTTTCTATGTTCATGCCGCGGACAACGTCCCGCTGGGCACCTCGAACAAGCCGGAAATCCGTTTGGTTGGGAATCCGCCATTCACAAAAATGAAACTCTTCAAATCAATGGTTAGCTCGAAAACATTTTCGGACAGAATCGGTATGATTCGCGACGTCCGTACCAATACCAACGGAGCGTTCTACGCCTCGCCGGACTTTACGCCGACAGTACCGGAGAAAAATCCGATTGCCGGAAACGTTTACATTCTTTATGGGGACGAAATCGATCCCGTAACCGGCACGCCATGTATCATGGCACTGATGCGCATCGAAGAGGTTAAAGATGGTAGCTCGGCCTCGCCGGACCACCACCGTTCAGGTATTATCTTTACTTTAATTTACCCGGTTTATTTCTAACAAAGCACGAGAACAAGATATGGAGATAAATATGAAAAATACAGTATTAAAAGCGGTGTACCTTGTTTTGGCTGTTGTGTTAATTGCCGGGTGCAAGACTCCGCAGCCCAAGCTACAGTTCCCGCCGAATAACGACAGGAATTCAGCGCTAACCGATGGCTGCGGCCATTTGGACAAAATGGTGAATATCGACACAATCACGCCGAGCTTCGTAACCGACGAATATGCACCGGTTTACGTAGAGGGTAGCGAAGTGGATTACATGTTCTACACTTCTTCGCGAAGGATTTACGGGCGCGATTCGATGTTCACAAACCGCCCTGCCGAGCTTATGTTTTCCACTCGGCCCGTTGGGCTTCGCAATGCCCCGCCGAACTATGGTTGGAGCTACGGCAAGAATGCACTCTTTTTCAATCCTCAATACGACCGCAGCACCAAAGGCTCGATTGCCTTTGGCCAGAATATGATACTCATCGCCGGAGAATCCGACATGAGCAGCTTTGGGTCTTCGTCATCGAATCCGCAAGGCCAAATGATGGATATTTGGATCGTGGAGTGGACAGCGGAGAATAAATTCAATTTTATCAAATCATTCAAAGAAATCAACACAGAATACTTCGAGAGCCAGCCTTGCATCTCGCCGGACGGAAAAACGATCTTTTTCGTATCGAACAGGCCGATGCCCGGCCGCCCCGGCTCACGCGACATGAATATTTGGTACGTCCAGAAATCCGGTGACGGCTGGAGCCAAGCCAAACCTTTGGACAATACAATCAATACAGAAGCGGACGAGATCGCGCCATCGTACGCCAAGAGCGGTTGTTTCTATTTCTCGAGGAATGGCGGCGGGAATTTCGACGTTTTCGTCTGCAAGGCAGGCAAACCCTGCTGCTCCGAATCGAAAGCAGTCAGCTACAAACTGCCGACTAACCCTCGGAATATGAACGATTTCGCTGCCGAACACTACCCCTCGCGCAAGAGCTTGCAATTCAATACTCAATCCGACGAGATTTTCGCTTCCGAATCGAACGACGGAAAGAATATCTTTTGGTCATCGAACTTCAACACGTCGTACGGCAGGCTTGACCTTTTCGCTTGCGTCATCCCCGAGCCTCCGAAACCGAGAATCGACCTCGCCGTCGAGATCTGGGAAACCATGACCGAAAAGAAAGGCGTGAAAGGCCAACCGGTACTCAATAACCGCTTGCAGTTGACTGTCCGCGATTCGCGCGGCACGAGCATCGGCACGGTTACCTCCGGCGCCGCCCCCGCGCTGCAATTGCTGCCGAATCAGGAATACACCGTTACGTTCGACGGAGAAATCAGGACATGCGGATTCTGCAATAAACCGGAAATACAAAGATTCAGGACATGCGAATGCGACAGCACGATCAGGCTGTTCGACACCATCGAGTGCCAGGTTACCACTGCCTTCGATACGCTCAGATCAACGAATTTCATCACAGGATACTGGTATCCGCACACACCGAACAATTACGCCCAATTCCGCAAACGTGCCGAAAGTGGCTTCTTTGCCGAGGCGCCATACGTGGACGCAAAATATAACGCCGGAGCAGTGGATTTGCAGCCGCTCTTCGACAAAATCAAAGGCTATATCAACCAATTCAGCGATTGCTTCAACGACAAAAATGGATTTGCCCTGCGCATTTCGCTCATCGGACTGACAGACCAACGCGGTTTGAGGCCCGGCAAATTCGTCGAAGACCAATCCGTGCCGGAATACGTGAAAACCGGCGAGCCTCTCCGAATGGACAATAACCAACGCGGAAACGTGCCTCTTTCGCGGCTTCGTGCGCACTACACGAAGGTTACAATAATCGACGAACTGTCGAAAGATCCGCAAATTGGGCCGAAATTCAAAGAGTTGCTCAATAGCGGCCGGATCCTGTTCGATACCGAAGGATATGGCATCGATCCGAACAGCACGCCCGGAGATTGCCCCAACAGCCGCCGTGTGGACGTTACGATCGACATAGGCCCCAAGAACCTGATTGAAAAGAACCAGAGAGTCATTCCCGGCCATATCGCCTGGAAAGAATTCTCATTCGAGAAAAAGACTAACAAACCCAAACCTTTGATCGTTCCTGTTACCGTCGCCCGCGACAAATACGTGGAACCGAAGGAAGAATGCAATTGCTACGAAGCCGAGTATTTCTTCCGCGACAAAGCCAAGGCCGAGTTAGTTTACCGCGTGATTATGGAATATGGCGAAGAAGAGCTGTACCTTGAGGAAACCGAAGACGCCAACGGTAATGATCTCTGGAGATTGCACAGCGGCTGTTTCGAGGAAAGAGCCAATGCGAACCGCTATTCGGTCTATCTGCGCGAGATCGTCCACAAAGCGGCAAACGCACTGCTACAGGTTTGGCCCTCGCTTGGCGCCCAGTGCGACGATTACTATATCAGCGTCGGAACTTTCAAACGTGAGCAGGACGTCAATAAGTACTTAGGATTGCTCGACAGCCTGCGCGAAGAGGGCAAAGTTGCTTGCAAATACAACATTATCGAGGTGGAAGACGAAGAAACCGAAACCACTGTCTATCGTTTGGTTTCCGAATCTGAGTTCAGCCGGCAGCACTTAGAGGCTGAATTGAAGAAGCTTGTTAACTGTATGAACGCACGCCGCCTTCCTCACTACGCGAGGATCATCCACCGCGTGCAGCAGGTGCAAGAAGAGAAATAAATATCATAAATGAAATGTATGGGCGGGTCTCACCCCTGCCCATCACCATAACGCAGAAATATCAAATCGATAATTGTATTTAAAATAAAATGTAGGGGCGGGTTCTAAACCCGCCCTTTTTCAAAGGGTTGAATTTAAAAGGAATCCAATTACAAATGGGGCGTATTCACCCCTGCCCATCATCCAATACAGTCATTAAAGCGAAATTGCGCTTATAATTGAAATGTAGGGGCGGGTTCTAAACCCGCCCTTTTTCAAAGGGTTGAAAAAACAATCCAATAACAATGTGGGCTTATTCAAACCCGTACATTACCAAACAGTGGTAATATGATTAAATACAATCAATCTATACAACAATTTAATAAAGCCTTACGCAAATGCCAGATATTAATCCAGAATTCAGAAGTCGTAAATCAATTCGCATTAATGGGTTTAATTACGCTCAGGCTGGTTATTATTTTATAACAATTTGTACGCACCAAAAGGAGCATGTTTTTGGTAAGGTACAATCAGGGATTATGCACTTGAATAATTTCGGAGAAATCGTAAGAGACACATGGGACGACTTGCCCAATCACAATTCAAATATTGAGTTGGATTATTATTGTATTATGCCAAATCATATTCATGGAATTATTATTATATCAGACTGCGCCCAATCGGACACCATTGCAATAGAAGCCGATATGGTGCGGGCGGGTTTGGAACCCGCCCCTACAGGACACAGCTTGGCGGAGCTTGTTCGCCAGCTTAAAACTTTTTCTTCGGTGAGAATTAATAAACTTAGACACATATCAGGAGAGCCGGTATGGCAAAGAAATTACTACGAACATATTATTCGGAATGAACCTGAACTATACTTAATCAGGAAATACATTTCAAACAATCCGATGAATTGGGATAAAGACGAGTATTTTATATAGACTAACAAGAAAGATCGATAACTCATAGACTTTGTTTATAGGTGTTCCATCCCCGCCCAATGCCAAACCGATCAATAACCACCCACACGCTAAAAAATTGTGGGGATAAAAATCATTTGGAAAAAATGAAAAAAATTCCGATTTTTGTAGTCTATGCAATAGCCATGCAAGGAGGACTCGCATAATGGTATTGCAGCGGTCTTGAAAACCGCCGGGGGCAACCCTGTGGGGGTTCGAGTCCCTCGTCCTCCGCTTGATAAGAGGAGTATTCCTTGAAAAAGGGTACTCCTCTTCTGCGTTTAATCCGCTCATTTCGCCTTTCTGCTTTGCCTATTCTTTGCCTGCAATGCCTTCCGCGCACGGTGGAATCTGTATCCGAAACAATTGCCACTGCGAAGTATTTTTCATCTTTGTTCGATGGGAAATAAATATTTTCGGCTTTGAGCCGATTATTAAACAAAATGCTCTTGCATTTTTAATTGAGCAATATGAGAAAACACATTAAAAACATATTGATTCCGATTGTCATTGCGCTGGCATTTGTGGTGTCGGCTACGGCCGTGCGTGCGTCCATTGCGCAGCAAAGCCCATATGCCTTCGTTCAAAACTCCGGGCAATGGGCCGATTCAGTGTTATTCACGTTTCGCTCAAAGCTCGGCGCCGGATTCATTACAGAAAACGGGATATATTTGAACCTAAAGAATTCGTCGCCAGCGACGCAAACAATCGACGGATGCTGGGCAAGGATTTCCTTTGGAAAGGGCTTTCGGCCCGCTCTCGCATCGGTACTGAATAATTCCACAAATTACTTCTACGGAGACAAGGCAACGACCGGCGTGCCGAGCGGTGACAGCTTGGAATTTGTCGATCAGGAAACACACGCCACAATTCGGCTGTACTTCGATGGCGGATTCTTGCGCTGGGACTGGGCAGTCCCTTCAGAATTCTCAGGGCAAAGTTTTAGCTTTTCTATCGACGGCGTGCCGAGCGAAGCGATTATCTGCTCCGGCGCTGGGATCAACGCCGAAACGGCTGCCGGAAGCCTGCAAATCGGCAGAATCAAAGCCTTCGAGGAGGGCAGTACGGAATGCCTTCCATATTCGCTTTCGCAAACAAAGCCCAATGTGTTTTCCATCAAGCACGAACAAGCGCCCAGGGCTATCTACTCGGCCCCAACGGCCGCCAAACGCATAATCATCGATCCGTTGATCTACGGCGCGTTTTTGGGCGGGGCCGATTACGACATTGCCCATTCCGTTGCTTGCGATTCATTGGGCTTTGCCTTCGTTACCGGCCAGACGCAATCGCTAAACTTTCCGACCACACTCGGAGCGTATTCCGACAGCTTGCGCCGCGGCGAAACGGTCGAGTCCGACATTTTTGTTACAAAAATTGATACGGCCGGCCGCAAAATTCTGTTTTCAACGTACATTGGCAGCAAATCTTCCGACATCGGAAAGGCTATTGCAATCGCGCCGGACGGGAACCTGATCGTTACCGGCTACACCGCCGAGAGTTTCACTTTCCCCGTAACGGCGAACGCATTCCAAACGAAACACGCCGGCGCGTGGGACGGATTCCTGCTGAAACTCCGGAACGATGGCAAAAGACTTATCTGGTCAAGCCTCTACGGCGGATTAAAAGACGACTTCGCCCAAGGGCTGGCGCTGCACGACACAACTATATATTTGGTGGGCTATTCGCTCGTCGGAAGCGACTTGCCAACCACGGCGCCATTCACGAGCCGCGACACGCTCGGCAAAAATGATTCGTGGGTTGCGCGCTTCTCGCAGGACGGGAAAGAGTTGATTTCAGCCGTGCTTTTCGGCGGGACGGAGGACGATTTCGCCCAGGCTATTGCCATCGGGCAGAATGGGAACATTTACACATGCGGATTCACTTCGTCCGCCGGCTTCCCAACCACTCCAAACGCAATAAAAACCGAATTTGCCGACACTGTTGCCAGCCAAGTCGCCAGCGATGCGTTTGTTGCCGTGCTTCGGCCAGACTGCACCGCGATGGAATACTCGACGTTCTATGGCGGATCTTGCCGCGATGGTGCATATTCAATAGCGCTGCGGGGCGAAAAGGTGTTCGTGGCCGGCACCACTCTCTCGCCGGATTTCACGGTAACTCCATTCGCTTACGACACGGCGTACAACCGCGGCAAAGGAGAGATTTACGAAGGCGATTGTTGGGTGGCTGAATTCGTCCCTGGCTATTCACCAATTTTCTCCACATTCATCGGCGGTTCGTCTGCCGACAGGATTTATTCGATTGCTTTGGACGAAGACGAAAATATTTATGCCATCGGCGCGACTGCCTCGAAAGATTTCCCGGTAACGCGGAATGCAATAGACAAATCGCTCGAGGACAAATCCAACACAAGCGATGCTTTCATGTTCAAAATGACTCCCGACGGCAAAACGCTGAAATACTCGACGTACCTGGGCGGCCGAAACGAAGACGTGGCCAATTCAATTGCGCTACCGGCGGACCGCTCGGCAATCGTTGTTGGTTCGACTGCATCGCCCGATTTCCCGCACACGGCGTTTTCGTTCGATACGACGCTGAACGACACCTCGAAATCCGATGCTTTCGCCGTCAAGCTGCTGACAGAGCAATTCGAGGTCTATGCCGGCGGCCGCGTGGCCATTTGCTCCGGCGATACTGCAATGCTTGGCAATCCGGCAAAGGGCGGCCTCGAGCCGATCAGCTACAAATGGTGGCCGGACTATAAACTTTCGCTCTCAAGCAACGGGCAGTGTTTCGCGCACCCCGACACATCGATGTATTATTTCGTGGAGGCCACGGACGCCTCGGGCCGAAAGTGTTCCGATTCCGTGTTTGTATCTGTTTCCGCGAGGGTTCGCAAATGGATTTTCGGGCCTCGGTACGTCTATCCCGGCGTGGTGGTAACGTACAGGGCTATTGGCGACGGGGCGGCCCTACACAGGTGGTATCCGACGAATGGGGAAGTAGTCTCCGGCGCGGACAGTTCGTGGGTGCTCATCAAATGGGGAAACGAAGGCCCGGCCGCGCTCTATCTCGAGACTGTGTCGCCAGCGGGCTGCGTTTATCGGACGCTATCGAAACAAATCAGCGTGGGCGAGCTGTTCCGGCCTGTCATCTATCCGCCATACGTCGAGCCATTCTGCTCGGGTGGAAATATTGTTCTGGACGCCGGCCGTGATTATCACAATATCGAATGGTCAGACGGGAAGAAAGGCCGTTTCGATACTGTTACTGTCTTTGGCGACTATTGGGCCAGGGTTACTTACGGCACGGATACAGTGCTCTATTCGGATACGATACACATAGAAATCGGCGAGATTCCGGAACGCCCCACGTTCGTCATACTGCCGGATTCGCTCTATTGCTTGCAGACGGCCGATGCCTACCAATGGTACTACCGGAATGCGGCAATACCGGGCGGGACTTCGCGCTCGCACAGACCCAAGTACATCGGTTACTACCGTGTGGAAGTGATAAACTCTTTCGGATGCTCAAATATCAGCGATTCGCTCTTGGTTCCGGTGCTTCCGGGCGTAAGGGAAGATTTCGTGCGGAACATTTCGGTGTACCCGAATCCATCGCAGGGAGTTTTCCGAGCGGAGGGAAGCAGCGAGGGTGGCTTCGATTATCGGATAACACTTCTGAATTGCCTTGGCGAAGTGCTGATGGATTACTCCCGGCCGAGCGCGGGCGAGCTGTCCGAAAGGATCGAGCTGGGCGAATACCCGGACGGAGTATATTTCTTGATAATTGGCTCTGGCGGAGCGCATTCCTGCAAGAGGTTAGTGAAACTATCTTATTGATGAGTCACCAAGCAAGAAATTGCGAGCAAATTTAATCTAACTTTATTAAAATGAGTGTAGTGCTTAGCAGAAAAGCGGAATCAACCTTCGAATAAAAGGTTTGTTAAATATGAGTTGATAGGATAGGAGATTGCCAAAATGGTATGGCTTTCTGCTGAATACCGCGCTAGCGGTTGTTGTATTGTAGAAGTATTTTTTTCAGTGCAAAGTCATACCGCATAGCGGTTGTTAAATATTATTCTGGATGAAACAACTAAACACATACAACATTCGCTACGCGAAATCTTGTCAAAAAAAATTCGAACAATCAACTACAATACAACAACCGCTATGCGGTAAATAATATTGCAACTTGTTTAAAGTTGTATTTGGTATTGTACCCACACAAAATGGCATAAGATCAGATTAGTTAGATAAGAGCTGAAGTGATGATGAGCTGATGTGGTGATTGTCTGAACAATGATTAATATGATTCGTCTGATTATTGTGATTGATTTTTTTTGAAAAATATGTAGCGATATAAAACCAACCCCGAAGGGGTTGAATATGAATAACCCCGTCTCGCGAGGCGGGGCAAAGGGAGAAGAGGATGGTATATACAGAGACTTGCCACACCTCTGAGTCGTAGCACAACTGTAGTAGGGGCGGGTTCCAAAACGATGTGATGATGTGTTGATGTGGTGATTGTCTGAACAATGATTAATATGATTCGTCTGATTATTGTGATTGATTTTTTTTGAAAAATATGTAGCGATATAAAACCAACCCCGAAGGGGTTGAATATGAATAACCCCGTCTCGCGAGGCGGGGCAAAGGGAGAAGAGGATGGTATATACAGAGACTTGCCACTCAGGAAGGGTTATGCTTTTGGATTGACACCCCGCTCGCGCGGTATAATACTATTTTGATGTTCGATCAATTAGGTATTTACGACTTGTACACCCACAAAACATAATAGAACCAACAATTATTGATTGCGGTCTTCGTTGTGTAGTATAAGCAACGATTTGTTTTGCGGAGTTCGTATGGTTTTATGGCAATTCAAGACCGATGCTTCGAAATGGAAAAATTGATTGGGGAAAAAGAAATATGAAAATTCGATTACTATCACTTTTGGCTTTGTGCTTCGTCGCGGGGCAGCTGTTTTTGCTCGATGCGAGTTCGCAGACCTGTTCGGACATTCCAAAGGAAATCCAAGACAGTTGCACTCATTTCTTCACGAGCGTCAAGAACAACCGAGTGCAGGAGGCATACAAATGCCTGCTGAACAATTCGGCAGTGGCCAAAAGCAAAGAGCAGTTCAACAATTTGGTGGAGCAGACGGCTCGCGCTTCCGAACTCTACGGCGTGATGTCTGATTTCGAATGCGTGAACAGCGAGCGCGTTTGCCCGTCGCTGATTCGTGTGCGTTACATCACAAAGCATGTTAGCTTCCCGATGCGTTGGATTATTACTTACTACAATTCGCCGGTTTATGGGTGGATTGTGATGACGATGAAATTCGACGATTCATCGGATTTATTTTTTACTGATTAAAATTATCAGAGAGTGTAGGGACACGTTATTGAGAGGGCGCGGCGTGCCGTGCCCCTAAGTATAAAAAGATATAAATCCTCTATTTTAATAAATCAAACCTTGATTCAACAGAACTTTAAATTTTCTTTGTAGATGTGTTTCAATTTTTGGAACACTGTTTGCGTGTACTTCTGGTTGGCAGTAAACCATGCACCGAGCGCGTTACGCATTGGCGGCCGGACTGAAAGAGATAAGTTAAACCAATTTTCTGAGTAAGGCAAAATGAAGAGAATACTCCTATTCATACTATTCTTTGCTTCGTGTAGCTTGTGGGCGCAAAACGAAGGTACGGCAATTGTGTATCTGAACTCGGGCATCAGGTACTTCAACCAAGAGAATTACCGAGCGGCGATCGAAGATTTCACGATAGCCATACGCTCGAATCCGTCGCTTGCCGAGGCTTACAATAATCGGGGACTCTGTTATGCCAATCTGCATATATTGGACTCCGCACTCGCCGATTACGATCGAGCTATTGACATCAATCCGGACAATGCGGACGCTTACGTGAACAAAGGGAACGTCTTCACGAATATCCAGAAATACGAAGATGCCATCGCCGCCTATAACACAGCCATTGAGCTGTCCCCACAATCGGCCGAGGCTTATTCATCGCGAGGGGCGGCGTATTTCTTCTCCGGCGATTCCGAGAAAGCCCTTGCCGATTTTGATAAATCGCTAGATCTCAAAAAAGACAATTTAGACGTTTACATCAATAGGGCGCAGCTCTATTCGACCAAAAGAATGAGCAACGAAGCAATTCGCGACCTCGAAAAAGCCCTCGAAATCGCTCCGACGAATCCTGTCGCCTTGCTGAATATCGCAATCGAATACACAAATAAACAACAATGGGCCACTGCCATCGACAAATACACGGCCGCCATCGCGCAGGATCCCAATTCAGTCTCCGCATACTTGGGCCGTGGGAATTGCTACTACAGCCTCTACAATAACCAAAAAGCAGTTGAGGATTTTTCAAAAGTAATATCTATGGAGCCGGATTCCGTTACCGGTTACTTCAATCGCGCCCTGGCCTACTTCAAATGGAACAAATTCAAAGAATCGCTCGAAGATTTCAATAAAGCAATACAGATCCAACCCCAAAACGAAATCTTTTACTTCGCACGCGCAGACGTTTTCGCAAAACTCTACGACAAAACGAATGCTATCAACGACCTTGAGAAATATATCAACTTGATCAGCGGCCAGCCCAATCGCCAGAAAGACATAGAAATGGCGAAGGATAAAATTTTATACATAAAGAACAAAGATTGATGCAAAGGGCCGGAATGGAAGTACAAGTATTATGATTAACAGCTGATTTATATCCATCTTCACCATTAGGCAACAGATAGATCAATATCTATAAATGATCGTATCGCAATGAATAACAGAATCATTTGCCTCGCCAGTGGTCACTGAGCCTTTCGAAGTGCCATTCTGGCAGTTGCTAAAATTGTCCCTCGAAAAATGAAGAAATTTTCGTAAATTTAAATATTAATTGATGCAACAACAATTGATGAAACAAATATTGATTCAACACGTATTATTGATTAGAGAAATGAAATGGACTTTGATATAAACCAATCTCTCGGTTACCACCTTAGCAAGGCAAATTCGCTTATTCGCCTTTCTTTGAACCAGTTAATCAATTCGGCAGGGCTGGCGTCCAGCGCGGAGCAATGGGGCCTGCTGAACCACATCAGGCTTTGCCCGGGCATGACGCAGACCGAGCTTGCCGAGCGCTCCTCGAAGGACCGGACGAATATCACGAGGATGCTCGACGTATTGGAGCGGGAGGGCCGAATCGAACGCCGCGCGGACCCATCGGACCGCCGTTCGCACAGGGTTTATATCACTGCCATTGGGCTTGAATTGCTCGAAGCATTGGCGCCACTCGCTTTCGAGGCCAATTCGAGGGCCGTCCGTGGATTTTCTCAGGATGAATTGGACAAGTTCAAGGATATGATGAACCGTGTACTAATCAATCTAAAGGAAAATTTATGAGAAATTTGCGTGATGAATCGAAAAAACTGTGCTCCCTTCTGGGCTACGAATTGGCCCCGGTCGGGATGCACTTCGCCGGCGCGAAGCCGGACGGTGCGGTTGGGTTCAAAAAGAAGGGCGGCGGATGCGTCGCTCCGTTGATATTCACGGCTGCAAAAGGCAAAACTGTGGCATTCGATTCCGGATCCACCGGCTACCCATGCTCGGCGTTTTATTTCGGATATGCCGACAAGATTTTCGACGGCATCGAATACTTCCTGTCGTCCACCGAGACTGGGGAAATAAATGGCAGGGAATGCGAAAGATTCTGTGATTCGCCGGTTAAAATTAACGGATTCCTCGACATGTTGAAGCCTGCGAAGTTTCGCGAGGGCGCCATTGTTTTCAAGCCAATTTGGGAATACGACGATTCCGAAAGGCCGCTGACTGTTACGTTCTATGCCAATCCCGACGTGATGAGCGCATTGGTCTGCCTGATAAACTACCGGCACCCCGCCTCGCTGGATAGGATTAAGACAGGATTCGCATCTTCGTGCATTTCAATCGTTACCTATCCCGTCAGGTTTATCGACGAAGGCCGCGAAGCAGCATTCTGGGGCAGCCAAGACATCTCGCAAAGACTCGGGTTGCCCGCCGACGTAACGACGCTCACAATGCCATTGAGTATGTATGAAGAAATTCTCGACATTATGGATGAATCATTCTTGCAGACGCATATGTGGCAAGATGTCAGGAAAAGAATTTTAAAGAATAATGAAGGAGCAGGGAAATGATCGAGAAGAAAAACGTTGTTTTAACGGCGACAGTAATCTCGGCAAAGGGCCATTGCATTGCCGGGCACAAACTGGGCGATTCGTTCCGAGTGGGCGCTCTCAGCGCAGGGCCTATGTGCGGGATTTTCTACCACGACGCAATTCCGATGATTTGCACCTACGAATTTGGCGGGTCGGCGCCTTGGTTCAAGGATCCCGATTCGTTTATCGCTCGGTGCCCCGATCCCGAAAACGAAGTGGTTATGCGCATCACTCGCAGTTATGAGGAAGCTGAGTAGAAATTTGGCTCAATCGTCCATACAACTTAGAAGCGATTTTTTTATATAAAACTAAATATAACAATCAAATTGTGCGACACACCCACTAACCCCCTCTTATTAGAGGGGGATAAGATTCATTCTAAATATATTGTTAGTGCAACATAAAATATGTTTTAAAGTTCCCTATGGGAAGATGTGATTTAGGAGCCTGCCAGAAAAAGTATAGATCAGCCATGGGGCTGTCTCAAAAGTCCGAAAAACTGTTATTTCGTCATGTTGAACGAAGTGAAACATCCATAATTAACAATGACTTATGAATTCAAATGGATTCTTCACTTCGTTCAGAATGACCCTTTTGAGACAGCCCCTTCGTTCCAAGTCAGATCTCCAGTATTATCAATGTATTAGCACAAACCTTTCTTTAGCCCCCTTGGAAAAAGGGGGTTGGGGGGATTTGTCGATATTTCAATGAGTTACTACGATTTTTGCTATGGGTTAAAACCCATTGTTGCAAATCTTGTACTTTTTCAACAGGCTCTTAACAGGTTGTTGAAAAAGTTTTTTCTGGAGGGAGTGGGGCTTGCCGCTGGGGCCCATCAACGACTTACACTGGACCTATACCCCATACCCCATACCCCATACCCTATACCCCATACCCCATACCCCGTGCTTCCATATTCCTTGACTTATTCAACACACT
>CAZSWR010000050.1:0-26188 GCA_964610885.1 uncultured Hyphomicrobiales bacterium | reverse complement strand
ATTCTGTCATTCACGTGCAGGCGGGAATCTCCTCTTGCATCTGAATATTGCATGTCCATGAAGTACTTAAGAAGCTATTGGAAAAGTAATATACTAGCAATAGCGGGTTCAATCCATTGCATGCGTCGCGGTAAGTCATTGAAATATCGACAAGTCCCACAATTTCCTACAAAAAAACGTGTGATGTTTGAATTGAAGATGTGCCACACCTCGGAGCTGTGGCACATCTTGCTGAAAAGTCGGGCGGGTTTGGAACCCGCCCCTACACTTATTCTGTATATGGTATTTCTGAATTGGGAAAGAGGCCAAGAGCTGCAATTGTATTAATCTTGGATTATTTATGAAAAATATGAAATACATTCTATACCCTCATCCCCAGCCCTTCTCCCGACGGGAGAAGGGAGTAAGAAAACGTTTTTTTTATGGAAGTCCCTTTCGCCCTTTGGGAGAAAGGGATTTAGGGATTGAGGGTTTTTCTAATGCACATTTTGGGTTAATATAGGAATTCAACAAGCAACCCACTTGAAGAAGCGAACAGCCCTCAAAAAAAAGTATTATGGCAGTCGCCACCTTTTTCCTAATTTTGCATAACAATGTTTTATCATCCGCCAAGGATTGTTTATGAAGCGCATTTTCTTTGTTTTTATTAGTTTTATCATACTAACTAATACTGCTTTTTCACAGCTGATTATCAACGAAGTGATGCCGGCCAATGGCAAAAGCTATTTGGACGACGACGGCGAAAACTCCGATTGGATCGAGCTGAAGAATGTTTCGACCTCTGCTGTTAACTTGTCCGATTATTTTATCTCGGACAAAAACAAGGCTTCGTCTTTCAAACAACTGCCCGACCGGACTCTCGCCCCCGGCGAGTTCGTCGTCCTTTGGGCCAGCGACAAACCCAAAGATAGAACCATCCCGAACGAACTAAGTTGCGATGGCGGCGGCTTCTTCGGGTATTGGTCGCGTTTCGATACAGGCTTTTTTTACTTCGATGGCGCTTCGGACTCCGTTGCGACGGCCACAATGCGAGTTCATTTCGTCAAGTCGGTCGGCGGGCAATCGCAAATTGGACTAATCGTGCGCGAAAGCTTAGATTCGACCTCGAAATACTCAGGAGTATTTGTTTCGGAAGAAATGAAATGCTATCTGCACGTGAACCCGAGCACGAATCAGGACGTCGAGCAAAAATGGTTTTCGTGGGACAGAATCCTTTTAGATTTTGATTTCCCGAGTATCTACATCAGGTTGGAGTATCGTGACGATTCCGTATATTGCGCATCGTCCATCGATAAAGTATGGTGGATGCAGCACTCAGCTGTGTATTTGCCTCTTCAGAAGCCATTTTATGCCGGACTTGCTTTCGGCCCGAATTGCCAAGGCGGCTCAGTGGCTTATTTTTCGGAGTTGTCCATCAATGGCAAGGAATATCCGGACGGGCTGCCATTCAACAGGAACTATTCGCAGAAGAATTTTTGCACTCAGCAGAAGTCCCCGGCCATCCATTTGCCAATCAAACTAAGCACAGACAAAGAAGGTGTCTTCCTTGCCAACAAGGACAAAAAAGTAATCGATTCCATTTCGTGGGTGAATGCAATTGGCGACGTTTCCATCGGTAAATCAATAACGGATGGCCGCATCGTCCGCTTCGATTGCCCCTCGCCCAACGCCGAGAACGGCCCGGGCTACCGCACCCAAGCAGCAATGCCGAAACTCAATCTACAGACCAATTACTATACGAAACCAATTTCTGTTGCGCTCGAAGGCACTAACCCAGAGCTATTTGCCAGATACACAGTCGATTGCACCGAGCCGACAGCCAGTTCGCCGGTTATGAGTTCAGCTCCGATCGGTATCGACTCGAATTCATGCCTGCGGGTTAGGTATTACTCCGCAGCGGACACGATTATGCCGAGCGCAACGCTAACGAATACATATATTTACGATGCGCCCACCGCTTTGCCTGTCTTTTCGGTTGTAACCGATCCGAAGTACCTTTGGAGCGATACGCTTGGAATTCTTTTCGAGGGCGATTCGGTGCGGAACAAGCCATCGAATATTTGGCAAGATTGGGAGCGACCCGCGAGCGTTACTCTTCTGCGTGGCGGGAAAGAAGTGTTCTCGCAAACGCTTGGCATCTCTCTACGGAGCGGTACGGGAGGCAGGATCCTGCCCCAAAAGCCTTTCAACTTCTCTGCCCGCTCGGACTATGGCTATTCCGATATCTCTGCCCAGTTGTTTGAGTCGAAACCTTTGGAGAAATACAAAAAGTTCATGCTTCGGAATTCGAGCCAGGACTGGAGCTTGGCATCGATTCGCGATGTGCTAAGCTGCGAAATTTCCCGCGGGCTGAACATTGAGCATAGGGAATTCTTTCCATGCCGAATGTTCCTAAATGGAAAATACTGGGGCCTATACTACGCACAGGAAAAAACGGACGACCACTTCATAGCAGACAATTTCGACTGTGCCAACGAAGATATTTCGATTATCGACGTTGCCGGATTCCCGGAGAATGGCACTTCGGCATCGTACAGGGCGATGATCGACTCCATGGCTGTTTCGGATATGGCAAATGACTCGATATTCGATCTAAGGACGAAAGTTTTGGATTTGGACAATTTCGTGGATTATACAGCCCACGAAATAATTATTGGCAATGGCGATTGGCCCGGAAGCAACCTGAAACTCTGGCGCAATGAGGCAAGCCAATCCAAATGGCGGTTTATCCTATACGATTCGGATCTGACGTTGGCAGACGCACCATTTGACTCTTTCGAGCGAATTCTCTATCCGCAATGGACTTCTGTAACGAACCGGCCAGAAGCTACTTTCTTGTACAGGACTCTGTTTAGTAACAAGCATTTCACGTCGGCCTTCCTTAGCCGCCTTGCCGATATGCTGAATTCCACACATCGAGCCGATAGAATTGTCAGGCTCACCGATAGCATTTATTCGCTCATTCGTGAGGAATTGCCCGCGCACAATGCCCGTTGGGGGAACCCGCTTGCGAATATCGAAAGCGAGATCGCTCGGATTAAAGATTTTGCCCAGAAGCGCCCGAACGCTATTCGTGGATTCGCTGCGAACCTGATCGACAGCTCGCGCACATATTCGCTTTGGGTCAGCTCGAACAAACCGGATTCGCTTTCGTTGGACGTCAATACCATACAAAACTTACCGGGCGCATTCGACGGAGTTTATTTCAACAATATTCCCGTCCGAGTCATACTGCGGCCCGCTGCCGGGCTTCGCGTGAAGAGAATCGAAGGGTATTCCGGCGAAGTTAATGACACAATTCTTATAAACACGGCTGCGGACACAGTTCGGATAAACGTTGTTTTGGAGCAGGCCGGGGCGCCCGCCGAGCAGCCCAAGATCGTTATTAATGAAATTATGTACAAGACATGCGACGAGTCCGACTCGAAGGATTGGATTGAGATCTTCAATGCTTCCGATTTTGCAGCCGACCTTTCGGGATGGACGCTCAGCGACGACAAAGACGAAGACAGATTCGCCCTGCCGACAGGAACCATTCTCGAGCCGCACGGATACTTAGCTATCTGCGAGGATACAGCGAAATTCAAGACAATTTACCCGGAAGTGAATAATATTCTGGGCTGTTTCGACTTTGGCTTTGGCCGCGGCGATGAAGTGCGTTTGTTCGATGCTGTTGGCAAACTGGCCGACAGCCTTCGCTACGACAAATCCAGTCCTTGGCCCGCGCTGGCCGATGGATCGTGCTATTCGCTCGAGCTTATTTCGCCCGACTTGGACAATACAGCCCCCGAATCTTGGAACAACTCAGTCGAGCCGAAAGGAACTCCCGGCAGGCCCAACAGCCGCTTAACCCCAGCGAGCGATATATCTACACAAGTACTTCGGGCCACAATCGCGCCCAATCCGGTAACGTCCCGCGCGGCAATTCGCTTCGAGGCGTGCAAATCGGAATTCGCGACACTCACGCTGATTAACTGTCTGGGAAATACAGTATCTGAAATCACATGCCCGACGAATGGCCTATGCGAACTTGATTTCTCGCAGTTGCCGATTGGAGCGTACATGATTCGCTTGAGCAGCGGGACCGAAACTGCCGTGCTCAGGTTCGTGAAACAGTAGGTGGCGACTGCCACTTTATTTTTAAAAGGGCAGCGCAATGATGTAAGGAAGGATGAACAAGAATTCATTTTTCCTTACATTAGAAGGTAGAGCGTAATGCTCCAATAACACTTTCTGTGGATACCGTTCATACATCAAGAGAGTAAAAATTCAGCGTGTCAATCAAATTGTGTCACACACACCCTAAACCCCTCTTGTTAGAGGGAGATAAGAATACTACTAAAAATATAATTAGTGTAACAAAAAAAGTATTTTTAAGTCCACTATAGTGAGAGGGGATTTAGGGGCGTGTGATTCTAACTGTTGGAATTATTAGTAGTTAATTTGTGCTTTCGCTTGGTTGTAGCGTTTGGGCTTAATCCCTAAACAAAACGTAAAAGAACCGCTCCATTCCAACCTTAACAAATCATCAATTCAATTGCATTTATTTCTGGCACGCTTTTTTATTGTATATAGTGTTGGTGCTGGCAAAACTAATGTCGGTTGGCATTGGTCGAGGCCGCCCCAAGCAAAGCAGAAGGTAAATTTGTATTATTGTACCGGCGCCAAAGGAAATGAAAATCAAAAAAATCATAGCGGCAAACCTCCAAGAGGGCAAGGCCCAAGTGCTTCGCGAATTGGGCGAGGATGCCATTATTCTATCCAGCAGGACGCTACGCAAGCCCGGGGACGAACCCGACGTGATAGAGATTGTTGCCGCCGTGGACGAAAAAATCACTGCCGTGAAACGTTCGCTCGAAATGCCGGATTTCAGGCCGCCTCGCCGAGCCATCCAGGAGGAATACCCAGACGACGAAGTCCGCGAAACGCAATCGGAATCAGCCGGCAGGGGAGACTTCCTCAAGGCCACCGGTCAGATTTACGAAGAGATTGGCAGCCTGAAACAAATTCTGCTCGAAATCACCGACAACGTTAAATACAAATACAGCACTTCGATGGGCGAAATCGGCAACAAAGTATTCAAACAGCTTCGCCGTGCCGAATTTGCCGAAGAATACGCGCTCAAAATCGTTGGGAAGATGAACGAAAAATGCGCCGGCAAACACTTCTCCGAACAACTCGAATACGTGAAGAATCTGATTACCGGCGGGCTGACCGTCGCCGCACCAATCGCCAAGCAAAAGAAGCAGCAGGTCTGCACTTTCGTCGGCCCGACAGGTTCCGGCAAGACGACGAACCTCGTGAAGTTGGCTGTCGTCTGCAAGCTCGCGATGGAATGCGATGTGTTCATCGTCTCCGGCGATATCCACAAGATCGGCGGTTCGGAGCAATTGCAGCTGTTCTCTTCGATCGCCGGAATTCCTTTCCGCGCGGCTTATTCGCCCGAGGAATTGAAAACAATTTTGCTCCAAGAGGAAAAGCGCGATATAATTTTTATCGACACGACCGGGACTTCGTACCAGGACGCCGAAATGATGTCGTCGGTCGGGAGTTTCATCTCCGCCGTGAAGTCCGACTACACAATGCTGACCGTCTCGGCTGCCACTTCGCCGGCCTCGCTCGTGCGCTACACCCGCGAATTCTCGCGGATCGGAGCAAATTCGATAGTCCTGACGAAACTCGACGAAGCCGAGCGCATCGGTTCGATCGTCGAGCCGCTGAGCGCATCGGGCCTTCCTCTAATGTATTTTTCTGCCGGACAGCGCATCCCCGAGGACTTTGAACCGGCCTCGCGCTCGAAGATTTCCGACATGATTTTCTCCGAGACCGTAGAGATATAATGAATATGGACAATACGGAAAATATGGCCATAGGAATCGAACCCGCCGAGCACTCCCGACCGGCACCGTTCGTGCTGACAATTGCCAGCGGCAAAGGCGGCGTGGGGAAAAGCGTACTGGCCGCGAACATTGCCAATTGCCTGTCCGACGACCTTTGCGTGCTCGTTTGGGACGCCAATATGCAATTCCCGAACCAACACTTGCTCATCGGCGCGGAGCCTCCCGTCCGGCTGAACGACGTTTACTGCGGGAAAATCGACGTAACGCAAGCAATCTTCGAGATAAAAAGGAATTTCTATCTTCTCGCAGACCTTCCTGCCGCCGGAGAAAGCGAAAAATACGCCTCTAACGGAATTATCCGCGTCTACAAGCAACTGCTCGACCTGACGGATTTCGACGTGATAATCATCGACGCTCCGGCGGGCGCCAGCCGAGAAACGCTCCAAGCCTGCGACATCTCGGACCTGACCGCTATCGTCGTTACCGACGAGCCGACCTCGCTGCTCGACGCCTATGGATTGATTAAAATGCTGTTGCGAAACCAGCACTACGACAATATCAACCTGATCGTCAATAACGTAATCGATTGGGAGGACGCCGAAGAAATTTCTACGAAATTGAACATGGCGACCGAAAAATTCCTCAAATATAAGTTCTCAGCGCTCGGATTCGTCCCGTACGACCGCGTGGTGAGAATGTCTATTCTTCAACAAGAACTGTTCACTAATAGCCAACCCGAAAGCGAAGCATCGAGGGCAGTCCGCCAACTGTGCGCGAAACTGCTTGATAAATCGAGACATTCCGAAGTGGCCTGAAATACTGGTACAAATATTGTATATTGCAGTTTGTGAGTTTTCATTTGTGATTTTTGAATTGCGAATGGATACTCTCGCAAGGGCAATTTGTATTTCTTGGAATTGAATCATTGGCTGACAAAAAGAAAAATATCGACACAGACTCCGAAGAGAAGAAGAAGAAACTCCAAGAAAGAAAGGAACGCGAAGACCGCGAGAAGCAGGAATTGGAGCGCAAGCAGAAGGAAAAAGAGCAGAAAAAGAAAGCACGCGAGGCCCGAGTCAAGAAAAAGGAACTCGCCGAGCGCAAACGTATCAAAGAAGTGCTTCGCTTCCCGTTCAAAACTCTTTTCGAGGTTAGCCTTTTGCTTAGCTTCCTTGTTTTCATCGCTATGTTCTTCGGAATGCAACTCGAGCTAATGAAATCCATTTTCTATTCGTTTTTCATATTCACCACGCTGTACCTTGGCTTTGGTGTGGCGATCATTGGCATCGCATACGTGATGAGCGAAAAACGCAAAAAGGAAATGGAAGAGCAGAAGCTGCTCGAAGAGGAGCAGAGAAAAGCCGAAGAAGAAGAACGCCAAGCCAAACAGGAAAAACTCCGCGAGGAAATCAAAGAGGCCGAAATGCACCGCGAAGAGGAATTGAAACGCTTCCGCGAACGAATCGACGCGACAGAACCGGCTCCGGCGCTGGCCGCCAATTCTTCAACGCTCGGATTCGGCGACCTCTCCGGCGGAATTACCGACGAAGTTATCGGCGGGCCCTCCCAGCCCCAAGCGGAAGCTGGAGCGCAATCGCTTGAAGAACTTTTCCAACCAGAACACGAATCAAATTTCGGAATGCCGGAAAACGAAGAAGAATTCTTCTAAGGCAATTTCAGCCAGCGCAAATTGGCTGAAATAATAATTTGATTCTTAGCCCCGATAGAGATATTTTTGTAACAATTGATCTTTGCAATCCAAAGGAAATAATACTTAACGTAAATCATGTAACAATGTTTGCGTTTTAACGGACAGAATACAATAAATTCATCTTTTTTCTGTTATGATAAGTAGTTGAAAATAGATGTTGTAGGAAGATACAAACGAATGGTTAAAGATATAAATATTCCTGAATTGTGGGCTTCATTCCAGGCCGAAAGGCGTTTAGAGACCAAACACCAGCTAATGAACCAATACATCTGGTTAGTGAAATACGTGATCCAAACGATGAACCTGCCGACGAATTCGATTCTGAACGATTCCGATTTTGTAAATATTGGCATACTTGGGCTTCACGAAGCAATCGAGAGGTACGAAACCGACCGCGGCGTCAAATTCGAGTCCTACGCCATTCCACGCATCAAGGGCATGATTCAGGACGAACTGCGCCGCTTGGATTGGCTCTCGCGCACCGCTCGGAAAAAGGCGCACGATTTCCTTCAGGCCGGCGACGAACTGCGCAGCAAGGAAGGCCGCGAAGTATCGATGGAGGAAATTCGCAATAAATTGAACATTAGCGAGGAAGAATATCAATCCTACCTGGAGGCCGCCGCCGCCGCCAAAGCATCGCTCTATATGTCCGAAACCACTCAGGCCCAATTGGACGAAGACGACATATTGGAAGAGCTGCCGGACACTTCGCAAGAGAATATGCTGACGAAAATGCAGAACGAAGAGCGGGTGGAATTCATTGCCAAATACCTCAAAAATCTGCCCGAACGCAAGCGCTTGGTGATGTCGCTCTATTACTATGAAAGCATCACATTCAAGGAAATAGGGCAGGTGCTGAACGTATCGGAAAGCCGAATCTGCCAAATACATACACAAGTCATACACGATCTGAGAGAGAAACTGGAAGAATTCGATAATGCTTGATACAGCAACAAGGCGCAAACTTGAATCCTTGCACCAAATCCCAACAATTCCGTTTGTGATTTCCGAAGTTATGAGCGCCGTGGACAATACAAACCTGAGCGCGGCCGCCCTTGCATCAATTATCGAAAAGGACCAATCGCTCACCGCCCGCGTGCTGCGCGTGGCCAATTCACCTTTCTATGGCTTCCAACGAAAAATTTCGACAATCGACCTTGCCGTGGTCGTGCTGGGGCTGAATTCAATTAAAGAAATTGTCCTTAGCTTGGTTATTCAACGGTTCTTCCTGAGCGTCCGCCAGAATATTTTCGATTTGAATGCGTTTTGGCGCTATTCAGTCTTTTGCGGTGCCTGCTCGCGATACCTGGCGCGGAAGCTTGGCTACCGTATCGCCGGCGAAGCCTTCGTGGCCGGGCTGATGCACGACATAGGAATCCTTATCATCGTCGAACATTTCTCCCGTGCCTTCATCGAGATTCGGAAACTGCAACGCCTGTCGTTCTTCTCGATGGTGAACGCCGAAAAGGTCGTGCTGAAATCCACACATGCCGATATTGGGGCGTGGATCGCCGAAAAATGGAACATTCCCGCGAAGATTTGCAAAACCATCTCGAACCACCATTTCATGTACGACGACCTGAAGGCCGTTTACGAAAAAGAAGCAAAATCGGGCAAATCGAAGAACCCTTTCGACTCAAATATTATGGATTCAGACCTGGGCCTGACGGCAATTGTGTCGCTCTCCGAACTCTTCGCTCAGGACATGGGCTTCAAGACTTGGGCCGAGGACTCGAAGAATCCGCCGCTTTTCGTGCCGCCCGAACTCATTGCGCGGCTCCGCTCACACGACATTTTGGACCCCAAAAGCGTTTACGACCTGCTCAAGCAAGAAATACTCGAGGAGTTCAACAAAGCATCCGTACTGAGCGAAATGGCTACTCGCCCGCTCTATAGGTAGTTATCCGTTTATTTTTTTGGCATTCAACAACCCTCATGAAACTGTAGGGGGTTGTCTAAAAAGGGTCATTCTCAAGCGAAGTGAAGAATCCATTGCCATCCATAAGGCCTTGCAGTATATGGATGTTTCACTTCGTTCAACATGACTAATAATAAGTTTTTCGAGTTTTTTAAGACAACCCCAAAAAATGAATTAAAATATTCATTCTAATCAAAACTATCACAGTTCAGACGATCGAGGCAATGCATCCAAAGCCCTCGCCAGTTTGATTGATGATGAAACACAAATAATTAAATCCCGAACCCAGCGCTAAATTCAATCTTCATCACTCGGCCGGGAAGCTCCACGTTGCCGTAATCGAAATACCGAACGTCGAAAAGGTTCTGCGCCGAACAACTGACTTCGTAGTTCGCAAACTTGTAAGACAATTGCAGATTCGTCAGGAGGATTGTATCGAAATTCTTCTTTTGGCCGGTCAGCACTTTTTCGATAGCTTCGTCGAAGGCGCCATTCCGCTTCTGCATCGAAAACGTCCAAGAGGCTGCCACGCCCCAAGCCAATTCGTGGGCAATTGCGAGCGTCGCCTTGTGCTTCAGGAAATCCATCGAATAGCGAGTGGTCAGATTCTCGTCTGCCTTTTCGGCAAAGTTATATGAATAGCCCACGGAAACGCTCGAAACGGGGAAACAATCGCCCCATTGTTGCTTGGGCTGGAAATTCACGCTTGCCTCCGCGCCATAGACTTTCATCGCGGCCAGGTTTGCGGCGTGGAAGAGCGAATCCGACTGATTGTAAACATAATCGATCATGTTGTCGATGGACCGAGCGAACCCGGAAACCGAGCAGCTGACGGCCCCGGAAGACATTTTCGCGCCGATTTCCGCGCTGACCGATTGCTCGGGGACCAAATCGGGATTGCCCTTCGTGGCGCGGTCCGAATAGTAAATATCAGTGAAGCTCGGCAACCTGTTCGATTGGTTCAGCGAAGCGAATAGTTTTATTTCGCTATTCACTCTGTACGAAAAATCTGCTCCTGAATATGCTTTCCATCCGAAGACGGAGTTGTGCAGGCCCATTGCGCCGAGCGTTGCTGTCAGATTGCCAATGCTGAACGTATGCTCGGCGAAAAGGCTGGCCACTGTTCGCGAATCGCTTTTCGTGTAGAAAGCTTCCTCGCCGGGGACAGCGACGGGTTCGTGCATGGCCGTACCGAGCACGTTGCTCATGATTTTTTCCAATCTGGCGCCCACTCCCAGGCTCGTCGTGCCGAGTGCCGAAGGGATCATCGCACCCAAGTCCGCACCGAAGGCATCGGTCTGGTGGTAGTTCACGTTTTTCTTAAGGTCGTTGCGGAACAGTTGGAAACGGTCTTGGTTACGCCTCCAATACGCCGAGCCGGTGATTGGAATTTCTCCGGCGGACATAAACTTCAGGGCTGCAAAGCTGGTTTGAGTCTTTTCGTATTGCTCGGGGAATTTGTACGTATAGAAATTCCGCGCGCCGTATTCTTTGCCGTTGTGTCCGGCCATTGCAGAGACGACTCCAAGCTCTGAATGATAAGCAGCATTCGCAAAGAAGTTATACCAATCCAGGTTTGTATTGCTTGCGAATCCATCGTCTTTGCGGCGCGAGGCCGAGGCATAGACAGTGCCGTCGGAGATATTCTTGTAAGCGGAAGCGAATCCGTTGAATGCGTTGTTTTCGGCAGCGCCCAGAGCCAACGTGGCCCGAGAAGCACCGGTAGAGATTGTGCGAATGTTAACAGCGCCGGAGAAGGCATTCGTGCCGAGCGAACGGGCGCCGGGGCCTTCGAGTATCTCGATGGATTCGATGTCGCGTACGTCTATCGGCAGGTTCATCGAAAAATGCCCTGTTTGCGGGTCGTTCATTGGGATGCCATTCAGCAGGACGAGCACTTGGTCGAAAGATCCGCCGCGAATGGAAATATCGGATTGAGCGCCGGAGGTGCCGCGCGAGCGGACGTCAACGCCATTGACCGACGAGAGCAAATCGGCGACCGAGCGGGCGGGAATGGATTCAATCTGCTTGCGGTCGAGCACTCGGACCACGCGCGCTTCTGCCGAATAGCCAATCGGCTTCCGAGTGGTGGTGATCTCGACCCGCTGCGAAGTAACTACTTTTTCGGGGATGGTGTCCGTGGCCGCTCCGGCAGCGTGGGCCGCGGAGGCAAAGGCAAGCGTTAAAAGAACAAATCTATATATCATTATATTTCCAATTTGAAAAAATCAAACCTACGAATACAAAACTATGATATATTGCGCCAATAGCCAAGACAATATGCAATCTGAGTGATATTTCAGGCCATATTTACCATTCAACAACCCATAGAAAATTAGCTATGAAACGAAACATTTTTATTTCAAGATATTTGTGAATTTGTTATATTTACAAATTGTTTTTAAATAGTCCATTTTTAATTTGTTGATAGTTTTTTCAAAGAGGGCTTCGGATGAGAAAAGTGATTTGTTGTGTTGCGCTATTGCTTATCAGCGCTAGTGTTGGCTTGTTTTGCCAATCAAATGTAAATGATTTGCCGAGGAATGCTAAACTGTTAAAGTCGAAGCTTGGCGGTTGCTTCGTCGAAAACAAAGGCCAGTGGGCGAACGACGTGCTTTTCATGGCGCGGGCCAATGGAATGAACGCTTGGATCACTAGGTCCGGCGTCGTTTTCGATTATTACAAGGTGAAGCGTTCGGCCAAAGACGCTGTGGAGAACGGGCGTCCCGGAGAATTCCATATCGCTCTCGATAAGGGATTTGCAATGGAAATGAAACTAAACAATCCTGCTTGCAAAACAATTGGCGAAGACGCTTTAAGCTCGAAGGAGAATTATCTGACGTCTGCCGGCCGGTTCGCGAATGTCGCAAGATATGCCCGACTGAAGACTGCCGACGCGATTCGTGGAATCACTACAGAATATTGCTTCGATAAAGGAAATCTCAGATACAATTTTATTGTTGCCCCCGGCGCGAATCCCGATTTAATTTGCTTGGATTTCCGGCTGGGTTCGGATCCCTCGTTTGGCAAAGTCATCGAATCCGGCAAAAAACTCAGATTCAATACACCGATAGGCGATATTTTCCACTCCGAGTTAATGGCTTATCAAGTCAAAGATGGAAGCCGACAAATTGTGGAGTGCGATTTCATTCAGCGGCCCGACGGAAAGATTGGCTTTTCGCTTGGCATATACGACCGAAACCTGCCACTGATCATTGACCCGTTAGTGTATTCGACGTTGCTTGGAAACTCGAGCGAAAACTATGCAAATGCGATCGCCAACGACGCCAGCGGCTGCGCTTATGTTGCCGGGCACACATATTCAAATAATTTCCCGACGACGCTCGGAGCCTACGACGAATCTTTTAACGGCACGGGCGTATCCTTGGATATCTTTGTGGCGAAGCTGAATGCGGCCGGTTCCGCGCTGGAGTACTCAACGTACATCGGCGGCACGAACGACGAATGGGGCTACGGAATTGCTGTCGATGCTTCGGGCTGCGCCTACGTTACCGGCTCGACCCAATCGAATAATTTCCCAACAACGGCTGGTGCGTTCGACGTAACGTTCAATGCAGGCGATTATGACGTTTTCGTTTCAAAGTTAAGCTCGAACGGTTCGCAACTCGAATACTCTACTTTCCTTGGCGGCAGTGCCAGCGAGGAGGCCTTTGGCATTGCTGTTAATCAGAATGGCGAGGCATACGTTGCCGGAAAGACGGGCTCGGCCAATTTCCCCGTTACTGCCGGAGCTTTCGATACAGATTTCAATGGCGTGGAGGACGCTTTCGTGGCTCGATTGAACGCAAGCGGCACGGCACTGGTGTTTTCGAGCTTCCTCGGCGGCCTTGCCGATGACTGCGCCAAATCGGTTGCAATTGATGCGTCGGGCAATGTGTTCGTGGCGGGCGAAACCTCGTCCAACAACTTCCCGACCACTACCGGTGCCTTCGACCAAGTTTACAACCAGTCCACCGACGCATTCGTTGCCAAACTCAATCCAAGCGGTTCTTCGTTGGTTTACAGCACATACGTTGGTGGCTCCTTGACCGATGCTGCGGAAGCCTTGGCTGTCGATGCCTCCGGGAACGCATACCTGACCGGTTATACCACATCGACGAATTTTCCTGTTACTCCAGGAGCGCTCTTCGCTTCGCGTCAGGGCACAGCGGACGCATTCGTTACGAAATTGAACGCAACAGGCACGTCGCTCTCGTATTCAACGTACTTGGGCGGATCGGGCGGAGAGAATGGAACCTCAATCGCCGTGGACGGGGCCGGATGCGCCATCGTTGCCGGCGGGTTGACGTCATCGCCCAATTTCCCGACCACTGCCGATGCTTTCGACCAGACAGCAAACCCATACCGCGACGCATTCCTAACAAAATTCAACAATACAGGCACGGGAATCGTTTATTCCACATTCTTCGGTGGGAACGATTATGACGAGGCATGGGGAATTTCGCTAGACCAGTCGGGCAATATTTACATGACCGGATGGGAATACTCGAATAATTTCCCAACCACTGCCGGCGCATTCGACCAATCTTTTAATGGATTTTGCGACGTTTTTGTTGCGAAATTTTCTTTTGGCGCCCAAGCACCACAGGGAGATGCCCTTCAGACCTTGCCATTGGACGGGGCAACTAATGTTTCCATCGGAGATACTCTGTACTGGAGCGTCCCGTCGGGCGCCGAATTTACCAATCTACAGATTGCTACCGATCCGAGTATGTCCGGCATCATCGAGCAAACCACGCTGAGCGGAACGAAATTCCAATTGAAGAATAATTCGTATCCGGTCGTTTATTGGAGGGTTCAGGCAGGGAATACGGGCGGCACCTCGAATTGGTCGCCTGTGTGGTCTTTGGGAATGAAGCCGTTCAAAGTGGATTTGCACGCCGGATGGAATGCGATTGCAACTTGCGTCGATCCCGATGCCCCAACGCGAGCAGAAATCGCCGGCAAGATGAATAATGTTTTTGCCGCCAAAGATGCCAATGGAAAGATTTCCATGCCAGCATTTGCAATCTATGGCGCGGAAATGAATAATTTAAATGCAGCAATTCAGATCTTTTCGATTGCCGATGATTCTCTGGACTTTCGCGGAACGTTAATCAATACCGACACTGTGCAGGTTCAGCTCCGCGTGGGTTGGAATCTCGTTCCCTTCCCTAAGGCCAAACCGGCCACGCCTCAAGCGGCTTTTGCTTCAATCTTGTCAAATATTCTAATAATTATGAATCAGAACGGAGAATTGTGCGTACCTTCCGAAAGCGTAAACACTCTGGAACAGGGCGGGGCGCAGCAGGGCATGATTGCTCCCGGAAAAGCATATGCGATTTATGTATCGCAGCCGTGCACTCTGAGCTTCCCGGCTGGTTTGTAAAAGGCTAAAGAATTATAGCCGCCGGCCTGAATGACAATATCTGTGCTAACCCATGGGCTAACCCGTGGGTTGGCTCAAAACCCTATCTCTAATGTAATCAATATATTAGCGAATATTTTCTTTTTTTCCCTTTGGCAAAGGGGGGTAGGGGGATTTGTTGATATTTCAATGACTTACCGCGGTACAGGTAATGTGTTGGTGCTCATTGTTGCAATTTTGTGCTTTTTCAACAGGCTTTTAATAATATGGTTCAATGACGGATTGAATTTTTACAGTCCCTAATTCTATTGGCATTCTTCAAGAAAAGTAATAATTGCGAATATATACCGCGTAGCGGTTGTTATATCATACTCTACATGAATCAATCAAACAAATAAAACATTCGCTACGCGAAATCGTGACAAATTATTCAGACTATATGCTACAATACAACAACCGCTACGCGGTAGAATTTCATTTTGATTCTTACAACTCGTTCAAAATTGTTTTTGATTCAGTACCCATACAAAACGTTATTGGACCATTTATCCAATCTAATCTTCGTTAAGGTATTTGGGAAGGGTGAATGAAATCTTGGTGCCTTCGTTGATTTTGCTTTCCACTTTGATGTCGCCTTTGAGTATCCCGACGTACCTTTTCACTATGGCAAGGCCCAGGCCGGTGCCGGATATTGAGGTCGAGTTCGCCGCCCTAAAGAACGGGTCAAACAGGTGCTCCATGTCATCTTCGGGGATTCCGATACCGCTGTCGGAAACTGATATCAAATAATTCACGCCGTGCTCGGAGAGTTCGACGATGATTTCGCTTCCTTCGGGCGAATACTTCGCAGCGTTCGAGAGCAGGTTGTTGAGTATGTGCGAAAGCAACACATTGTCGGTTTCGATAATCGCTTTTTCGACAGATTTTCGCAATTGGATGGGGTGCTTGTATTTATCGACGGTTTCGAGCACCATAATGGCTTCGGTAATGGGTTCGGTCAGGTTGGTTTTCTTCAGGCTTAGCTTCTGGCGGCCGGAGTCCACGCGCCCAATCGCCAGGACAGAATCCAGCAAATCGGTCATGCCCTGAATCGAGAGCTGAACGCGCTTCAATTGTTTGTCGAATTCGGCTTTTTGATTCTGCTGGTAGAAAATGTTGAGCAGGTAAGTGCTGGACATAATGACCGTAAGCGGCGTACGGTATTCGTGGGAGACCATTGAAATGAAGCGTGTTTTAAGTTCGTTGAGCGCTTTTTCATTCTCGAGGGATTTCAGTACGGCATCTTTTGCGATAATTAATTCTTGCTCAGTTTCTTTGCGGACGTCGATCTCTTTTTGCAGTTCTACGTAGGCGGATTCCAATTTGTCCACCATCACGTTGAAAGCTTCGCTGAATTGGCCGACCTCGTCCATTGTCGAAACCGGGACGCGAAGCCCCAGGTTACCTTCGGCGATTGTGTTGCAGGTGTCGGCCATTCTCTCGAAGGGCCTTGCTAAATAGCCGCTTACGAGCAGCACCACGAACGATCCGACGACAAACATCACCAAGCAGACGAATGCGATCCACGCGCGAATTTCATATATTTCCTTGTGGATCTGCTCGAGAGAGACGCCAACGTAAAGCACGCCCAATTGATTGTCCCGGATGCTGATCGGCACGGCAAGGCGTAGCAGATTATTGTCATGCGAGAGGCTGCCGATTTCTGTCGAAGTCTGGTATTGGGCCTGAATGGCCTTGTCGATGTTGTACGAACCGGCGGCCTCGCCGTTGAGCTTGCCGACTACAATGTATTCAATATCTTTGTTCTGTATTGGCGCATTGAGCGATTCTGCTATATCGTTTGTGTTTTCAAACATCAGAGCCGGGCCGATTGAATAAGACACAGTGTTGGCGATGGAGCGGGCCTTGTCCGAGAGGGCGTTCATGGCCTGCTGCTCGAACCGGTAAGGAAAATATAGGAAAATTGAAACAGATAGAACCGCCAAGAACATTGTGAATGCAATTATCAACCGTCGCCTGATAGTCATATTGTTGATAAAATGCCTGATATTTGAATATATTGAAATCATAAATTATTAGTTGTTACGCAGTAGTGAATTATTTAATTATTCTTGCCATTTTCAGCAACTGCGAGCTAAGGTCGGCGCCTTCGAGTTTCGCTGCGGCAAGGTTGATTATTATTTCTGGCTTTTCGCTCCTGATGTCTATCCCGACGCTGATTCCACTGCTTATGTATTCGGTTACTCCGGAACCGGTCAATATTTTTTTCGATCGAGAAATGCTTGTGATGCTGCCGATGTCGTATGCCCTGAGCGGGGCAACGTAGATAAAATTGACTTTATTGCGCGCCAGGAACTGCCGAAGATCCGATTCAGCATCGAGCGCAAACGTCAACACTTTTGCCGATGCGCCGGAGAATTCGGAAAGGGTTTTGCCATCGAGCTGCTTCTCTATTGTGTTCTTAACGTTCAATGAATTGCGAAAGTTCCTCTGATAAAGGACTAAAACGACAAGCTCTTTGGATACTTTGGTGCGTGTATTCCTTTCGAAAGAAAGTATCTTCGTGAAAAGTGGTACCTGCACAGATACAGGAACAGGCATTTCCTGAGCGAAAGAGGCAGAGGCAACGCTGAAGCACAAAAGCAATATCAGAACAAATCGACGCCAAGCCTTTGCGAGCAGGCCATTGCGGAGTAATTGCAATATTTTTCTGTTCCTATTCATACGCTCAGAATTGAATACCCAGTTCGAACATTATCTTTCGCCCGTCCATTTTCATGACAGACTGCGTGAAATCGATTGCCGTCGGATAGTAGTAATCGTTATCGAAAACATTGAAAACCTTTACCGAAAACCTTAGCTTGTTCAGTGCGGAAACGAACAGATTGTCAGCCGAAAAATTCGGTTCATATTTGACGAAGATGTTCGTAAGCGAAAAGGCATTTGTCTTCGTGAAAACCCATTCACTGGCCTCGGATCGCCTCGAGGATTCCCAAGCGAATTCCACGCCGGCCGTTATGTCGTCGAAGAAGGTTTGCGAAGCTGAAATTTTGAAAAGATGCTCCGGCGAATTAGAGAATTCTTGGTTTGTCCTCGAATTTGTTACAACTTGGTATGAATAATTTGCATTTAACCACAACCCCGATTCAAATCGGGAATTGAACTCGCATTCGATTCCTTTCCCGATGCCTTTGTCTTGGTTGCGGAATACGGCCATTGTGTCCCGATGGTCGTTGATTTGAGTGATGATATCACGAATTTCGTAGTAGTAGCCGGAAAGCGTCAAGAGAATATTCTCTGTGAGCGAATACTCGGCAACGATTTCGTAGGTATCGGAATACTCAGGCTTCAGACTCGGGTTGCTTTTTGTCGTTTTGAAGTCTCTATAATACATTTCGTAGATGTTTGCAGGCCTATATGCGCTGCCATAGAGGAACTTGAGCGCAAGAGGCTTCGTCGGATAGAAGATCACGGCCACCCTGGGCGTAATGGCGCTACCATTGAAGCTGGTGCCATCTTGGGGAAATGGCGAGTGGGTGGTGTCGGTGAAATCATGCGAGTATTTATCGAAACGCAGCCCAAAGGTGAGGGAGAGCAACTCCGTTGGTTGAAAATGGTCCTGAACGTATGCCGAGAAGACACCGTATGGAAAGTTTTGATTGAAGTAAACCCCTTTTTCTGATTCGTAAACGTAGTCCGCGCGGGTTGAGTATTTGTATTCGATGCCGGAAATAAGCCTGTTGTTCGAAGTAATATCCCAAGTGGATTGAATCTCGGCTCCATACCACTGTCCTGTATTCTTTTCGGTGAGTGCGCTGCCGAGGATTGTATCAGCCTGAAAGAACACAGTATCGTACGGCAGACGATCATTGTAGTGGTAGTAATCGCCATACACGCGTGCTTTAAGTTCGAAATTGTCGCGAATTTGCTTGTTGTATTCCAAATCGAATGTATGGCGTATGTCCTCGAGCTGAGCACGCCCATCGTTGAATGTCATGCCCCAACAACCGGTTGGAATGCCCTTTTGTTTCGATGAGAAAAAAGCGTTGATTTTGAAATCGTATGCTTGCATGCTGAAGAAGAAGCCCTTCGATCGCTCCCAGTCATTGCCAATTGATTTTCCATTGTTAGTTTCCGGCGAGTCGAACTCCGGAAAATACAAATCTTGGCCTTTTGTGTAGCCAATTCGGCCGGAGAATGTGTATCCAATATCGTCTGTAATTGAGTGGGCGGCGGTTACCGAAGCGTCGTATGCGCCGAAGCTGCCCGCCCGAAGCCCGATTTGCACGTTTTCCAATTGGTGATGGGCTTTGGTTATCACATTTATCACGCAGAGCATAGCGCCGCCGCCATAGAGCGCCGATCCTGGGCCGCGGATCACTTCAATGCGTTCGACAGCGGACATGGGCAGGCTGAAGTCGTTTCCGAAGAAAGGGCTGCCATAAATATTATCATTGATGATGTGGCCATTGAGTTGCAATTGAATTTTGTTGTTGTAGCTGTTCGGGTTCTCGAATCCGCGCGCGCCCACGTAGTTGTAGTTCCTGTCGTTCCTCAAATAGAATCCGCGAAGCGAGTTGAGCGCCTCGGCGAGCGTTCTGTATCCGTGGCGGCCGATTTCTTCGGAGCTAATGATGGAAACCGAAGCGGGAGCCTCTTGGATGCTTTGCTCATATTTGGCGGCAGTGCTGATTTTTGTGTCCAAAAGAGATTCCAAACTGTTCTCGTCTTCTTTTGCGGCAATTTCGGCCTCCTGAGCCAATAAACTGTCATGGGCATAGCATCTGCCGGAAAGCAAAACAACAGTGATAATAGTGAGAAATCTTTTTATGTTCATACGAGCAACTCCGCATTCAACACCAACTGCTTTCTATGAATCCTAAGGCCAGAATTTATTTTACGATCATACTATATGCTAATATATAATTACAGCAATAAAAAAAGAAGCCAGAGCTCTTAGCGATGACTTCCAGCAATGAATAATTCTGTTTTGTATTTTATCTATTGAAAAGTTATCGAGCAACTTTCAGAAACGTAAACAGTGTATCCCTTTCCGGGCGAAAGGGTTTCGAGCGTGTTGACCCCGAGCGCGGGAATAAAGAAATGGCCCTGGCCGTCGCCGATGCATATTACGTAATTTATTATCGGGGCAAATGCCACACTAACCGAGGACTCAGTCCTTTTGGGGTATCCGATGCGGTTAGCGCCGGCAAAGAGTTGAATCGTATGGGGCAGAGGAATTGTGTCGCCATAGATATGCAAAACGTCTGCTTGGGCCATATAGACCGAGTAGGACGAGTTGGGATTCCAATTGCCGGCATAGTTGCGCGTTGGAGTGTAGAAGGTCGTACCGTCGAGCGTCAGCATCGAAATGGAGTTATTTATATCCGTGAGGATCATCGTCAGGTTCGCGAATTGCGGCGCTCGGTACGACGAGACCAAGTTCCACCCCTGAGAAAGGGCGATCTGGTGTTCGCCATTTGCGGTTTGCGCTTCGGCAAGCCCAAAGGCCCCAAAAAGTATCAGCAAATATATAAGTATTAATCGTTTCATGTTTTCCTCTTGTCGAAATCTTCAAGTACGCCATACTTAAAGTAATTATATATTTATCGGCAATCGAACACAAAAGATAAGACGTAGGAGATTTAATAATTATTGAGGAGAAAATGCAAAGGTGGGTTCCAATCCAGTCCGTGTAATAGGTGATGAGATGATGAGATGATGTGGTGATGAGATGATGAGATGGTGAGGTGATGTGGTGATGAGGTGATGAGATGATGTGATGATGTGATGATGTGATGTGGTGATTGTCTGAACTGAGATTATTGTGATTGAATCAAGTGAAAAACAATGTAGGGGCACGGCACGCCGTGTCCTTTGTTACTATTCGCCAAGGGCACGTAGACAATTTAGGGGCGGGTTCCAAACTCATCTTTATATTCAATAAAAAACCAACCCCAAAGGGGTTGAATATGAATAACCCCGTCTCGAGAGTCGGGGAGAGGAAAGTGTAAGTGGAAGATGTATGTATATAACCGTGCCACGACTTTGTATCAACCACCTAAATCATCGGGGATTGTCAAAGACTCGAGACACGCGGAACGAGACTGTTTGCTTTCATGTTTCCGTTCATTTCAGGCAAGCACAACAAACCCAACACAACAAAAGGTCATAAATCCTTGCGGATTTTTATAAATAGCTAAGATTATTTTCAGAATTTTCGTAATTTAGCAAAGCGACAAAAGCACCGATATGCAATGCTGAACCGTATTTGCAAGGGGTGGGGCGGTCGCCCTCCGGGGGAATGTGGAAAAAAAATCAGTTTAAAACATAAAAATCCTTTGTAAATTAGAAAAATATCAATAATTTTGTAATTCTGTTATGCCTACCCTCTGAAAATGAGGGGGCTGTTTTGGAACAACAAATAGGAGATAATATGAGTCTGCGTCGCTTGTATGAAACAACATTTATCGTAAATGCCGCTATCGAAGATACCGATATCGAAACCGTAATTTCTAAAGTCTCGGGATACATCGAGAACAACGGTGGGGATATCCTCGAGGTTCACAGATGGGGCCGCAGAAGGCTTGCATATCCGATAAATAAAAAATACAACGGGTTCTACGTGCATATTGTCTTCGAAGCAAAACCGAGCGCAATTCCAATATTAGAGCGCTTCATGGTTCTTGAAGACACTATTCTGCGCCACTTGACACTCATACTTCCCAAGAAACTTCGCGAATTCCGCTCGAAGGTATCCCAAGAAACAGGCAAAGCATACGACTCCGCCTTCGTCGATGCCGATAAGACACCTGCTAAAGATGCCCCGAAGGAAGAGGCCGCTGCCAAAGAAACAGTAGCCAAAGAAGCACCGGAAGCAGTAGCCGCCGAATAATCCCTTTCGGTTCCCTATGGCTTGTGTGGGCTGATTTCGCTCGACGCATCCTTGGGCGCTTGTGGATTATTAGTTTGAATAAGAAAATAGAATTATATAAGATAATCAGTGAGAGATTATATGAAAGTCATTTTACGACAAAATCTGGACAATCTCGGGAGAATGGGCGACCTCGTTACCGTCAAAGACGGATACGCCAGGAACTTCCTTATCCCCCGCAGCATGGCTTACTACGCTTCCGATAAAGCTATCAAAGCTCTCGAAGTGGAAAAGAAAAGATTTGCCAAAATCCAAGCCAAAGAAAAAGCCGACGCCGAAATTATTGCCGCCAAACTTGCCGAATTGCAAGTTAGCATTCCTATGAAGGTCGGCGACGAAGGTAAACTCTACGGTTCGGTTACCAACCAAATGATCGCTCAGGAATTGGGTGTCCGCGGTTACGCTATCGACAAACGCCACGTTATGGTGGACGACGCAATCAAATCGCTTGGCGTTTTCGACGTGAAAATCAAACTCCATCCCGAAGTGCTCGCCAACCTCAAGGTTTGGGTCATCAGCGAAGAGTAATCCTTCCTTAGGAAACTATGACGAAAAGCACACTACCCCATCAAAGGGTCGTGTGCTTTTCTTGTTTATTATGCGCTCCACGTGCTTCCTTGCCAAACACTCAGTATTTCCGTTCAATAAAGAATTGTATGGCACAGTCCAATATACCAATAGTCCGAATAAAGATCAGGGATTTTTTGTGAATGTGAGTGCTCAAATAACTCATCCGATGACTACAGAAATAACAAAACTACTCAATAATATAAAACACATTCGGCAGCGTCCCGCCTGCGCCCAACAGATTGAACGATGGCTGCTCGTTGAGTAGCTTGAATATTGCAGATTCAGGATTGCAGATATTCCCAAACGTGATGGCTGAGTGCGGGCAGGACTCGGCGCAGGCCGGAATCACATCGCCATCGGGAATCATGCCGCCCGTGTAAACATTTGCCTTCGTGCGGGCGCGGTTTATGCGTTGCACGCAAAATGAACATTTCTCGACCACGCCGCGAGACCGGACGGTTACGCTCGGGTTCAGCATGTTGTCCAATGGCGGAAGGGCGTCCTTGGAGTGGTCCGTGTAGTTGAACCGGCGCACTTTGTACGGGCAATTGGCCATGCAGATCCTGCTTCCCACACAACGGTTGTATGTGGTTTCGTTCAATCCCTCTGGACTGTGGGAAACGGCCGACGCCGGGCAAACGGATTCGCAAGGCGCGTGGGAGCAATGCTGGCACATTATCGGTACAAAGAGTGCGCGGGATTCGTTCTCGGCCGTGGCCAAAGAATACTTCTCGATTCGAATCCACTGCATTGCCCGTCCGCGCTGATTTTCTTCGCGGCCTGCGTTCGGGACGTTGTTCTCGAAGCCGCACGAAAGCACGCAATTTCGGCATCCGTCGCATTTGGCCAGGTCGATGGCCATCGCCCATTGAGTGCCTACGCCCTTGCCCGCCACGGCCGGCAATTTCGATGGCGAAAACGCACCTCGGCGGAGTTCGTTCGCGCCCTTTGGCCCGATCAATTCCACCGGATTGGAGTAATCCAATTCCTCCAAAAATGGATTCTGCGAAAAATATACCGAATCGAAGCTGTCCGATGAGTATTCAGCCCTCCAAATGGGAAGTGTGCCGGGTTGCCTTGATGATGGGGGATACATAGGGCAGGGCTGCGTCTGGTATAGGCTACGGTCCTCGGCCAGCCCACCCTGCAACACGCTTTTCCATGCCTGCCTGTCCAGCTGCCAGTATTGGCTCCGCAAGAAATCGTAATAGTTCGTAAATTGCGAATACTTCGCGGGCGCCTTGAGCGCAAGCAATCGAATCAAAATATCGCCTAAAGAGATCGATTGGTTGTTCAACGGCTCGATCACCGGCTGCCCAATCGCCGCTCCATAGCCGAAGATTTGCGTATCGGCCCAATGCTCGGCGTAGTGAGTGGCCGGAATGTCGATAGATTGCGAGGCTGCCTGGCTCGGCTTGTATAGCGTATGATAGAAAATGTTTGCTGGCGGAACGGACATGCTGAGTTTATTCCCATTGCCGAAAAAGAACTCGTCGGGATTGCATTCCGAAAAAAGCACGCAATCGCCGGCGGCAATATGGACTTGGTCGATGTCGATCGTTTCTTGTCTGTCTGCGATAAAATCAACGCCATGGCCCATCGTAGCGAATAGATTATTCATTGAAAATGCAATTTCCGAAAGAGACGAATCGTTCGCCGAGGCAACGAACGCAACTCTTTCCTTACGGCAAAGCTCTTTGGCCAGATCGTGGTTTGGTTTTCTCTGATTGGTGTGGTAAGCGTCCACCGAAAGAATTATGCTACAATCGCGTTCCAACTCTCGGGCATACGCAACCACTTCGACCGCAAGTTTTTCAATTCTTGCTTCCGCCAGCTGTCCGATGGGCGACACCGCCGATTCGATCACGACGAGTTTGGCGCGCTTGCCAATTTGCGGGAGCAGCTTTGCCGGATTTGCGTTTGGATCCGAATTGAAAACGACGATAGTGTCGGCTTCGGCTGTGTTCCATTCCGTCCTTCTTCGGAGCCGTGGTGCGCGGTCATTGTCGTAGTAAGGCCGCAATTCGGACGGATGCCAAAGCGGCGCAAAGTCAATCTTGCCCGCGCTCTCCGTTTTAATCAGATCGAGAAGCCGGAGCAAGGTGGGCGAATTGTTCTCTCGGTAGAAAATCCAAGTTCGGTTGCTACTCTCGAATCGAGCAAACAGTTCTTCGAGGGCCTTGTCCAGATCGGCTTCCGAACCTTCGACGCTCGGCCGGCGTAATCGCTGCGGGTCGTACAGGTTGAATAACGATGCAATAGCGGCGGCGGATGGGGCGGAGGCCAAACCCTTAGCTTTTTCGTTTGGGACAATTGCAATCGGCTTGAAATCGCGCGTGCGAACTTTGACGGGGTAGGCAGTCCGCGACAGAGGAATAACTGTAGAAAAATAGACGTCGTCCCCCACGGCGGAGTATTCGGCCGGAGTGTGCGCCGGCACTATTTGTTTGGCGGGGCGGCGGCACGAAGTGGCTGTGGCCGCGAGCGCCAGCGAAACGAATGATAAAAAACTACGCCTATCCATCATGTCTTCCAATAATTAAAAATGGCATACTGAGCAATTTTCGGCTCCGGGCTTCATCTTCCGCGGTTTCGGAACCAACTTCAAAAATGCAGTTTCGGCCGAATCTGCCGAGGCGGCGGGCATTGCGGCCATGGTACAAATCCCGGAAATATCGCGCGCCAGCACAACGAAAAGGTCAGGATTCCTGTGGCAGTCGAGGCACCACGACATCTTGAGAGTCGCTGTTTGCTGCATGGTTTCGAAAGTTTCGGCCTGGCCGTGGCAAGACGAACAATCGATACCCGCGGTGGTGTGGGCCGAGTGCGAGAAGCGAGTGAAATCGGGCAATTGATTGACTCTGGTCCATTTGATAGATCGGTTCTCGTCGAATGCGGCGATGAGCGGCGCCGTCTGCTCGCGCTTGGTCTGGAGGCCGATGTGGCAGACCATGCAATTCTTGACGGCAGGGACAGCCGCAAAATCTTCGGTTTCGGCGGATGTGTGGCAGTATAGGCATTTGATGCCGAACGTGCCTGCGTGGGTCTTGTGCGAAAAGGCAACCGGTTGCTCGGGCGCGTAGCCGATGTTGTCCGTCGAGCGGGTGTACGGCAGATAAACAGCCCAAATGATGGCCGCAAGCCAAACGAAAGCGAGCGCGAGTTTGACTTTCCTTTTTCTGTCCCTACTTTGTTTCAAATTCTCCGGCAAACATTTTCCAACTTCTACCAATTCATATTATTAAATTAGCATTTTTCCAATAAACGACAAAACCTGCGCTCGGCAAAAAGTGCAGGTTTTGCATTTAGGTGTACTAAATGAAGAACTTAAATCAGTCGCGGCCTTGTTTTCTTTTCTTCAGGAGCAATTTCTGCAAGTCCTTCGCGAAATCGTTTTCGAAAGCGAGGTATTTCGCATATTGTTCGGGGGTTAGTATGGATTCCATTGCCTCGTTTCGCTCGCGGATATTTTGGAAAAGGTCTTTCTGTGCGGCATTGTATTTCGTGGTAAGGGCTTTGAAGTTGGTACCAGACGGATTCTCTTCGGCGCCTTTGCGAATATCCTTGGTGATTTCGTCCATTGCGTGGCGGATGTCTTCGATTTTCCGATCGTAGAAAGTGTATTTCACGATGAATTTGTCGCCAGTAGCTTCGTCGAGGTTCAGCAACCCGAGTAGGCGCATTTTCTTTGCCTGGCAGATTCTCTCTTTGGCCTTGTGTGGCGGTTGGGCGCCGGCAAACGACGTGCAAAGCATAACTGCCAGCATGGCAAGCGCGATGTTACGAATTAGCTTTTTCATTTTGTATCTCCTGTAAAAACTCTTGGAAATCATCTTCTGTCCAATCG
>CAZSWR010000049.1:0-26847 GCA_964610885.1 uncultured Hyphomicrobiales bacterium | reverse complement strand
ATTGATATAATGTATTCGCTATTCGCTATTCGCTATTCGCTATTCGCTATTCGCTGAGAATGAATAGCAACAATTTATTAACAATAAAAAAGGAGAGAAAAATGGGGCCACCGTTTGAATCAAAAAGATAGGGCTTGCCACGAAATTGAAACCTCAAAGGCAAGCCCAAATCCACTTCAAACCGAACCGGTTTGATGCCGTTAGGCGGATATCTGATTAGACGATATCCACGTGATAATATTTGATTAAACAATTTATTCAGAAATCATATGGAGAAAAACATGAGAATTAGACTAATTTTGGTTTTTGCTTTGTTGACCTCGATAATTGTATCATGCAATAAATCAGGTGAAACAGCTGGTATCGATGCTAGTGAGAGATTGGCATCAACTGCCATTGCAAATATTTCTGCTCCTTTGCTCTTCAACCATAATAATCCTTACGACTCTTGCGGCTTAAAGCACAATGAATACCTTGAGTATATTGTTGACCATAAAAGCCAAATTGATATTGACAACTGGAACAACGATATTTCTGCACTTTTGGTGGACATGGCCGCGAAACAAGGAGTCTTTAACGAAACTGTATCAACATTCCAAACTAAGGTAAACCAAATATCTACCGAAAAATTGAAAAACTCAAACCCCCAAAATATAAAAGAGTTTGTTGATAACTGTTTCGATAGTCCAAACCAACGGAAATATATCCAAAAATCACTTGAAGCATTATACGATTACAAGAATCATAAATCAATAAATAAAACAATTGCCGATATTATCAGCATTGAAAACTCAATTGCTTCTGATACATCTTTGACGACAGAAGATGTTCAAATCTCTCAATGCTTCAATTCTGTTGCAAAGTTCAGTATTTATTATTGGAATAATCAAACAAAATGGACAGAGTGGAGAAAAGAGATTGCTGAAATACGGAATTCTGACAGCAACCCAAACAATAATATACCGGATTGTCCTTTAACTGTTGGAGCGCCTGAGGCAGCAGCAGCTGCTGCTGATGCGGTATCAATTGCTGCTTCAATATTTGTTCACAAAGAGCCATGGTATAAAGCTGTGGCCAGATCAGTTTCAACCTCAGCTGCGGCATATGCCTCTGCTGTGGCCATTGTTGCAAATGCTATAGCAGAAGCGGTAACTTGGGCTATTACTGGAATAATATCTATATTTGGTTGGTGATACTTATTAATCTCGGCATGAAAATGCCGAGTATTTTTTAATATTAAAAAAATAATATGAAAAAGGTTTTGATCTTAGCTTGTATCGTTGCGTTTTTGTCGAATATCAGTGCATTTGCTGAGTGGCAAGAATTCACGAAGACTTCAATAGGTAAGTTTGTAAGCTCACAAATTATTGATTCAACGCTTGTATTGTATAATGGAGACGTTCCTACGAAGCAAGTTGAAGTAAATCTCTCAGACAAAACGGCTGTCGAATCGACAATCAACGCATTGTACGTTTCGACCAGTACAGTTAACAATGAAATCTTTAGATGTGGATTAAGTATAAATACTCTTTCCGGAATCGTCGAAAAAACCATAGACGGTGGGAATACATGGCTTTCGGTATTTAATGCCCCAAAAAATCAATTATGCTTCAAATTTCACATTTCGGGCACAGGGCAAATATCTGTTGTCGGATACAATGTATCAACCAATAAAGCCTTCATTTCATATTCTGACAACAACAATACATTCACGACAAAGAGCTTTCCCGAATATAACAGGTTTCTTTCAATAGCTGAGTCGGGTGGAAGTTATTTCGTTGGTACAGACAATGGCAAAATACTAAAAATGAACAGCACATTTACCGAAGTAAGTGTTTGCGCAGACGTTTGTGAAGATCAAATAAAAAACATGGATATTTTAAACGGCGATTTGATCGCTTTCAGCGACTGCGGAATGATAGCTCGGAAAGCTAAATCTTCAGACGTATGGGAGAAATACGCATTCATCAACGATGATTCGTTTCTTGTCAATAATACATTAGTTCTTAATGATTCTGTTATCCTTATATGTGGCAAAAGCGATTCAGAAGCAAAAGGAATGATTCTATCAACAAGGGATTCCGGGCGGACATGGAAAACTGAGCTTTCGACCTCAGAAAACTTCACAAGTCTGAACGTTTATAATGATTCTGTAATTTTTGCTGTTGGATTTAATGGAACAATATATCAGGAATCGATAGAATACTTGGCCGCAGAAGACCAGTGGGCGATTCCCGGCGAAGCGGTTGAAACCTTGATCGTCCCCGAAAACGGCAATTGCTCAATTTTTGTTAAGGATATGCCCGGCCCGATCGAATTGAATCTGTATAATTTTAGCGGAGAGAAGATCTCTACTCAGATATTGCATTCGCAAAACGATATGTTGAATTTTGAATTTCCTCAATCAGTTCCCTTTGGTGTATATTTCCTTGGAATTAGCAACGGAACCAACACAAAGACGATTAAGGTGTTGTACAATTAAATACAATGCAAAAAACACATATCATTTCGCTTCTTGCCCCCGTGTTTGGCGGCAGGGGAATTATTCTTCGCTCGAAGTGAACTTAAACTATCTTCTTGCCAAATCTATCCAAATCAATAAATTCACGCTCGACCTCTCACAGAAATCTGCCCTCGGTTTGAAATTGGAAAAGAAATCCAGCTTGGACAAAGAAACTCTCTTCCCCACCGACAACGAATTGACAGCCGAAGGCAAGCTTACATACAATGCCGGTTGGCTGCTCGACCCGTTTTTCCTGGCTTCTTTCCAGACGCAACTGACCGAGAGCTTTTCCGTGAGTAAAGGCGAACTGTCGCCAACTGCAAAACTGTGGGATCCGGTAACTTCCGTCGAAAGCTGGGGCATGTCGTACAAACTAAAAAACAAGATTAACTACCTTGTGTCGCGGATTGCATTCTCGCTGAAGCAAATCAGGGCAGATTCATACACAGCCCTGACGGACAATTTCGAGACCGAACAAATAGAAAAATACAAACACGAATCGGGTATCACAACCGGTTTCGATGCCTACCTGATGATAGATTCCTCGACCACGTACAAATCCACATTCGAATTGTTTAATACTTTCGATAGATTCTCCCGATGCAACGTCTTGTGGCGTAATGAAATTCAAATAAAGATATGGAAATTCTTAGGAATCCTTATCAAAGCAGATATTATATACGACGAGACGCAAATCGCCCGCATGCAATACAAGCAAAGCTCGCGCCTCGGCATTGTGCAAGAGTTTTGAAGCGGCGCAATGACGATGAGGAAAGACAATCGTAAATTCAATTTTCCTCATTTAAAAAGTGGCAGTCACTTACTCCGTCCGGCAGACGAGCGTCAGCATCGGTTCGCCATTTTTGGCAAAGGAGTAATACTGCTCGGCCACCATGCCGCTGCCCTGCACTCGCGCCCGAAGGCCATAGCTGTGCACCAAAACCAATGCACGCCGGACGGACAGCCCGACCACGTTCGGCAGCGCCGGTTGCTTGGCCGCGTTGCTTGCGGGCCGGTCATTTTTGCCCTTCGTCTTGACGGAGATCAGTTCGGCCCGGCGGACGAACGTGCCCGCTCGGGGACTTTGCTGAACCACCACGAGACTCGAATCGGTCTCGCAGCTGAGCTTCAGCCCAAAGTTTTTTGCGATTGCGTTGGCGTCCGGCGAGAATAATCCGCACACATCCGGCACGCAAACCCAGTCCGATTCGACTCTTCCCGCGCCCGCCTTGGCCGCTTCCTCGGGGAAATCGTCCGAAACCGCCAACCATCTTTTCGTGATATTCGCGAAAATTGGTGCAGCGACCGCGCCGCCGTGGTAATCGCCTTTCGGTTTGTCCAAAAGGACTAAAATGGCCACCTTGGGGTCGTTCGCCGGGAAGTACCCGACAAACGAAGCGTTGTATGCCTGTTTGGAGTATTCGGCATCGACCAATTGCTGCGAAGTGCCAGTCTTTCCGGCGATTCTGATTCCGGCGAGCCGAGCGTTTTGGCCCGTGCCGCGCTCGACCACGTTGCAAAGCATGTCGGTAAGCGTTTCGGCAGTTTTCTCGGAGACCACGCGCCGCACCTTTTCCGGTTGGAACGCTTTGATCGCGTTGCCGTCGGCGTCTTGGATTTCTTCAATCATGTATGGCTTCATCATCTGCCCGCCGTTTGCAATGGCCGAATACGCATTCAGAATCTGAAGCGGAGTGGTTGCAATTCCATAGCCGAAACCGAGGAAGCGCTTGGTCGGTTCGTCGAATTCCTCGATCTTGCGGGTTTTCCCGGGCAGTTCTCCCGGCAGGTCGATTCCGCTCGTCAGCCCGAAACCGAAGTCTCGGACGTATTTGTAGAGTTTCGCATCGGGCATTTCGAGTGCAACCGTCGAAAAGACTATGTTGCTCGAGTATTCGAGGGCGGCCGTGAATGGAATCATGCCGAGAGGCTTGTCGTCTGTGATTTTGTATGTGCCCAGGTCCAGCGTGCCGCCGTGGGCGTTCACCATTGTTTCGGGTTTAATCATCCCTTCCTCGAGGGCGGACGCAGCAGCAACGATTTTGAATGTGGAGCCTGGTTCGTAGGCGTCCTGGATGGCCCTATTGCGCGTCAGTACGGCGGTTGCTTTGTTGTCCTCGCCGGATGTATAAACCGGATAGGTGGCCATAGCGAGCACTTTTCCTGTTTTCGGTTCGATGGCGATGGCCGTACCGCTTTCGGACATGGTCCTGACGACGCCTTCCATAAGCTCGAATTCGACGATGCGCTGCAAGTCAATATCGAGCGTCAGTTTCAGGTTGCTGCCATGGACGGCCGGCACAACAGTCAAATCGGGCGATGGGCGCAGCTTGCCCAATGCGTCGCGGTACACGTTCATGTATCCGGCGGTGCCGGAAAGCAACGTGTCGAGCGACTTCTCCAATCCGGCCAGCCCTACGTTGTCCACGTCGGTCGTACCGATGACTTGGGCCGCGCCGGTGCCGTAGATGTAATTTCTTTTGGGTTCGCGGAGTTTGATGAATCCGGGCGTTTTAATAGTATCGAGCAGGTAAGTATTCGCCGGCGGCACCCCGCGCACCAACCAGACAAACGAACCGTCCGCGGCGTCGATTTTTGCGCAAATGTCGGCAGCCGGGACGCCGGTGGATTTCTCGATGGCGGTGGCAATTTTCTGAATGTCTTTGGGGTCCTTGAGCACCGTGGGGTCGGCAGCGAACGAAACGCATTGCACGCTGGTGGCCAGCAGCCTGCCCTTCCGGTCGAGTATGGAGCCACGTTCGGCGCGAAGTGTTACGCGGGTCTCGTGTTGCTTTTTCGCGAGCGCGCGGTACTTATCGGCCGAAAAGCCTTGCACGTATGCCAAGCGGCCAATAGCAGCAAGGAAGCATATATTAATAATAATGAATATTACAACGAATTTACCGAATTTCCGCTTGGGTGGCTTGCCGCCTTCCTCGGATTCGGCCGGCTCGTCCTGTATGTAATCTTCGTTCATTTTTCCCCCACAAGAAATGCAAATACTTTGCATAAAATACAAGTGCAAACATAAAGTATTTCGCCGATATTGCCAAAACTGCAAGTTGCCTAATTGTGGCTCAATAACGCTTTGTATGGGTAGATTCAAATACGTCTAAAAAGTCTCTGTTGAATCTTGAGATATTTATCTCGCGAAATTTTCTAACCACCCCTGAAACCAATTGCTACGCAACGGATTTCTTGGGGCTGTCTCAAAAGCCTGAAAAATTGTTATTTCGTCATGTTGAACGAAGTGAAACATCCATAATTAGCAATGACTTAAGAATGTAAATGGATTCTTCACTCCGTTCAGAATGACCCTTCTGAGACAGCCCCTTAAAGGGGAGGATTTAAACTCAAACATCTACCCACATAAAACGTTATAGAACCCTAATTCCTTATGCGCTTAGCCGTAGCGCTCGAGGAATTCCTTTACCGATTCGTCCGTAGAACTGCGAAGCCCCTCCGGTGTGCCGTTGAAACGCACTTTGCCGGAAACGAGCATGGCCACTCGGTTGGCAATTCGGAAGACGGAGAACATGTCGTGCGTAATCACCAAAGACGTAACGCGCAGCTTGTGAGCCAGGTTCCCAATCAAATCGTCGATCTGCTCGCTGGTAACGGGATCCAGGCCAGTCGTTGGTTCGTCATAGAACACATACGACGGCTCCCCGACGAGCGCGCGAGCCACTCCGACGCGCTTGCGCATTCCGCCGGAAAGGTCGGACGGCTTCTTGTTTTTGAGGATTTGCCATTCGCGGTCGAAAAATTCTGTGCCGCGCTCGGAAATGTCCGGAATCAGCCCAACCGCCGAGAGAACCCTTTGCGCTTCGGCCTCAAGCTTGGCCATGTCGCGGTTCCCGTGCTCGAACAGGCCGATGACGGTATTTTCGAAGATTGTATATGAATCGAAAAGTGCAGCGCCCTGAAAGACGTATCCGATGGAGCGGCGCATCTCGAACAGTTCCTTTTTTCGCATTTCGCCCACCACTCGGCCGTCGATTTCCACCGAACCTTTGTCCGGTTCGAGCAGACCCACGATATGTTTGAGCAAAACGCTTTTCCCGCAACCGGACTTGCCGATGATGCAGGTCGTCGTGCCGTCCTCGATCGACAGGTCCACCCCGTCCAAAACGACTTTCGAGCCAAATGACTTGTGAAGGTTTTTTATATTAATCATTTTTATCTCAGAATTTCTAATATAAGGAAAAATGGATTCTTTTTTAATCTTTCCTCATCGTCATAGCGTTGCTCTTAAAATCTAAGTGGCAGTCGCCACTTGATGCGTAAACTTTGCAAACCTTAATATATTGATTTGTGCAGTTTCCGAATTTTCAACAATTCAAGGAACATCCGAGCAGAATCTGTTATCGGGTTCACCGTGCTGCGGTCGTCGTTGTACCACTCGACAGGCACCTGGTCCACGTGCAATCCGAGCCTTTTGGCCAGGTAAATGGCTTCGACGTCGAAGCTGAATCCATCGATACGCGAGATAGAGAAAATCCTTTCGGCGGCGGAAGCGCTGAAGCCTTTGAAGCCGCACTGAGTGTCTTTGATACCCTTGAAGAAAAGAGTGCTGACGAATTTATTAAATGTCTTGCCCATAAATTCGCGATAGAATGGTTGGTGCTCTTTGATCATGGACGGATCCATTGCTCGGCTGCCAATGCACACATCGGCGCCACCCTCCAAGCGGGGGAGTATTTTCTCAAGTTCTTTGATCGGAGTGGAAAAGTCGGCATCGGTGAAAACGCGGAACCGGCCGTTGGATTCGAGCATTCCGCGCCGCACTGCTGCGCCCTTGCCCATGTTCCTCGGTTGCGGAAGCACGATGATTGAATCGCTGCACGAATGGGCAACCTCTATGGTTCGGTCTCGCGAGCCGTCATCGACCACGACAATTTCCGAAGAGTATTCCATTCGGGCCAGGTATTCCATGGCCTTTGCAAGCGAGGCAGCCAAGCGTTTCTCCTCGTTATACGCCGGAATAATAAGCGATAAATACTTTTCCATCAGATATCTTTCCAATCAAACTAATTAATTAATCCCTGAAGAGTCAGGAATAGTATTTAACAAAAATAAAAGATATTTCCATATTTTCATACATTAATAAAATATTAATAAAAAAACATTGGTTTTTTATTAATAATTCAATAAGTTTAAGGCTTGCACAAAACTGTGAAACCGCAGTTTTTGGTTTGCTTTACTTGGATACAAAAACGATTATGGATAAATTACGCATTCTGATAGTTGAGGACGAGGCAATTATTGCCATCAGCTTGGAACACAACCTTAGGAGCCTTGGGCATACCGTCTGCGCAAAGGCAAGCTCCGGCGCAGAAGCCATCGAGCACGTCAAAGCCGAAATGCCCGACCTGATCCTGATGGACATCTCATTGAATGGCAATAAAGACGGCATCGAAACTGCTATCGAAATCAAAAGCATGTATCCCATTCCGATAATCTATTTGTCTGCATATTCAGACCGGGAGACAGTGCGCCGCGCAAAGGCTTCAATGCCCTTCGGATACTTGGTCAAACCAATCGATTTCAAAGAATTAGAAATCCTACTCGAAATGGCTGCATACAAACTCGGGTTCGAGGAACAAATCCGCGTCAAGGACAACCAATCTCGGGCAGTCATCGATTCCATCCACGACCCAATTTTCCTCGTCGATTCCGAAGGTACGATTATCGAGCACAACAACAAAGCCAACACAATCGCAATTACGGGCGAGACATCCTTCGTCGGTAAAAACTTCTTCGCTCTCAATGGCCTATTCGCGCAAAACGACTATTTATTGAATTTAGACAAATCTTTGCGCTCGGCGCAGCCCTCTTCGTTTGTGCTCGAATACCAAGGCCGATGGTACGACAACCAAATATATCCCGTTTCCGTCCAACCGGACCGGCCCAAGGCATCGATAGTGATTCGCGACGTTACGGCGCAAAAGAAAAAAGACCTGATGATCGCCGAAAGCGAAGTGCTCTTTCGCTCGCTATTCGAAAGGTCAGTTGATCCGCAAGTGCTCATTCAGGGGTCATACATCATCGATTGCAACGATTCGGCCCTTTCGCTTTTTGCAGTGCCCACCAAATCGAAACTGCTGAACCACAAGATAAGCGATTTCGCGCCGGAGTACCAACCGGACGGGATACGCTCGATAGATAAATACTCCGAGGAAATTAACCGCGCGTATAACCTCGGATTCGGAAACTTCGAGTGGACGCAATTCTCGAAATCCGGCAAAATAATTACGCTCGAAATCACCTGTACAAATATAGTTTTCCATGGCACGGTCATCCTATATACAACGCTTCGCGACATAACCGAGAAGAAACGCGCCGAGCAATACCTGCTGCTGAACGACCGCCGAATGCAGGATATACTCGAAATGAGCAACATGGCCGACCGGCACGAAGTCGAAATAATGTCCTTCGCGCTCGATTCGGCAGTGAAAATAACCAACAGCAGATTCGGATTCGTAGCCACAATGAACGAAAACGAGGATATCATTTCAATCAAATCATTCTCTGTGAATCGGGAGCCTCAAGTTTTCAAACACACGCTTATTATTTCAGCGACGGAGGCCGGATTGCTCTCGAAACCGATTACGGAGAGGAAACCTCTGATTTTAAACGAGATCGAAACGGATTTATTCAAAGACGTCCTGCCCAAAAACCATATCGAACTGAAGAACTTAGTGCTGATACCCGTTTTCGACCGCAACAAAATCGTTATGCTGATTGCTTTGGCAAACAAACACTACGATTTCGAAGATTCAGACATACAGCACACTTCGATCATCATGTCCACTCTCTGGAGGCTGCTGTCGCGAAAACGCGCCGAGAGCGAACGCTACGATTTGGAAGAGAAAAATCGGCAGATCATCAACAACGCTTCGGAGTTCATTGCGCTTATCACTTCCGACGGGATTGTCTCGCTCTTCAATAACTCGCTTGCAAAGGCACTCGGCGGCGCGCCTGCCGATTTCGAAGGGAAACCGTTCGACGAAGTCCTGCCCGCCGAAGCCATTGCGCAGATGAACACCGCGCTCGCCGTCCTGCAAGAAACCGGCGAAGGCTATGCCGCTGAATACTCCACAGCGATTTCCGGCACGGACTACTTCCTTAAAACCAATTTCCAACCGCTCAAAGACGAATCGGGTATCGTCCATTCGGTGCTGTGCGTCAGCACGGACATCACAGGCAGGGTGCGCGCCGAGGAAGCATTGGAATTCAGCGAGAAGACGATGAAGGCCATTCTCGCCGCCTCGCCCGTTGGGATCTGTTTGGCGAATAGAAGGAAAATTTCCTGGTCGAATAAGTATTTTGCCAAGATGATCGGCTTCGAAGACGTTATAGACGAAACTTTCGAGCCGGAACAGCTTTTCAAAAGCCCAAAGGAATTCGAAGAGGCGGTCGCCCCATTGGGGAAACAATTGGCAGAGAATGGATACGGAGAAATCGAGACTCAATTCATCTGCGCCAACGGCACAATACTGGATGTTTTGCTGATGGCCCGCCCGCTGGACGAACACGAAAACACCAAAGGCCATATCGTGGCGTTTATGGACATCACAGAGCGCAAGCAATTGGAGCGGGAGTTCGTCCGAATGATGGAAATGAAGTTGGAGACGGAAAAGCAGCGAAACGAGATTTCGGCCATTGTTGCCAATTCCGCCCGAATCGCGTCCATCGGAGTGATCGCAAGCGGCATCACGCACGAAATTAACCAGCCGCTCAATGCAATCAGAATCGCTTCCGACGGCATCCTTTCGTGGGACAAACAAAACAATTCTGTGCTGCCCGCGCAAATCTCGAAACTGATCCAAAGGGTGTCCGATGCGGCAATACGTATCGACAGCATCATCAAGCATATGCGCTCGTTTTGGGTGGACCCTGCGAAACAGGAGTTAGACTACTTGGAGCTGAACCAACTGATCGACAAGACTCTGAGCATCGTCGAACAGCGCATTTTTGCCCACCAAATCGAACTGGTGCGCGAATTCAGCAACGAAAGCCCAATCGTGAAGGCGAACGAAGTGCAACTCGAAATTGTCCTCAGCAATTTGATACTAAATGCACTCAATTCCTTGGATTTGATTAACAAACCCAGTAAATTGATAAAAATCTCCACCTACAATTTCGGCAAAGAATGCTATTTGGAAGTGAGCGACAACGGCCCCGGACTGCCGGACATCGATACGAAACAGCTTTTCGACCCGTTCTTCTCCACGAGGCAAAACTCCGGCGGCACCGGACTCGGATTGGCCATCGTGAAAATGTTCACTGACCGATTCGGAGCGCGTGTTACTGCATTCAACAATGCAGACACCGGCGCAACTTTCCGAATTGTTTTCCCAACCATAGACGAAACAAACATTCCCGAGCGAGACAAATGAAAATCTTACTTGCCGACGACGACAAATTAGTGCGAGACACGCTCTTCGACTACCTGAACGGACTGTTAGGATACGAACTGACACTTTGCTCGAATGGCCGCGAAGCGCTCGACGCCTTCAGGGCCGAATACCACCAAATCGTTTTGACCGACATCCGAATGCCCGTGATGAACGGAATTGAATTGTTGCGTTCGATAAGGAACGAAGCCAACGGCAAAAGCCCCCAAATCATCATTTTTACGGGATTTGCCGAACTCGACACCGCCGTTACGGCCCTACGCGAAGGCGCGAACGACTACCTGTTCAAACCAATCGACATAAATAAGCTAACCGACCTGATCGCCCACGCCAAGAAGCGCGAAGAAACGGCCCTCCCGGACGCGCCCGCCGCTCCGCCCGAAACATCCGAAACGGCTGTACGAATCAATCCCTCGCCGAATGCCTTCGTATTGCCCGGCGGAGACAAGATCGGAATTTACTCGCAATCGCTGAAAAAAGCCATTGCCGCTGCCCTTATTTTCCACGAAGACCCGGAAGTCCCGGTGCTCATCGAGGGCGAAAGCGGGACGGGCAAAGAACTAATCGCCCAGATTGTCCATTATGGCAATGAAAAAAGTGCTGCCCCGTTCGTAGCAATAAATTGTCCTGCAATTTCGCCGAATTTGTTTGAGAGCGAACTGTTCGGTTACGAATCGGGTGCATTTACAGGCGCTGCGTCCCGAGGCAAGCGTGGCCTACTCGAATCGGCAGACGGCGGCTCGATATTTTTCGACGAGATTGGCGACCTGCCGTTGGACATGCAACCGAAGCTGCTGCGCGCCATACAAATGAAAGAGATTATTCGCGTCGGCGGAAAGGGCCGAACCAAACTGGACGTGCGATTCATCGCCGCGTCGAACCGGAAACTAAACAAATTGGTGGCCGAGGGCGGCTTCCGTACGGATTTGTACCACAGATTGAATGTGGGATACATACACCTGGAGCCTCTTCGCGACGACCGCGAATCGATTGTGCCGCTGGCGCAGTTCTTCCTGCACCAATCGACAGAAAAGCGTGGAAAGAAGTTCCGTCTGATTGGCGAATCCGCTGTCGCCGTGCTCGAAGCCTACGATTGGCCCGGCAACGTCAGGGAATTGAAGAATACGATTGACAAGGTAACGATACTTCACGACGATATCGAGCTGAAGGCCGAACACCTTTCGTTCCTCGAATTGGCCGACCCGAGCCTTTTGGACTGGGGCAAACCAATACTGACTCCCGGCAATTTTTTGCTCCCTGAGGAAGGTTTCGATATATTAGAGCACGAACAGGAAATCGTGCAAATGGCAATGAGGCGCTTCGGCGGGCGCAAAGCCGACGTGGCTCGGTATCTCGGACTGAGCTACTCAGCGCTACGAAGCAGGCTGAAGTAGGCAGCCACAACCTTTTTCAAAAGGCACATAGGAGAAACAGAATGGATTTGGATATTATTCGCGATTTTTGCCTTTCGCTACCACATGCGACGGAGGATTTCCCATTTGGCGAGACCACATTGGTTTTCCGTGTCGGTGGGAAGATCTTCGCCCTGACCGATACCGAAGCGGTTCCGCTGAGCATCAGCCTGAAATGCGACCCGGAGCGAGCCATCGATTTGCGCGAGCAATACGACGAAATCCGTCCCGGCTGGCACCTGAACAAGAAGCATTGGAACACGCTCGGCCTGGCGGGAGAGCTGCCCAAAAGTTTAGTTTTTGAATTAGTAAAGCATTCATATTCTCTCGTCTTCGATTCGCTTCGGAAGTCCGTGCGGGAGAGCTTGGTTTAGCGCGCGATTAGGGAATCGGTTTATTCCGGATCCTCCGGCGGCGGCACAGGGACATAGACCGTAACGCGGTTTTCGATATTTCCGCTATTTGCGAGCGTGCGAAGTTTTAGGATCACTTGCTGGTCCACGTCGGTTAGCGCTTTCATAACGAGCATCCCCTTTTTGGTAACGATGCTATGAATGAGTTGCATGCCTTCCTGCAAATTGTCCACGTGCACGCTGCCCTCGCGGCATTGTTTCTCGACTCCGCCAATTGTAGCGGTAACGTATGTAATATTTTCTTCAGGAGCGTCGTCCGCTTCGTCGGTTTTCAGTTTGATCGGGATTGCGGCATCATTTTCGTAAGACGAGATGTAGAGGTGTTCGGTTGGCATTTTAAGCTCTTTGCATGTATGCCTTTTGACCATATCGACGAACAGGTTGAAAATGTCGTAATCGAACCAGTTAGCGCGCCTGTAGAGAGTTTTAATCGCTTCGCTATTGCGTTGGGCTGTCTCGTCTTTGGTTTGCATCACTCTGCCCTCGGAAACGAGCTGGCGAAGTTTGGAATACGGAAGCCGATATACGTTGCTGAAGTAGAAAATGGAAATGCCGACGAGTTGGACCTCGCGGTTTATCTGAGCGGCCAGCAGGTTGTGCGGCAGCCCGGAACCGTCGTTGTGTTCCCAGATTTGCGAGAGCAATTGAATAGGTTTATCGATTGCGTCGATATTTTCCATTTTAATAAGTTCATTCTGGTATGCATCAACGAATTCTTGTTTTTCTTTATCGGTTTCCAGGTCGAACGGATCGACGAGGTAGAATTTTGCGGGCATTGTCAGCATTATCATATTGTGCAGATGGAATGCTGTGAGTATATTTTCTTGGTTTTGGGGCGGAATCTTCATTTCTTGGCAGAGCAATTTGATTCCGGCCACGATCGGGCCGACGTTGTCGTTGAAATAGTAGCGGCCGGCGTCTTCGGAAATCGACAGGACGGCCTGGATTGTGCGGAGCATGGCGGTCGGGTCGGCGGCTTTGGGCGCGGTGGCTTTGGATTGGATTTCGTTAAGTTCGTCGATTTTTGAATTAAGTTGCGAAAAGAGTTTCTTCTGCACGATTTTCGAGCTGTACTGGTCGAAGCAAATCTTCACTGCCTGGACGAGCGCCATTTCGTCGGCGGGCTTCGTCAGGTACATATATGCGTGGGCTTCGTTTATGCAGGCAATAATATCCTTGGGGTTCGAGTATCCCGTCAGGATCACCCTAATTGCATTCGGCACCAATTTGATTGATTTCTCGAGGAATTCCGAACCGCTGATGCCGGGCATTCGCTGGTCGCTGATAATCACTCCGGGCCGAAAGCCGGATTTGAGCACTTCGAGTGCTTCTTCGCCCGAGGAGCCTGTCCGCACGTTGTAGTGTTTCTGAAAAATCTTTTCCATAATTTTCAGGAAAAGCGTTTCGTCGTCCACGATTAGTAGATCGCCTTTCTTGGGGCTTGGCGGTGGGGCCGGTGTTGAAGAATCCTGCATGTTTCAATTATAAATTGTAAAAAAAACTCTAAATTTGAACTTACAAAAAGCAAGCCAAAAAAACAATTAGAAAATTGACAAATACGTCAATTAATTCTAACTGACGCTTGCCGTATTATTCGGCGTATATATATTTTTTTTATTTTGAAATATATAGCAAAAAACAGAAATATATCGGATTCGTCATCGTTTATTTTCAGCACGGAATTTGCTAATAAATCTAAACTATCATAGGCGCAAGGTCTGCTTGCTATTTGTGGAGTTATTTTAGAAAAGAAAGACAAGAACATGAGCCGGACACTATCAGTTTTCCTCAACAGCGACAGGATATACGTCGCCGCTTTCGAGCCAACCGCCAAAGGACTTTCGCTAGCCTACCTTAACTCCACGGAAAGCCCGTTCGATCCGGAGTTCCCGGACGACGACCGTTCGGTGCTCGCCGCGCAGGAACTGGCAATTTACATCGAGGATGCTGGAGCTGTCTCAGGGGCCACGATATGCCTTCCGGCGGAAAGCGCACTCATTCGATTGATTCCGGCGAAGCAAGACATGACCAAAGATGAACTGGAAAAACTCGTGAATCTGGAGATTCGGTCTGCTTTTAGCCAATTCGACCCATCAGCTTTCTATTCGCGCGTGGTTCCGCTGGCTCCGCGATTGGACACGCGCCAGAGCATGCTTGCCATCATGGTGCAGAAAAACTACGTCAACGCCTGCGAAAGGCTTTTCGACGGGACGAATATTCCTGTGCTGAACTTCGATATATCGCAATTGAATGCGCACAATGCCTTTATTTACAATTACCCGGAGCAGCACGACAAGACGGTGGCGATTCTCGGCATTCAGAACCAATTCATCGACGTCAGCGTCATCCAAAACCGCCGGCCTTTGTACTACAACCTGGTTTCGTACACTTCGCCGGACGAAATCGGCATGATCTGCGAAAACGAGTTCACGAAAATCATGACCGATTACGCCGGATTCATCGACTCGGCATACCTTTTCGGGCTGGGGCTGACGAAACCCATGCTCGAAACCGCCCAGCAAACGCTTATGGGATTGGTAATGGAATCCGGCCGCGCGAACGCTTTCCGAATGGTAACATCCAAGCTGAACGAGCGCGACAGGCAATATTGCGCAGCGACAGCACATATTTACATGCCCTGCGTCGGGGCAGTGCTGCCGCCATACCACGAGACAATCAAGCTGAATTGATTTAACTCTACAACGCTTTCTGTGGGTTGTTGATTGCTTAATCTTCTTGAGTGTTTCTTAGAATATCGCGTAGCGATTAAATTATGGTAGGTTTCAAAGCTTTTGGCATTTTGATATCCCGTAGGGATTAAATTATTCCATTTACAACTTAAATGCTGAAGCCTTTGTCATTCCCTCGAGTATGAGGGAATCTCCTTTTGATTCAGCTAGTTACTTATCTCACGAAGTATTTAATGATGCAGCTCGTCACGGATTGAACACTACTATATCCTGAACGCATCATCAAATGTGAAAATTCAACCTCTACGAGGTTGTACATTCAAAAAAAGCATACTTCTACCACAATTTAATCGCTACGCGATATTTAAAAAATCATTTACAGGATGATAACACCAGCGTTACGAGTCATATTACAAAAAAATCAGTTTCATTATTTGTTATATTTCATTATATTGTATTCTTAACAAAGTGCTGAAAGAGCAACTACAACTGATAATTCAACAAAAAAATGATTTTGAAGCAGACCTTGGCGTCTATTATTTATTAATTAATCAGGGAGTTAGAATGAAGTTTGGAAGATTTACGAAAGCAATTGCATGCACGGCTGCCGTTGTTGGCCTTGCCTTTGGTGTCGAATCATGTTCTGCAATTTTTAATGGTTCAATGCAGAAAGTAACCATCAACTCGAATGAATCGGGCGCAGATGTTACAATCGATGGCAATAATTCCGGCAAAGCACCGACTTCGGTCAGCCTGAAAAGAGGCAAAGCACACGTTATCGAAGTTAAAAAAGCAGGATTCGATACATACAGAGTTACAACCGAGAACTCCATTACTGGTTGGTTCTGGGGCAACCTCCTCTGCGGCGGTGTGGTTGGTATTGTAATCGATTTGGCAACAGGCAGCGCATACGACATCGAACCCGATGTGGTCAATGCACAACTCCAGAAAGCCCACGCTTCGCTGAACGACGTCAACAGTGGCGATTATTCCTACATCTTCACAAAAGATGAAAACGGCGACGTTACACCTCTCCTCACGATTGCTTGGGAGTAATGGTTAAGTTACGTTTCTTTGGTTTAGTATTAATTTTCTTTGGCGTGGCCGCTTTGAGCAGCAGTGCCGGCGATTATACGAGCGAATGCTCGAAGCTATTCATAGGTTTCTACCAAGGGATAATGTCGCCAGTACGCGCTCCTGCCAGCCAATGCCAATTTGAACCTTCGTGTTCCGAATTCGCAAAGCTTTCCATCGAGGAATACGGCTTGCCAATCGGGACAATCCTTGCCGCAGACCGCCTGATGAGATGTTCAGGCGGCCATGCGGACCCCTCGCACTACCCATACTTTGCTCGGCGCTTCCACGATGCACCATCGAAAAATTTCATTTTCGGCTCTGGCGGAATGTGGTCTTTGGGTATCACTTCCGCTCCGGTTTTCCAGAAAAAAACGGAAGCCGATTCGGCACTCAAATTCCCGTACTATCTTTACCATCAGAAAAACTTCTCGTATTCCAATTTGGAACTGCTGCGGATCAGGTTTGCAAATAGCAATTCTTTGCTGTCGCAAAAGGCCGGATTGCTGATCGGTCTGAACGAGTTTTTGCAAAAGAACAATCTGAAGGCTTTCGATGCTTTGTCCGAAATTGAAACCATACAAGACAAAGACCTGAAGCGCGACTATTTCGTGCTGTCGTTCATTGTGGCCGACGCGATGAACCTAAACAGCTTCAACAGCAATCTCTGCGGCAAACACGAAGCCGAGTTCGGCGCGGACATGGTCGGGCGCTTCGCTTGCTATGCCAATTTCAAAGATGAAGAACTGGCCAGCGCAATTTCTGCAGTCGAGAAGTCCAGAAACTTCCTCGGCTCGGGCGCCTGCGATTCGATTATCACGTTTATGAATGCGAAGGTCGGCGAGAAATCCCGTTCGCCGTTCGTGGCCGGAGTCCTGAGCGCGATTCTTCCCGGCGCGGGCTATGCCTACACAGGCCAATACAAGGAAGGCGCCTCGGCTTTCCTGATTAATGGGCTGCTCGGGCTTGGCATCTATGAGCTTTTCAAAAACGGCAACACCGGATCCGGCGTGCTGACCAGCCTCGTGGCCGCTCCATTCTATTTCGGCAACATTATCGGGTCGGCAAATTCCGCCGCTATCGAGAATAACAAATTAGCCCAGCAAAACCTCGGTATGCTTCGCACCAAACTGCGCCTGAATGCCTATTTCTCTTTCGAGCAATTGGAAGCATTCTGGAAATAGGTTGCGACTACCACATTATTTTTCAAAGGCAATTAGAAAGCCAACACCATTTAATTGGCTCTATAACGTTTTGTATTGCCACTGTACCAAATTCCATTTGACCGAATTGATATAATATTTTACCGCGCGAGCGGTTGTTGTATTGTAGCATTATTTTTGATTTTTTGCACAAGATTTCGCGTAGCGAATGTTATATATATTTGGTTGATTCATGCAGAATTATATAACAACCGCTATGCGGTATGACATGCAAGGGGTGAACAACTCACTACAATACAACAACCGCTAACGCGGTATCAATCCACTACTATTACTATTCTTGAAGAATGCAAATAGCGATTACTCGTTATCTGCTTTGTATTTCATTCGGTTAGCTCAACACACCCCTAAATCCCCTCTTCCTAGAGGGACTTTAAAACACATTTTATGTTACACTAAATAAATAATTAGACGGATTCTTATCCCCCTCTAACAAGAAGGGGTTAGGGGGTGTGTCATACAATTGGCATGACTCGATTAGCTTTATATAAAGAATAGTACAACTTCTTTGTTGTATGTATGGTACCCACACAAAGCGATATTGATCCATTTTGTAGAATTCAATGCTTTTGTCATTCCCCTGCGCAGACGGGAATCTACCCCTGTTTCACCCAGTTCCATATTCCGCAAAAAAACCAAAAACCTCCCGAAGCATCGCAATTCTTCGGGAGGTTTTGAATTTTCTGGGATTGGGTTTGTTCGTTTATTTCAGAACGACTGCCGTCTCTTCGACCTGTAGAACTTCGTTTGTGGCGTCCTTGTCGATCACGAAAGCCACGATTTTAAGGTGTTTCGCCACCCAATCGGCGCTATTCGGGAAACCTGATTGGCCTTTCGTAACTGTATAGGATTTCTTGATGGTCGTGCCCATGGGAATATCCGTTGCGGAAAGTTTTTCGCCCCAGACTGAGTTCATCGAGCAGCGCAGCACGTGGTTATGGCAATAATTCGGCACAAAGTCCGGATCGGCGTCCTTTACCAATTGCGGCTGGATTATACTATCCTCGAGCACGTAAACGATAAGGCTTTGGTTAGCGGCGCCGGCCTGCGGGTAGTACAACTCCACATTGGCGGTTAGGGCGTTGCTTGCTTCGGCAAATTCAGCCTTCAAATCGATACGGACAGAAGCTTTCTTTCCATTCAGTTCGGCTACTTTTTGCTCCCAAGTGCCTTTGCCAAAGATCTTCGAAGTGGCAGATGAATTGGTTCTGTTGATTAACGCAGTCGGCGTGTACGGCATACCAAAGTACGAATCAAGCTCGTCGCCGACGTCCGTCGTGAAGTCATAAGGGAAGCCTTCGCTTGGTTTGGGTTCTGCTAAACTACCAGCGTGGACGCTGACCACAATGACGTTGCCCTGATATGCTTCTTCGATCTGTTTTGCCAACTCGCCCGCGGCAGGGCAGTTCGGGCATTGCGAGCCGGTGAACTCTTCGATCAGGATTTTCTTTGCCGATTTGGTAGTATCCACCACGGGGCCGCTCTTCACTTTGTATGGATTATCGATTTCGTCGCACGAAGCTGCGAATGCTAAAATGAATGCTGCGCAGATTATATATGTTAATTTTTTCATTAATGCCTCCAGAATTTCAAATTTCAAAACTTAGAATGATGACGAAAGCGATAAGGAAAATCCACTCGACGACGGCACGACGCGGCACACGCCGCCCACGCAGAGCACTCCCTCGCGCTGGCGTCCGTATCCGAGCTGGGCGCGGAAACTGTTGTGCACGAAAGCGATACTTGCGCTCGGGAAGTGGATTTTTTTGTCGTCGAATTCGTTGCCGTAGTTGTATTCATCGAAAATTGTAAAGTACCAATTTGGAATAGTGTATTCCAAAAGTGCCATAGCCCAATTGCCGTTTGTGTTGTCTCTCTTCTTGACTGTCGAATCCTGGCTAAAGAACAAGTGCTGAAGTTCGAATCGCAGCGAGTTTTTCGATGTCAGCTTGTAGGTGCCCTCGAGGACGGCAGTGATTGTGTTCACCTTCCCAAATCCATCGTCGCCACCGATCACGTCTTTGTCGTACGATTGGAATGCCAGTGTGAAATTTGTTTTGAATTTGGGGGACCATTTCTTTGCAAAGTCGATATTGAAGTCTTGGAAATATGTGCGGTCGCCGACCGAGAAGAATTTCGAGTTGTATTGGCGGAGCGAATCGTTGCCTTTCGAGGTGGTGTCGAGCGATTTAACGATTGAATAGTTCATAGTCATCGAAGCGCCTTTGCCGAGCGGCGAATCGTCCGGGAAAGAATACGTGAATTCAGCTTGGAGGCCAACTTCGCCGTTTAGTTGCGTCGAGAAAGGATACATTGACGTCAGGCGGTAGGCGTGTTGCCTGGTCAGTGGCGGTACGAAGCTTAGCGTGGTCGTCTGAAGCGAGCTGGAGCGGTCAGTGCGGAAGTCCATATTGTCGATTCGGTGCAGGTTCAGCGAGAATCCGATTCCATCGCCAAAGACTGAGGAGTTCACGATAAGGCCAGTCCCCGGATTGAAGGAGTAGCCGTTAGCTTCGTGTGGGTCGTTGTATTTGTACGCGAATTCTGCATCGGCATTGTACCAAGATCCATTAATGCCGAGCCGAGTGGACCATGCCAGCACGTTTTCCGGCAGGTTGAGCGTCATATCTGTCGATTGTTCGAACCGGCTGACGACCGATGCGCCAAAGGTAACTTGCGAAGTGCTTGGGAAAAACTCATCGAAAACATCAGTGAGCGAGATATTCAAATCGGCACCGCGGACTATTCCGTCCGAAAGGTCCCAGAACTTGCGTTGTTTGCCGATTAATCCTTTAAGCTCGACGCCTTTTGCCGGCCTGTAGCGCACTCGAAGTCCGTCGAGGGCATTATCGATACCGAGGGCTTTATCTTCGTAGGAACGGAGAATCAGCCCAGAGCCGAATTGCTCGTAGAAATTGCCGGCCGTTACGTCGAAATCATCGCTCGTGAATTCAAAAAATCGGAAAGCAATACCATTTCCTTTGTAATCTTCGCCGTATCCGTCCAGCGGATTCAAATAATTCTCGTAACGGATTCCGCCGCGGAACGAGCCGGATGATATATTAAGATTCAAAAATCCATTCGAGCGGAGTTTCTCGTCTATGTCTTTTGCTCCGATGGCGGTGTCTTTGCCATAGAATTGTGCGTCCAATTGGGCGTTGCCCGAAATCCGAAGATTGTTCAGGGCATCCTCCGCGCGGAGGGCCGGGACGGACAGAATCGCGAGCACGATCGCCGAGACAAAGTATTTCCTACAACACATAAAAGCCTTTCTTCTGACTGTTATCCAAAAATTGCAAAAAACGCATACGCAAATAAAGCAAAAGTATCGAATTAACAAAGAAAAATACGTGATATAAATATTTAATGCTGTAAAATATATTGAATTTGAATTGAAAATTATTTATCCTTTTGGGATCGGCCATAACGAGAGGCATTGTTTTGGGGTTAAATAATGCTTGGCATGAGTACAAGTTTCAAAAACCATTTTGATCGAGTTATTAAATTCAAGATCATTAATACCGCGTAGCGGTTGCTTTATTGTAGCTAAATTTCGAATTTATTGTGAATTATTTCGCGTAGCGAATGTTTTATATGAATGATTGATTCATGCAGTGTATTATACAACAACCGCTCGCGCGGTATAACTTGCACGAAAAAAAAACTCTACAATTGAACAACCGCTCGCGCGGTATCAATCAGCAATTATTCTCTTTTCTGGCAGCATAATAATTGGTACTCGCGACTGACCAATTTCAATTCGTTATAGAATCATATTCATTGCTTTCAATTCTTGAAAAATAATACTAATAAACCGACCTATAACGACATCAAACCTTATATATCAAAATATCTCGGGTCAATACTCCTCCACGTGCAGTGCGCCCGGGCTTGATGAGCTGTGGCGCGTGTAGGCCTTCGAGGCGAGCAGATCGGAAACGCAATCGACCATCCGCGGGTTCCCGCAAAGGAAGAAATGTGTTTCTTCCGGGTTGATTCCGATCCCGAGGCTGGGCAACAGATCGGACGAAAGGTGATCCTGGATGTATCCGCGCTGTCCGTGCCACGACGAATCCGCTTTGAGCAAGGTGGGCAAGTAATGGAAGTTCGCAAATGCCGAATCGATGAAGCTAAGCTCGCTGAAATAGCCCAAGTCCCATTGGTAAGCGGCGCCGTGAATGACTGCCATCTTGATGCCTTGGTGCAGGTTAATGTACGAGCGGAGGAAGCTGATGTATGGAGCCAAACCGGTACCGGTGGCAATCATTACTATATTTTTGCCCTCGGGTATGTCCGCAAGCGTGAAAATCCCCAGAATTCTGTCGTCCACCCACATACGCGCCCCCGCCTCCATACAGAAAAGCCGTGGCGTGAGCTGGCCGGATTTGACCTGGCTGATGTAGAACTCGAAATTCCGAACATCGTGGCTGGCCGAAGCTATCGAATACGGGCGTATGATCAGTTCGTCGGGCGGGGCCGTTTCCACGGGAACGACCGAATTGGCCGACCTCTGCTCGGTGCCCAGCAGCCCGATCGACGTGTATTGCCCGGCCGCAAATGCGGTTCTGTCTTCGTCGGTCCTGGCCCGAAGCACCATAAGGTCCGGCGTTATCAATATTTTCGAGGTTACGGTTGCGTTGTATTTTGAGTTCATAGTTTTCTCGTTCATCGGGTACCACAAAATTCAAACAAATAGACGGTTCCGCAAAGTGTTTATGATAAATAAAATACATGCGAGGGGATCAATAAGCATCGGCAACTCATCCGATGACTTCATATGGGGCGGGTTCGGAACACGCCCGTTGATTAGATGATGTGATGAAAATAGTTGCAAGGGAAAAGGTAAAAGTTGCAAGTAGAAAGATGTGCCATTCCTCCGAGGTGTGGAAACCACCCCGCCCTTCGGGCACCCCTCCCTGGAAAGGAGTGGAATGTAAATATCTGATATGTAAAAGGATAAAGTGGTACTACCATTTCGAAATGGTAGTACAACTTTCTCGGGAAAGCACCAACTCCGCGTGGTGTGAACATATATTCATTACCAGTTAATAACCGTATGGGCAACCACAAATAAACCTTATAACCATTCCCAAACCCTGATAGCCCGGATAATCCAACCATGAACAAAACTCTATTATTTTATCAGAATAGTATTATATAAAATTCCACCCTTTCGCAAAGTGGGGCAGGTAGGATTTGTCGATATTGCAATGAATTAAATAGATTTACGCTTGTTGGCTATATGTTTTGGATGCGGGCACGGTGAAGGTGAACGTCGTTCCGATATTCTCTTCGCTTTCGGCCGAGATCGAGCCGCCGTTCCTTTCGGCAAATTCGCGGCAGATGATCAGGCCCAGGCCCGTACCGGTTTCGTTTGCCGTGCCGGTGGTCGAGCGGGTGGCCCCGACTTTGAACAGATTTGGCAATTTATCCTTGGGGATGCCCACGCCTGTGTCCGCGACGGAGACGAACACTGTTTCGCCATCGGAGCGGCCGGACATCGTGATCGTGCCGCCTTGGGGTGTGAATTTAACGGCATTGGAGACGATATTCCTCAGTATGGTAGCCGTCAGGTTAATATCGCAGAATGCCAAAAGTTCATTTTGTATGGAATTAACGATTTGAATGCCTTTGTTTTGTGCGTGGTTGCCCAGAATGGCAGCGATATTGCCGGCGATCTGCGAAATGTCTGCATCCACGGGATTGTACTCGATTCTGCCCTGCTGGGATCGCGCCCAGGTCAGCAGGTCTTCGAGGAGTTTGGAGATGTGGACGGCGGAGGAATGGATATCGTTAGCGTATTCCTTCATTTCGCCCACGTTCGAGCAATAGTCCTCGTTGGTGAGCATGGACGAGGCCGAAAGCAAGGCGCCGATTGGGTTCCGCAGGTCGTGTGCAATAATCGAGAAGAATTTGTCCTTAGTGGCGTTCGATTCCTCGAGCTGGACTTTGGCGCGGCGAGCGGAAATGTATTGCCTATAGACGATAACGCCGCCGAATAAAAGCAGAATTGATGCAAAACTTGTGATGAGGATTATCGCCCGATTCTTTGAGTATTCGGCATTGAGCGTATTAATCTGGTTATTTTTTGATTCCAATTCGTAACGCGACTGCATATCGTAAACGGCAATTTGCGAGCTTTCGTTGTAGAGGCTGTCCGAGAGTCGATAATACATTTTGTAGTATTTCAAAGATTCCTCGAACTTGCCGGCTCCTTCGAGCAGTTCTGCCAAAAGCTGGTACGCCTGTTTGTTGTCGAATTTGTCGTCGGTTTGGTCGTAGTATTCAATTGATTTTTTATATGAACTTACGGCATTGTCGAAATCTTTTTTCTCTTTGTACAAATTGCCAAACGTGAGGTACACCGCGCCCAATTGCGAAACGAAATCGACCTCTTTGGCGATCCCGAGTGCTTTCTTCAGGGTCGATTCCGCCTCGTAGAATTCCTTTTTCCGAATCAGCACTTGGGCAACTTCGACCAAAGCGTCCGGTATGTCTTCGGTCATATTGTATGTGATGAATATTTCCGCACTCTTCCGGGCAGCCACCAATGCGCTATCGAGCATGCCTAATTTTTCTAAGGAATTTGCCATGTTTATGTAAGCAATTGCCCTACCACGCGAATTATTTGTGTTCTCCAAGAGTTTCAAAGTTCGCTCGAAGCACTCGAGTGCATTGCTGTAGAGGCTCCAATCGGCATAAACATTCCCAATCGATCCGATTGCATACGCCATTTGCGTCGAATCGTTGCTCTTCCTGGCCAGAGTAAGGGACTTTTCGAAGCTTTCCAATGCTTTGGAATAGTCCCCAACGCTATGATAAATGTTTCCGAAATTTTTCGAAAGCTCTGCAAACTTCGATTCGTCGGCAGTGGTATCGATAAATTCCCTTGCTTTCGTGAAATATGAGTGGGCATTTTTGTAATCAGACTTATTCAGGTAAATAAGGCCCAAGCCTATGAAAGCACTGTAAGCACTCGCCGAATCGGATACCTCTGCAAGCAGTGGGATTGCTTTTTCATAGTTTTCGATGGCTGTAGCTTTCCGCACAATTCTCTGATTCAGCTGGGCGAGCGCCAAGTATGCTTTGCCCTTGATTTGCGCGTCGTCTGTCTTTTCGCCGATTATGAGCGCTTTTTCAGCATAATCGATGGCATCGCTAACGTATGCAACTTCCGGGGATGTGGCCAGTTGGAGATATATGTATGCCGATTCCTTGGGCGAGGCCAGGGCAAGCATCTCCTTCAGCGAATCCATTGTGCCGGCGCAAAGATTAGCCGTTGATATAACGGCTAAAACAATCAATAGCACAAATATGTTCGTCGCTTTTGGCATTCTTGCCGGCCCGTTCGAGGTTGCACAAACTATGATTAAGACGTAATAATCATATACTTAATTTACAAAATTATTGTATAAAAACATAGGTTTTAAATAATACTTACATATTAATTCCTTCGGTTCAGGTAATAAACATAGGCGAGCACCTGCGCCACTGCCTTGTATAGTTTCTCCGGGATTTCGTCCTCCACCTCGGTACTGAAATATATCGCGCGGGCCAATGGCGGGTTCTCGACGATTGGGACGCCGTTTTCGCGGGCCACGTCTTTGATCTGCCCGGCTATAAAATCAATGCCTTTAGCAATCACGATCGGCGCGCTCGCCGCGCCTTGCTCGTATTTGATCGCCACGGCGAAGTGCGTCGGGTTGGTGATAACCACGTTTGCCTGCTTCACGTTTTTGACCATGATCCTGCGCAACCTTTGGCGCATCATCGAACGGATACGCGTGCGCATTTGGGGGTCGCCCTCGGTCTGTTTGTTCTCTTCTTTGACCTCCTCCTTGGTCATCTTCAGGTCTTCTTTGTACCGATACTTTTGGTAAATCATGTCTCCGACTGCAATAAGCAGGTATATCATTCCCACTTTCAGTATTAGCTCGAGGCTTATCGACACGATAAACGTCCCGATTTCCGAATATGGCCGTTCCGCCAGCCCAACGGTTTCCTCGGTGCGGCTGGCAAGCACTTGGTACACCACGACGCCCAGAATCAGTAGCTTCATAACGCTTTTCAGCAGTTCAAAAGCCGAGCGGCCGGAAAAGAACAGCCGTTTCATTCCGCTGAAAGGGTTGGCGATCTGTTGCCAGTTCAGCCCTTCTGTGAATTTCTTCTCGGCAAAGTGTAGCCCGACCTGACCCACCTCCGTGGCGAGCACAATCACAAAAATAACCAATAGAATTGGTAGTAAAATCTTGGCCAAGAACAACATTAGCGTCGTGTAGTGGTGGAACACGTTTTGGTCGGTTATTTGAATGTTCGGCGCGTCCATAAACATCTGCTTCATCAGATCCTGTACGCCGCCAATCATCGGTTGGCCCAACACATAGACCATGACCGTGCCGATGAGCATGATTGCTGCTGTCGTCAGGTCCTGGCTTTTCGAGACTTGGCCGCGGGCGCGAGCTTCCGAAAGTCGCTTCGCACTCGCCGGTTCAGTCTTCTGTTGTCCGTCTTTGTTCTCTGCCATTGTCTATTTCAATGCTATTTCTAACTTAAAGAAAAATGAACTCATTAAACATCTCTCTGTTCGTCTGTGCGCTGCCCCGTAACAATCCGTAAATGGGCATCTTATGGAAGTAGTGGGGCTTGCCCCGCTGTAGTATTTCAAAAGCTGGGGGAAGTCTCAAAGTCAGAAAAACTGTTGTTTTGTCATGTTGAACGAAGTGAAACATCCATATATTGCATTGAATTATGATTGTCAATGGATTCTTCACTTTGTTCAGAATGACCCCTTTGAGACAGCCCTCTTCCTAAATAATTGACTTTTTCAACAGTCTGTTAGCAGGTTGTTGAAAAAGTATTTTCTGGAAGCAGTGGGCTTGCCCGCCGGTGCACATCAACGTATTAATCTACACCCTATACCCTTATACCCTTATACCCTGTACCCTTATACCCTATACCCTATACCCTATATCTTGACTATTTCAACAGCCAATTAGTATGCTCACACATCAATGAACAGCGTTCGGGTTCAGTGTCATTACCAACTTCATTGTCTCCGTTTCCATCAGCGTCAGCGAATTCTTTGCCAGCAATACGAATAATGGAATCGAAA
>CAZSWR010000048.1:0-27327 GCA_964610885.1 uncultured Hyphomicrobiales bacterium | reverse complement strand
CACCTTTCAACTTTCACCTTGCTACTTGTGCCTTGCTACTTGTGCCTTGCTACTTTCTAACTTGTAACTTTGTTTGCCGATCAGCTGAAGATTTTCAAACCCACGATGCCCGAGACAATTAGCAACATGCAACCCACGCGCACCAGCTCGCCGGATTCGCCAAAAAGTATTATACCGAGAGTTGCCGTGCCGACGGCCCCGATCCCTGTCCAAACTGCGTATGCCGTGCCGAGCGGTATCTCCTTGAGTGCGAGCGCCAGGAAATAGAAACTGAGTATCATCCCGACCACAGTGAAGGCCGATGGCCAAAGCTTGCTGAATCCTTCGGAATACTTCATCCCGACCGCCCACGCTACCTCGAAACATCCGGCCACTGCCAAGTATATCCACGCCAATTTTCTGCACTCCCGTTATTCAATCAAACTCATACAAAATTACGAAAATCGAATCGAACTCGATAAATAATTCGCGGTGCTAACCTTCCGAAGGTTTCCTTGTGCCCGAGGCCGCTCCCTATTGAAATAAATAGGCTCTTCGCTGTTTCGAGTGGGATACGTGTTTTATAGTGCAGCCATTTGCTGTAAGAGCCTCTTTTCCAAGCCAGAACTGCGATAGCAATAAATGTGTAGGGGCGGGTTCCAAACCCGCCCTTCGTAATTAGTTGACCCATATATACTTCATAGGCATGTAATATATTGAAAGAAGAGGAGATTCCCGCATACGCGGGAATGACTCAAGCACCAGCGAGTCGTACGCTCGTTAGTCATGAAATACTTCTCCCGAATAAGTGAGTATTCAATAACCCACTCAAAATAGCGATGCACCAATAAATATTAGGCCTTTGCCTTTAAACAGGCTCCGCGTCAAAGAAAAAAATATTTCTGAGCTTATGCAATAAAAACTAAACTAATACGACTACGATTCGTTGCCAAAAATTTCGGCAGTCGCGAGCAGGTACAGTCTTGATTAGCCCATTTCATTGTTCTTGCAACGAATTGATAAGGAACCAGACATATTTATGAGTCGGATCCCATACTGATGCGGAATTTATGGAAAGTTTAATTATGATTAGGAATGAACAATGAGAAAACTAAAATTCAACGAACTGCCTCTCACGAAGGAAATGCTGCTCGCAGTGCAGGATATGGGCTTCGAGGAGGCGTCACCGATACAGACCGAGGCCATACCGCACATACTGGAAGGGCGCGACGTCATCGGACACTCGCAGACGGGCACGGGCAAAACTGCTGCCTTTGCAATACCGATTATACAGAAATTAGACGTCGATAACCGCTCGATCCAAGCAATCGTGCTTTGCCCCACTCGCGAACTGGTTATCCAGACGGCAGACGAATTCCGCAAACTGATGAAATACACACCGAACGCAGTTGCAGTCTCGATCTACGGCGGACAACCAATCGACCGCCAATTCAAAGTCCTTAATAAAAATCCCCAAGTCGTTATCGGCACTCCCGGGCGCACAATCGACCACATTAACCGCGGCTCGATCAATCTCGACGGCGTGCGGTTCGTGGTGCTCGACGAAGCCGACGAAATGTTGGACATGGGATTCCGTGAGGATATCGAGCTGATTCTGAAAGAAACTCAGCGCGGCCGGCAGATGATTCTGTTTTCGGCAACCATGCCGCCGGCAATGCAGAAAATGATGAAGCAATACCAGACCGACCCGATTAAAATCGACGTAACGCACCACAAGCTTGAATCGCCGAAGATCGAACAGGTCTATTTCGAGATGCGCGAGTCCACCAAACCGGAAGCGCTAACCCGATTGCTCGATTTGCACAACATTAAATCGGCGCTCGTCTTCTGCAACACGAAGCTGCAAGTGGATTCGCTCGTGGAAATTCTCAAAGCAAGAGGCTATTTCGCAGACGCTCTCCACGGAGACCTGGCCCAAAAGCAGCGCGACAAAGTCATGCAAGGCTTCCGAAATGGCTCTATCGAACTCTTAGTGGCCACCGATGTGGCCGGACGAGGCATCGACGTTAACGATATCGAAGCCGTTTTCAACTACGACCTGCCCCAAGACGACGAAGATTACATTCACCGCATCGGCCGCACTGGCCGCGCCGGCAAGAAAGGAATCGCTTTCACGTTCATCGTCGGCAAGCAAATCTACAACCTGAAACGTATCGAAAAATCGAACGGAATCAAAGTGGCCCGCAAGCAAATCCCCACAATCGAGGATTTGGACGTTATTCGTATGAAATCGCTCGGATCAGATATCCAAGAGATCATCGAAGGCGGCCACCTGAGGAAATATGTCGATATGGTCGAGGAATTGCTCGGCGACGAATTCACAGCTATCGACGTGGCCGCAGCGCTACTCAAACAGTCGCTCGAATCCAAGAAAGATATCTACGACGATTCCGTTACGTTCGACGAAGACTACGAAGCCGAACTGCATCGCCGGAACTCGTATGGCGACAGCAGAGGCTACAAAAAAGGCTCCCAATCCTTCGCCGGACGCGACAAATCGGACAAATTCGGCAAGGGCGGACGCGACAGCTTCTTCGGACAGAAAAAGTTCGAGAAAGACAAAAAGAAAAAATTCGCAAAATCGAAATTCGAGAAATTCGAAAAGAAAAAGAAATAATAGTTAGATTGGCTGATGTGTTGATTAGTTGATGTGCTGATTAGCTGAACTGTGATTAATATGATTCGTTTGATTATTGTGATTGAATCATGTGGTAAGCAATGTAGGGGCGGATACAAACCCGCTCGAGGATTGGTTGATGAGGTGAAAATAGTTGCAGGTAAAAAGGTAAAAGTTGTAGGGGTTCAAAATTTTGAACCCCTACTTGTAACTTTCAACTTGAGAAAATGTGTAGGGGGCGGGTTCCACGCCCGCCCGAGGATATTATTTATATTGGACAATATAAATAATACAGGTGTGTATAAAATTAATCCATCTTTTCCTGGCTTGCTGCCAGGGAAGGGCGTGTCGTGCCCCTACGATATTGACAAGCAAGAATTGCATGATCAACTCTGGAAAACCATTAGAATCGGACATCGAGGCTGATGGCGGTGCGGAGTTTGCGCAGATACTTAACGCGAGGAATTTCGATTGCCCCGAGCGAGGCAGTGTGGTCGTTGAGGTATTGAGTGTCCAGCAGCACGAATCGCTTACGCCGTAGGTGATCGACGAGGAAGAAAAATGCCGATTTCGAGGCATTGCTCACGCGGGAGAACATTGATTCGCCGAAAAATGCCCCGCCGAGGGCCACGCCATACAGGCCGCCGGCCAGTTTCTCGTCCAAGTATATCTCGACCGAATGCGCAAAGCCCATCTGGTGGAGCGCTTCGTAATTTAGTATGATTTCATCATTGATCCAGGTCTCCTCGCGGCGAGCGCACTCTCGGATCACTTCCGAAAAACGTGCATCGATCGAATACGTCGGTTGCGCTTTCCTCTCGAACGCCCTCTGGCTGCGGCTGGGGTGCACTTTGTCCAAAGGAATAATCGCACGCGGATCCGGCGAATGCCAATACAGCTCGCCATGCCTCGATTCCGCCATTGGGAAGTATCCCTGCGAATAGGCTCGGATCAGTATTTCCGGATTAAAGTATTCGTTCAAGTTTTCGGCACGTGTAAAGTGAAAGAGGCCGCACGATTCCGGTTTTTGCGGTTACGGTGCAGCCTCTCGGAAAAAATCAAAGACTGATTATGCCATCATTTTTTTCTGGCGTTCGGTCTGCATTTTGTCGAAATCGCGGAGGAATGCCTCGACGCCTGCATCGGTCTGCGGGTGTTTGAGCGATTGCATCAGCACTCCGTAGGGCACTGTTGCGATGTGTGCACCGGCCTTGGCAGCCTGGATGATGTGTATCGGGTGGCGGATCGAAGCGGCAATAATTTGCGATTCGAATTGGTGGACGTCCCAGATCTCGCAGATGTCGTTCAGCACGGCATCGCTATCTGTGGCGTAATCGTCCAAACGGCCCATGAACACGGAAACGTAGGTAGCGCCGGCATTGTTGGCAGCGAGTGCCTGTGTGGCGCTGAACACTAGCGTTACGTTCGTGGGGATTTCGTTATCCGAAAGGTGGCGCACGGCGGCGAGTCCGGCGGGAATCATAGGAATTTTGATCGTAGCGTCGGGGAACCAAGAGATGATTTCCTCGGCTTCTTTGATCATGCCTTTGGTTTCGGTCGAATTGACCTCGACGGAAAGGTGGCCGCCCACAAGAGCGTGGATTTCGAGAATTCTTTTCTTGATATCGACCGATGGGTCTTCCTTCGCCAGAAGCGATGGATTGGTCGTTACGCCGGAGATGAATCCAAGCGATGCAGCATGGCGTATATGCTCTATATTCGCGGTATCAACGTATAATTCCATGATATTTCCTAAGAGTATGATTAAACTAACAACAAAAAACTATACAAAATTACGAAATTTTTGGGAATAAAGCCTAAACGACGTGTTATATCGCTTCGCATTTGTGGCCGCCGCCCATTTATTTCTTCAACTCTTGTTGAAACAGAAACGTGCCACAGCTCAGAGGCGTGGCAGGTCTTCGTATATATACCTTCCGATGCCCCAACTCACGAGCTGGGGTTATTCATGTTCAACCCCTTCGGGGGTGGTTTTTATCGATTGCAGGAGCGGGTTCGTCCTGTTTCATCGAATAGAAAGCAATCATCTGATCACCACATCAGCAAATCAACTAATCGTGGGCACGGCGTGCCGCGCCCTGACAACGATTGCCTGATGGTGGGATGCTTTAGCTGCTCAGGAGGCTGCGTTTTCTGCTGTATCCGAAATAGATCGCAAGGCCAATGGCCATCCACACTATCAATCGAAGCCACGTATCCCACGGAAGGAATGCCATTTGCACGAGGCAGACCACCGCGCCCATAATCGGCACGAATGGCACCCACGGCGTGCGGAAGGGCCGCGGTATGTCCGGATTTGTTTTGCGTAGGACGATGATGCTAACGCAAACGATAACGAACGCAAGGAGCGTCCCGATCGATACCATTTCGCCGAGTATGCGTATCGGCAGTATCCCACCGAAAAATGCCGCTACCGCGCCGGTGAGTATCGTGCTCAGGTATGGAGTGCGGAATTTCGGGTGCACCTTCGCGAAAATCGGAGGCAGAAGCCCATCTTTCGCCATCGAAAAGAAGATGCGGGGTTGGCCCATTAGCATGACCAGAATCACAGAACTCAAACCCGCGATTGCTGCGATTTTAATAATATATCCTAACCAATTCAATGCAGGCCCCATAGCCGCCACTCCGACCGCGATCGGATCGGGAACGTTGAGAGATGTATATTTGACGACGCCGGTCAGCACAAGCGCAACCAAGATGTACAGAATCGTCGCAACCGATAGGGACCCCATGATCCCGATCGGCATACTTTTCTGCGGATTCTTTGTTTCCTGGGCCGCCGTCGAAACGGCATCGAACCCGATGTAAGCAAAAAATATTACCCCCGCCCCGCGAAGAATTCCTTGCCACCCGAATTCGCCGCTGGCCGTCGGCTCGGGAATGAATGGCTCCCAATTGGCAGCGTTGACGTAAGCAAAGCCCAAAGCTATAAACAGAAGGATGACACCTACCTTCACGATTACCATTACCGTATTGAATTCGGCGGATTCCTTGATGCCGATAACGAGCAGCATGGTGATCGAAGCGATTATCAGCACTGCCGGCAGGTTGAAAAGGCAGGTTACCGTCTGGAGCGAAGACAATACGTCTCCGTTCTTTGCAATCAAATCGATCAGGTCTGCGCTTAGCAGTTTCCATTGCCCGGCGTAGAAGATCATTTGGTCTCCCGTGGCGGAGCACAGTTCGGGCGGAACAACAATCCCGACGTCCCGCAACAGGCTGACTGCATAGCCGGACCAGCCCGCCGAAACGGTCGAAGCGGCAAAAAGGTATTCCAGAATCAAATCCCATCCGATAATCCACGCAAATATCTCGCCCAGCGCAGCATACGAATACGTGTATGCGCTGCCGGCAATTGGTATCATCGAAGCAAATTCTGCATAGCAAAGGCCTGCAAAACAGCACGCAATACCCGAAATAACAAATGACAACACAATAGCCGGGCCGGCATAGCTGGCGGCCACTGTCCCGGTGAGGACAAAAATTCCGGCTCCAATAATAGCACCGATGCCGAGCGTCGTCAGCCCGAGCGGGCCTAAGACACGTTTCAGGCTCTTCTCGCTCTGCGATTCGGCTGCTAATTGTTCAAATGGTTTCTTAGTCAGTAACTTACTTCCCATACGATTGATTTCCCCAGAGGTTTGAAAAAACGAGCATCTTCGGTTTTAATATATAATTATTATACAATAAAAACAAGTATTATTTGTTTTTTTTCATTGGCGCTATTAATGAGTATTTTTATTCGTAAATTTGTAATTTGGTTCTTTGTCCAATTGATGTATGAACCGGAAATAACCCGAGTTTGGTAACAATAATGATAGGCCGGCTATGAAACAAAAGAAAACAGTTTCGCTCGCTTCGTTCCTTAATCTGTTGATAATAATAGTATTTGCGCTAAATTCCTCTGCAATCGCCCAGGATTCGGCCAAATCCGGCGGAGAACGCCCCAGCGCAGCAGTGCTCGATTTGCGGAAAGACATTGACCAGCTTTTGGACAATCCTGACTTTTCCAATGCGCTGATTGGTGTTTGCATTCAATCCATCGAATCCGGCGAAGTGCTCTACCGGCGGAACGATGCGAAGAACTTTATTCCGGCCTCCACCGAAAAGCTCTTCACCACGGCCACAGCGCTGAAAATCCTTGGCCCGGACTACCAATACAAAACTGCCATATATCTGGACGGCGAAAAGAAAAATGGCGTCTTCACAGGCAACATCATTATTCGCGGCGGCGGCGACCCGACGATTTCACCAACATTTGGCGAGAACCCCGGCGAATTCCTCGAGAAATGGGCCGACAAAATTGCAGCCGCCGGAATTAAGTCGATCCAAGGAAACATTATTGCCGATTCCCGATTTTTCGACCGCGTTTACTACGGCCAGGGATGGAGTTGGGACGATTTCGTCTTTCCCTTCTCCGCGCAGGTCAATGCACTTTCCATCAACGACAACCGTGTGGACGTCATTTTGCACCCCAGCGACAACGTGGGCGACCCCGCCATGTTCAAACTGTTGCCCTCGTGCCCGTACATCCGCATGGTGAACAACGTCAAAACTGTTGGCGAAAATAAACTAACCGAGATCATTCCTTGGCGCGACGTGGTTACCGGAGTCGTCGAGCTTAACGGCCGCATCGTTCGCGATTCGCTCCGCAAGGAAAGCGTCGTATCAATTTCGGTGGACAATCCCGCACAGTTCTTTCTGAACCTGTTCAAGCAAGCACTCGAAAACCGCAAAATTGAGTTTTCCGGCGCGCTGCTCGATGCCGACGAATGCAACGAAAAGATTACATACGCCAAGCTGAAACCCTTGGCCGAAAGGACTTCGCCACCGGTCAAAGAGATTATTAACTATATCAACCGAAACAGCCACAACCTCGCTTCCGAAATGCTGCTGAAAACAATCGGCAAGGAAGCAACCGGCGTGGGCAGTTTTGGCCGCGGCATCGAACAAGTAAAGAAATTTGCGCTCCTTTGCAACATCCCCAAGGACAGCTACTCGGTGGCGGACGGTTCCGGCCTTTCGCGCTTCAATATGAACTCGCCCAAGAACTTTGTGTCGCTCCTCAGCTACATGTATAAATCCGATATGAAAGATATCTTCGTGAATTCTTTGGCGCAACCGGGCAAAAACGGCACACTGAAACGCCGCATGACGAAATCGCTCGCGGAGAACAATGTGTTCGCCAAAACCGGTTCGCTCAATGGCGTCTCCACACTCACCGGCTACGTTCAGAATCGCGATGGACAGATGATAGCCTTCTCGATTATGATACAAAACCAAACGGTTCCCGATGCCGTCTCGCAAAATCTACAGGACATGATCTGTATGCGCTTGGCCTCGAGCACGCTGAAATAATTCACAACAAAATATCGCAAAAGAAGTTTGGGGCGGGTTTTTAACTCGCCTCTTTTTGATTAGCTGATGTGGTAATATGATGATCTGATGAAAATAGTTGCAAGGAAAAAGGTAAAAGTTGCAAGTCCAAGAAAAGTTGTAGGGGTTCAAAATTTTGAACCCCTACTTTCAACTTTCTACTTGATAAGATGTGTAGGGGCGGGTTCGTACCCGCCCAAGGATATGTTGATGAGCTGAAATGATGATGTGGTGATTACTCGTAGGACGACTGTAAGTCGAGCTACGACTGGCAATTACCACCCCAGCCATCAGGCAATTTTGTAGGACACAATGAACCTTATAAACACTCCCCAACCTTAGTAGCACGGAGAATCCGAGCCACAAGAGAAACCTTGTTACCTTATTCGTATGTAAACGAATATGGCAACAAGGTTAGTTGTAGATAAAATCGCATAGTCTATGAAAGCCGGGTAAGATTATAAGGTTTATTGTGTTAATAATTTAAAGTCTGAATAATAAAAGAAATCGATAAAATTCTTTGGTAACAAATGGAATACCGATTCTGGCTGAATATTTTGAAAAGGGCATGGCGTGCCGTGCTCCTACACTGGTTTTTACTCATATACAGCTCAATTCAGTCATCTACGCCGGACTTGCAATCATCACATCAACACATCAGCTCATCAAAGGACGGGTTTGGAACCCGCCCCTACATTTTTTTCATATAATTCAATCACAGAATTCAAACAAATTATCTAAATCAGCAGTTCAGACATTTGCTTTCATTATTCAATCATTGCGGAATTTACTGGCTATTGCGCCGCAGAGGAATAGGAACGATTGGAATAGGATGATCATCGCTCCGGTCGGCAAATCGTATTCAATCGAAAGGACCAGGCCGGCGAGCGAACTTATCACGCCAATAATGACCGAGGCCAGAGTCATTGTGTAGAATCTCCGCGCCATCATCCTGGCAGTGGCTGCCGGGATCACTAAGTAGCTCGCGATAAGGACGATTCCCACAACCTTCACGGCAACGACCACCGTGAGGGCGATCATAAGCGAAAGCAGATAATCGTCTCGGACCACCTTCAGTCCGTCCGCACGAGCGAGTTCCGAGTCGAAAGTTGCGTATGCCCAGCGTTTCCAAAGGCCGAAGAAAGTGGCCACTGCAATCGCTGACAGCCCCGCGGTCATGTATATGTCTTCCGAACTCACTGTTATTATCGACCCGAAGAGATACGAGAAAGCATCGGCCGAGTATTGCTTGTTCAGCGAAATGAATACGATACCGATCGCGACCGAAACGGCGAAGAAAATGCCTATCGATGTGTCCGATTCGAGTTTTGTTTTTTCTTTCAGATAGGTGATTGCCAAAGCGGTGAGCAACGTGAACGGGACGGCAATGGCCAGCGGCGAAGTACCCAAAAACAGTCCAAGTGCCACGCCTCCAAAAGCGGCATGGGCCAATCCGTCGCCGAGGAAGCTCATGCGGCGCTGCACCACGAAAGCTCCGAAATAGCTGGCAACGAATCCAAGCAATACGCCTGCGATGGTTGCCCTAAGGACGAACGGCTCGCTGAGTAGTTCAATCATCCGAGTGCCCTCCGCCGACCATTTCGTGTTTGTGGCCAATGTGGCCGAATACTTCGCGCAGGTAGCACTCGGAAAGCGCCACCTTGGGCCTGTCGAAGCAGAGCTGTTTGTGATTGATTAACAGAACCCGGTCCGCATGGTGGTATGCCGAATCGAGGTCGTGCGTTACCATTACAATCGTGGCTCGTGTTTGGTTCCGGTAATTGTCCAACAGGTCGATCAACCCCTTGGCGCCCGCTTGGTCGATACCGGTGGCCGGCTCGTCCAGAAAGAGCATTCGGGGCTTGCGGGCGATGCTGCGGGCCAAGTAGATCCGCTGAAGTTCGCCTCCGCTCAGCTTCGATAGTTGCCTGTGGGCGAGCAATTCGGCTCCGACAAGGGCCAGCGCTTCGTTTGCTTTGTGTCTTAATTCCTTGCTCATTGCCGATTGCCACGATCCGGTTATCCCGCTCGAAACTAATTCCAAGGCTGTGGCCGGAAATGACCTGTCCAATGTTTTAATTTGCGGAACGTACCCGATCGAGTATTTCGGCTGCTTGCTTTGGTCGGCGCCAAAAATCCTGATCGTGCCGGAAGTTGGCTTTTCGACGTTCAGCAGCACCTTCAGCAGTGTTGTTTTCCCGCCGCCGTTTGGCCCGACAATAACGCAAAACGAATCCTCCTCGAGCGCGAAGTTTATGCCTTCCAGAGCCTTGTAGGCGCCGAGCGTAACGTTTAAATCATTTACCTCTATTGAATACACACTTTTGCCGAATAATTGCAATATCAACCAAAATGCAATTTACTCATTTTTCCTAATGAATCGAAAACATTTGAGTTATTTGTTGAAAAACCAAGTGCGCGAGCGCAATCAAATTGAAGATTAGTTGATGAGCTGATGTGATGATAAAAAGTTGCAAGTAAAAAGGTAAAAGTTGTAGGGGTTTAAAATTTTGAACCCCTACTTGTAACTTTCTACTTGAGATAATGTGTAGGGGCGGGTTCGGAACCCGCCCAAGGATAAGCTGATAAGCAAATGTGATGATCTCTTTTGTATCGAGTTATACGAGAAAGCGGTACTACCATTCCAAATGGTAGCACACCCTATCTTCATACATATAAGATGCTTACACTCCACTCCTTGCCAAGGAGGGGTGCCCGAAGGGCGGGGTGGTTATTCTTGCAAGCCGTACCACGTGTCTTCGCATCAATAAAAAACCCGGCCACTTCAAAGAAGTAGTCGGGTTGTACAAATATGGCCTTATGGCATATTGGAATTACTTTTTGGGTTGTTCGGCGGGTTTGTCTGCCGAGATGATGTCGAGCAATTCCACCTCGAAGATAAGGCAAGAGTTCGGGGGAATGTTCGGGCTGGGCGAGCGTTCGCCATAAGCGAGGTTCGGCGGAATGAAGAGCATCCATTTACTGCCTTTGTTCATCATTTGCAGTGCTTCGACCCATCCGGGGATGACGCCTGTAACGGGGAATGTGAGGGGTTCGCCGCGGTCGATGGAGCTATCGAAGACTGTGCCGTCGAGGAGTGTACCCTTGTAGTGCACTTTGACTTGGTCAGTCGATTTGGGTTTCTCGCCTGTTCCGGCAGTGATTTCTTTGTATTGCAGGCCCGAAGCGGTAACTTTGACGCCTTCTTTTGTTTTGTTTTCTGCAAGGAATGCGTTTGCTTTCTGCATATTATCTTCTCCGGCTTTTTGTTGTTTAGCCATTTCTTTGGCCTGCATATCCTGTTGGAATGCCATGAGGATTTGTTTTTCTTGGTCTTCGGTCATTTGTGCTTGCTGGCCTTTCATGATTGTTTCCATGGCCTTGAGCAATATATCTAAGTTCACCTTCAGGTCGATTTGCTCGAAATTCTTCTTCATGCCCGTTCCGATGTTCATACCGAGAGCGTAGGCAAGAGAATCGTCCTTGGTTTTCAATTCGATTGGCAGCGGCGAAAGCGTTACAGGAATTGTTGCCTGTTTGGCCGCCGGGGCAGCTTTCTTCTGTGGTTTTTTGTTGTCTGCCGACATTGCCGGGGCGGTTACGATAGCGATTGCAAGCCCCGCTGCAATTAAAGTCTTCTTAAACATGTAATTCTCCAATAATAAATTCAATTATCACAAACTTCAAATTTACGATAATTCTATGTATAATAAAACATTTAAATTCTGAAATAAGGAAAAATGAAATCATTTTCAAGTTTCCTCGTAGTCATTGCGCTGCCTTAAAGAATAAAGTGGCAGTCGCCACCTAACAAAATTTTACCTACGCCCTGCGCGTGTCCGCAGGGAATCCACAACCGTGCACGGGACGGTAAATTTCCCGAAATTTGGTTCGTCGAAATCGCGAGTGCCGTGGAAGTCCGATCCGCCCGTCTCGATGAGCCAATATTGCGCAGCGATGTCGTGGTAATACTTTTGCATGTCTTTGTCGTGCATTGGGTGCACCACTTCGATGCCGTCGATACCGAGTTCGATGAACTGATAAAGCATTTCCTGCGAGACCGAACGGGCCGGATGCGCCAGGATGGAAATGCCGTTGCATTCTTTGATCAGCTTGATGGCCTGCGAGACGGGGAACTGCATTTTGGATTCGTAGGCGGGGCGGCCCTCGCCGAGGTACGACAGGAAGGCTTCCTTGAACGAAGAGGTATAGCCCTTCTCGAGCATCACCATTGCAATATGCGGCCTTGCGACCGGCGCCTCGCCCGCCTGCTCAAGGATTTCCTCGAAGGTCAGCGGGACGTTCAGCGAACGTAGCTTCTTAATGATTTTCTCGGCACGAATCAATCGCGCGCGCCGAAATTCTTCCAGATAATTCTTAAGGATTTTGTTGTCGATATCGATGTAGTATCCAAGGATATGGTATTCTCGGCCCTCTTCGTAGCAGCTAAGCTCGATGCCGTCCACCATATCGACGTTGAATTTGCCTTCCATCGAATGGGCAACGACGCACCCGTCCACGTTGTCGTGGTCGGTCAGGCTGATACACCTCAGCCCATTAGCAGCAGCCTTCTGCATAATCTCTTCAGGAGTCAGAATCCCATCGGAATAAATGGAATGTATGTGTAAATCTGCAAAACCTTTCATTTTCTCATTTTTTCAGATTAAAAACCTGCAATTAAGACGTATTTGCTCATTAATAAATTGCATTCAAATATCGGCTCGGGCGGGCGGCCGCGGCGCGCAGAGCATTGTCCTTTGTTTCCAAACTCGCTTATCGCAGCCACTGCCCTTGTGTTTTACAGATTAATGGTTTTCAATTTATTAATTATTTCGCCGAGGGCAATCGTGCCACGTTCGCCTGTGCGACGGTTTTTGTATTCAATATTTCCATTGTCGAGGTTCTTTTTCCCGACGATGACCTGGACGGGAAGCCCGATAAGGTCGGCATCGTTAAATTTAATGCCTGGAGTTTCGTTTCGGTCGTCGTAGAGCACGTCGAAACCGGCTGCCTCGAGGTCTGTGTGCAATTTCTCGCAGGCGGAGGCAATGGCCGGATCCTTTGCGATGTTGAGGCCGATCAGGTGCACTTGGAAGGGGGCGAGTTCGCCGTGCCACAGGATGCCGTTGTCGTCGAAGTTCTGCTCGATGAAGCAGGCCATCACTCTTTCCACGCCGATTCCGTAGCTGCCCATGATAAGCGGATTCTCTTTGCCTTCTTTGTCGAGGAAAGTGGCGCCGAGGGCTTCGGAGTATTTGGTGCCGAGTTTGAAGATATGGCCCAATTCGATAGCTTTGACCACTCGGAGTTCGCTCGCGCAGTGCGGGCATGACTCGCCCGGGCGGATGGTGCGCAGGTCGTGGTATGCTTCGATTTTGCAATCGCGCTTGAGGTCAATATTTTTGAAGTGGAAACCGTCGCGGTTCGCGCCGCTTGTCATCGAATCGGCGTCGGCAAGCATGTTGTCGGCAACGATGCGTATATTTTTCTTAAGTCCGATGGGGCCGATCGATCCGGCATTGGCGCCGGTGATGTCCAGCAATTCGGCGGGTTCGGCGGGACGCATTGCGTTCGTGCCGAATACTCCTTGCAGCTTGCTCTCGTTCAGCTCGTCGTTCCCACGCATCAGTATCAAAACGGGTTCGGAATCGACGATATAGACAACGCTTTTGGCCAAGCGGTCCTCTTCGATGCCGAATTGTTCGATCAGGTCGTTGATGGTCTTGGCGTTGGGCGTTGCGAATTCTTCGACGGCGGCAGTGTTGCCGATGCGTGCGACCGGTTTGGCGTTCGATTGCGCCACTTCGATATTCGCAGCGTAGCCGCAGGAGTCGCACACAGCGCAGACGTCTTCGCCGGAGTCGGATTCCACCATGAATTCTTGGGATTGGCGGCCGCCCATTGCGCCGCTCGATGCGCCGACGACGAAGAACTTAATCCCGCAACGCTCGAAAATTTTGCGGTATGCGTTGTAGTGCTTCTCGTAGCTTTCGTCCAGGCCTTCCCACGACGAATCCATCGAATACGAATCCTTCATCGTGAATTGGCGGCCGCGAAGAACGCCTGATTTCGGGCGCGCTTCGTTGCGGAACTTGGTTTGGATCTGGTACCAGATCTGTGGCATATCGCGGTACGATTTGACATGTTGGCGGGCATGGTACGTAATGATTTCCTCGTGGGTGGGCGCCAACACAAGCCCGTCGCGGTTCTTGATGTGGAACATGACGTCGCCCATTGCCTCCACTCGGCCCGTCTGCTCCCAGATTTCGATCGGGTTCAGCGCGGGCAACAGGAACTCTTGCGCTCCAATGGCTCCCATCTCCTCGCGGAGGATTTCAATTACTTTTTTAATTACTTTGTATCCCATGGGCAGGAAGGAGAAGACACCCGATGCCAGCTGGCGCACCAATCCGGAACGCAACATCAGCCGGTGCGAGGGAATGACAGCCTCGGCGGGCACTTCCTTCAGCGTAGGAATGAATACTTGTGATTGTTTCATCTTGACCTCTATTTTAAGATATATATTTCTCTTTTTATTTCAAGGGAAAAACTGAACGTATCAATTCCCCTGTTATTAATTTTTGTGGAAGCAGAATGAGTTTTCCTGCTGCCGATGCCAATTATGAATTTGTGTTTTATACGTTTTTCGGGGCGCACTTTCCCGATCGTATTGCCGGGCGAGGCGAATTCGCAATCGCGCAAATGCTTGCACTACAAATGGATATACACCGCCCCGCGCGGCAGCGGGTGTTCGAAAGAGCATTGGTGCTCGTAACTTTTAATAAAAACATATAAATTCATAGCTTGCACAAATTCTGAAAAAGCCATAATTCTGCAATTCAAAACTATGAATTTTGAGCGAGACTTTAAAAGAAAAGTTTGACGAATGCCAAAGGTATTGAAAAATGTTGGTCCTGTAGCGATTTTGCAGGATATGCAGGATGTGGTGATGTGGTGATGTGCTGATTAGCAAATGTGATAATATTGTTGTAGGGGGCACGACGTGCCGTGCCCTCGGGATAATGTTTTACTCGCCAGATTTTTTTGGTTCTATGCAAATTATATCTTCGGGCGGATTCCGAACCCGCCCCAACATTGCTCACCACATGATTCAATCACAATAATCAAACGAATCATATTAGCCAGAGTTCAGACAATCATCACATCATCACATCAACCAAATCTTGCGAGCAAATAATCTCTTTTTTAGAAGTTGATTTATTCTTAATTTTGCACGTGTTTTTTAAACCAATTAGCAAGCAGATATGAGCTTAACATACAAATCCGCCGGAGTCGATATCGCCGCAGGCGAGCAAACCGTGAAGAATATCAAACCACTCGTGCGCTCCACGTTCGGGCCGCGAGTACTGGCAGACATCGGCCATTTCGGTGGGTTCTTCGATGCGAAATTCGACGAATATACGCATCCGGTGCTGGTGGCTTCAGCCGACGGCGTGGGGACGAAGCTGAAAATTGCTTTTGCCTCGGCCAAACACGACACCGTGGGCCAGTGCTTGGTTAATCATTGCGTCAATGATATACTCTGCTGCGGCGCCCGTCCGCTCTTTTTCCTCGACTATTTCGCCACGGGCAAGCTGGACCCGGCAGTCGCCACAGAGGTGATCAGTGGCTTCGCCGTTGCCTGCCGCGAAAACGGTTGCGCGCTCATCGGTGGCGAAACTGCCGAAATGCCCTCCATTTATTCCGATGGCGAATACGACATGAGCGGCACCATCGTCGGCATCGTGGACAAAAACAAAATCGTCGATGGTAAAACAATTTCGAAGGGCGACTCACTGATTGCCCTGCCCTCAACGGGCCTGCACACCAACGGCTATTCGCTTGCCCGCGCAGTGCTGCTCGAGAAGTTCCAGGTCGGCGACCGCCCCGAAATCCTCGGCGGGAAATCGATCGGCGAAGCGCTTCTGGCCGTGCACCGTTCGTACCTGCACGTGGTCAGCCCGCTTTTGGACAAGAATTTGCTTAAAGGTATTTCGCACATCACCGGAGGCGGCATCGTCGGCAACACGTCGCGCATACTGCCCGAGGGTCGTACGCTCGAAATCGATTGGAATTCGTGGCGAATGCCTGCCATCTTTGAATTAATCCGCACGACGGGCAATATTGCCGACGAAGAAATGCGCAAAGCGTTCAACCTCGGCGTCGGAATGCTCTTGGTCGTTTCGCCGGAGAACAAACAAACTGTCCTCGATTCGCTCAGCAGCTCGGAACCGTTTGTTATCGGCACGATCGGATAATTCGTATTTCTGAATTGAATAATATTAAACTCTCGGCAAATGTCTATGTCGGGAGTTTTTTTTGTGTGGGTTACAAAGAATGCAACATCGATAGCGGTTGTTGCATAATCCCAAATTGTGCGTTAGAAAAAACCTCAACCCTCGAATCCCTTTCTCCCGAAGTTCGATAAGGGACTTCCAATAAAACACGCTTTCTTACTCACTTCTTCCCTCGGGAGAAGGGCCGGGGATGAGGGTATAGCATATAATCCAAATTTTTAATGAACAATTTAAGATTATACGCAGTTAAATAAACCATCGTTATAGAACATTCGCTCGCGCAATATTACTGCTATAAATTCAATAATTTGCTGCAATATTTCAACCGCTCGCGCGGTACAATGCTTTTCCAATTTTGATAACTCAATTAAAATTGTATCTGGGACTATCCAAACAACACTTTATCGATTCGCTTCAATCCTATCCACTTTACAATACGATGTTGTATTTTCGTCTTTTTTATGAAGGCTGGGGCGGCTGCCCCATATTGCCCGTGTCCGAATTGATATTTCACAATTTTCATTAAAAAAACAAAGGTTAGTCTTATGAAGATTATCAACGAGTTCAAAGAATTTGCCATGAAGGGCAATTTAATCGATATGGCGGTCGGTATAATTATCGGCGCAGCCTTTGGCAAAATTGTGGCATCAGTCGTCAACGATATTATCATGCCTCCGATTGGCCTAATCGTGGGCGGAGTCAATTTCACCGACCTTCGGATCGTCCTTCGCGAAGCTGGCGCCCAAGGCCCGGCCGTTGCCCTGAACTATGGCAACTTCCTTCAGGTGTGCTTTGATTTCTTGATCGTTGCATTTGCAATTTTCATGCTCGTCAAGGCAATCAACTCGGCAAAGAGGCAAAAGGAAGCCGAAGTCGTTCAGGCCGAAAAACCACGCCAAGAGGCTCTGCTCGAGGAAATCCGAGACCTGTTGAAGAAGTAAGAGCCGGCAATATAGCTCTTTGGGGGCTGCAAGAAATGTTCGTTCAACAGCCTCTATTGTCGTAAGTCGTAGAAATACAAGCAAATCCCCCTAACCCCCTTTGGCAAAGCTGGGCTAAAGAAAATATCGCGTAAAACACTGATATTATTAGAGAAAGGAATATTCACCAGGGGCCGTCTCAAAAGTCCGAAAAGACTGTTTTTTGCCATGTTGAACGAAGTGAAACATCCATTATTAGCAAGGACTTATGAATGGCATGGATTCTTCACTTCGTTCAGAATGACCCTTTTGAGACAGCCCCGGGAACGGGATTACTATCTCGATTCTCTCCAAAGTGCATCTCGTCGAATTTCATTCGCTCATTGGGTTTGTGTAACAAATTCAAAATATTCGCGTATTCTATAATTTGTGCTTTTACGTACAGCTAATTCATAACGCAGCAAAAGTGTATGACGGAATACAGGCAGATCGAGGTTTACTACTTCTCCGGCACGGGGAACTCCGAGCGCGTGGCCCATTGGCTCGCTGAGTTTGCCTCCGGCCAGGGCGTCCGAGCCAAGCTGGTCAACATTGCAAAGGCCGACAGGCGCCACGCACCGCCGCCCGACCCGGACAGCCTCGTTGTGTTCACTTCGCCCATCCATGGCTTTAACTATCCGCCCGTTATGATTAACTTCCTCTTGCATTTCCCCCGGGGCCGCAACCACGTGGCGCTAATGAACACTCGCGCCGGAATGAAGATCGGGAAATTCGTTACTCCCGGACTGACGGGCATTGCATTCCTTTTCGCGTGGCTCGTTTTGCTCGCGAAAGGCTATTCAGTCCGCGCAATGCAAGGCATCGACCTGCCGTCGAATTGGCTTTCCTTGCATCCGGGATTGAACGGCCGGACGATTGATTACTTGTTCGTGCGCAATCGCGAGCGCGTCGAGCAGTTCGCCGGAAAGGTACTCGCGGGCGTCCGCAGTTACGGCGCACTGCGCGAAATAGTGCAAGACTTGCTTGTGTCCCCAATCGCTTTCCTTTATTATTTTGTCGGCCGTTTCATGATCTCGAAATCTTTCTATGCCTCGGCCCAATGCGACAATTGCGGCGCCTGTGTGGCTGGGTGCCCCGTCAGGGGAGTGGTTATGACCGGTGGCAGGCCATTCTGGACTTTCAATTGCGAAAGCTGCATGAAGTGCATGGGCCAATGCCCGCGAAACGCGATCGAGACGGGGCATGGCTATTTTGTTGGGAGCTTGCTTCTGGCCTCTGCGCTGTCTTCGATTGCCTCGGTGCATCTTTGGGGCTATTTGCCAACGGGCAGTTTGGGCGAGGCGTCCGAATTCATCTGCGAAACGCTCATTGCGCTGCTGACTTTCTGGATCACTTACCGATTTATGCACTACATGTTGCGTTTTCGGTGGTTCGAGCGGGCGATGGCATTCACGTCGCTCACATGGTACAAATTCTGGGGCCGCAAGTACAAGGCTCCGAAGGTTTAATGGTTCTATATCTATTTTTGTTGGGTAAGTCATTTGAATAACAGAACCACCCATCCTTGCCAAGGAGTGGGCGATAAATCCTTCGCACAGCAAAGGGTTACTTGGGTGGTCGGACAATATTAGTACGAGATGGTTTTGTTGAAATCACACTCTATTTCGCGGGAGAATTGAAATCTACCCACACAAAGCGTTATCGAACCGATTTAATTTTATTTGTTGAATTTAATGTTTAATTTTTATGATACTCAAAGGTTCTTTTCTGTCGAACTCGCTGAGCATGGAGACCGGGCTGACCGTCATCCTGCCGGACAATCCAAAGGGCGCTCAGCCGTCCAAGGTGGTTTATCTGCTGCACGGGCTTTTGGGCAGTAGTGGCGATTGGCTCAACTACACAATGCTGCCGGTTTACGCCGCCGAACATGGCGTGGCCGTGATTATGCCCGAAGTGGCCAGAAGTTTCTATGCGGATATGAAATATGGCTTGAATTATTTCACTTACATTGTGGACGAGCTTCCCAAAGTTGTGCGTTCGGCATTCAATTTGTCGCCCACTCGGGAATCAACGGCAATCATCGGCGGCTCCATGGGCGGCTATGGCGCGATGAAGGCTTGCCTGGCGAGGCCGGAGAACTACAAGTATTGCTGCGCTTTCTCTTCGCCGTGCCTTTTCCTGAAGGAGTTCCTCAGCCACAAGCGCACCCCCGCCGAAATCGAAGAATTAAAACACTCCTATGGGCGCCAGTTGATAACGGATTTTGAGGCAATCTTCGGAGAAAACTTGGAATGGCGTGCGGATTGCGATCTGTTGCATTTGGCCGCAAATATGGACAAATCCGCATTTATGCCCAAGCTTTACCTTTCCTGCGGCACCGAAGACTATTACCATTCGGACAACTTAAGGTTCGCCGAAAAGATTCAATCCCTCGGTTTCGACACCACTTTCGAGGCACGCCACGGCAGCCACGACTGGTACTTTTTCGATTCGGCCCTGCGCCGCTCGCTGGATTTTTGCTTCTCGGGCAAATAAGCTGTTCGGGGATTAGCAGATGTGGTGATGAGCTGAAAATAGTTGCAAGTAGCAAGGAACAAGTTGCAAGTTGGAAGATGTGTAGGGTGGGTTCGGAACCCGCCCATATAATCGACAATAAACCAACCCCGAAGGGGTTGAATATTAATAGCCCCAGCTCGTGAGCTTGGGAAATCGGGAGTCGGTAGGGAAAAATTTATCTGGAAAGTATATATACACAGAAGTGCCACACCTCGGCGGTGGGGCATATCTTCGAAATACAACAAAACACAATTCAACGAGAATCTAAAAAATGAAAAATACCATAAAAAGATATGCTTTAATCGCTTTCTGCGCCTTCGTGGCGCCAATGCTGTGCGCGGCTCAGGACTCCGTGCGAATATTTGGGCGGGTTACTGATTTCGATCAGCAGCCCTTGGACAGTGTTTCCGTATTGCTTAAGGGAATCAACTTTGAAAACATAGCTTCGGCGCTGACGGGCAAGGACGGCAAATTCTCGATTACCGCCAAGCGCGGTATGTATTATTGCATCTATGCGGTCAAGGCATCCGATTATGCGAAAACCAAGCTCGAGTATTGGGCGTGGAATGTCCCGGCGCTCTCCGATTTGGAAATCAATCCCCAGTACGACCGGATGGAAATATACTCTGTAAACGCTTTCGAGCCGCAGGTTGGCCCTTGGGACACGTATATGGTCTATTTTCGGCCGATGAGCCTCACAAAAGCACTCAGTGGGGCGGGAGCCTCCAAACAGGGCGACACTATCGACGTGGCACCAAGCGCGATTAGCCCTGCCGAGCTGAGCATTTCGATCAATGGCTCGCCATCGGAAGTGCTGTCGATAGCGAAGGTGCCCGAAGCGGCCCGCGGCAGCTTCATCTGGGGCTATATGGCCCAGGTCAGGAAGCCGAAAGAAAGCATTGCTCCGCCGAACCGGTTCGACCGCATTACAATCGTCCTGCGCTCCACGGAAACAGGAGAAAGCGGTATGGGCGAATGCTTCGTGGAGCGAGTAAGATAGTGCCCGAATAGTGATTAAGTATCGTTGTATGCGGAATATTGTTCGTATGAATTGAAAACTCAAAAAAAATATTTTGCAAAATTAAGAAATATTGATATATTTGTACTCTTGTCTTCTGACAACCGGAGAGGTGGCCGAGTGGCTGAAGGCAACGGTTTGCTAAACCGTCGTAGTGTGTTAAATGCTACCGAGGGTTCGAATCCCTCCTTCTCCGCTTAAGCCCGTTCGAGCAACGGGCTTCTGTTTATCTTGATCGCACGAATTTATTTTTTAGTTCTATATGCCGGATGACGCTCGGATGCTGAGCGGCACTTTGTTCTATTAGGTTACGCCTGCTTATTTGTTTTGAATGGCAGCGAATTGATGAAGGTGAAGACGGAATCGAATTCATTTTTTCTTGTATTAGTTAATATAATATATTGCAATTTTTGGATTACTGAAAATGCTAACAAACAATGATAGAATTGGCGCTTGCGGGGATAATTGTTCGAAATGCCCCAGATATATTGCAACTGTAACGAAGGACACAGCCCTTCTGCGCCACCTATCGTCGATATGGTTGCAAGCGGGTTGGCGCGATCGGTTGGTCGATCCCCAAGAGCTTGCTTGCTATGGTTGCCCAACTTCCCTGTCTTGCTCGAATGGCGTCAGGCAATGCGCAATGACGCATTCGGCCGACAACTGTGGCGAATGCAAAGAAAGCAAAGACTGCAAGATTCTTTCGGAAGTTTTAGACAATACAGAAAAGAATAAAAAGACCTGTTTCGAGATTTTCCCTGTCGAAATATACGAGATACTCGACAAGTCATTCTTCAGGAAAGGCGAATACCTGAAATTACACAAATAGTTCGGAATGGCTGCCAGGCCGTGCGCCGTCCAAATTAGGAAGTTGGAAAATGGCAATTAATTATTTAAGAAATTTTTTTTATTAAATTCTATTTCGTATTTTATCGTGTGTGCGTTTTTTTGGGCTTGGAATGATTTATTTTATCTCTGATATACATTTAGGCGTATTGCCCCGCTCGGAGGACAGGCTCCGCGAGGATCTATTGCTTGCATTCCTTTCGCAAATAAAGAATTATTGCTCTCAGCTGTTCATTCTTGGCGATTTTTTCGATTATTGGTTCGAATACAAAGAGGTGGTGCCGAAGCATTTCTACCGCACTCTGAGCATGATTGCAGAGCTGAGCCAGGTCTCGAAAATTGAATATTTGATGGGGAATCACGACTTCGGCCACCTGCGCCATGGCGGATTCTTCGAGACGGAAATGGGCATCTCTGTGTACGGCGGCGATATCGAGCGCGAACTCTACGGCAAAAAATTCTACCTTTCGCACGGCGATGGGAAATCGTACAACGACGGCGCATACAGAGTTATAAAAAGCATCACACGCAATCCGTTTATACTCGGACTCTACCTGAAGTTGCACCCCGATTGCGGTATCGGATTGGCCTCGCACTCCTCGCGGAAAAGCAGAGGCTACACAGACAGCAAAAACTACGGCCCGCGGGACGGAATGAGAGATTTCGCTGAGAAAAAAATTAACGAAGGCATGGACTACGTCGTCATGGGCCATCGCCACCGCCCCATCTTTGACCCCATCGGGAAGGGTAAATATATCAACCTTGGCGATTGGATCGCGCGGCCCACATTCGGCCGGTTCGACGGCAATTCCTTCCAACTTCTCTATGTGGATTCTTTTCTGGACGGCAGAATTGAATTCGTCCCAACGCATTAGACCAATATTGCCCGCCCAAGAGAATATCTGAGCCCTTCAGACTGATACATCGCGAACAGTATTTTATACCCGCTTATTTTATGAGCCTTTTGAAATAGTATGATTTTTTCTTAAAGCCCCTTTCTCCAGAATGGAGAGAGGGGTTTGGGGAGAGAGGCAAAGAATCGTAATTTAAAGTATATTATATGCTTATGCAAACTTTCTCAGCCTCACCCCTGCCCCTCTCGCGTGTTTGGCGAGGGGTGAGAATCAAAGGAAATACTTTTTCACGCTCTTAAGAGCCTTTTGAATAAGTGAAAAATTTGCTGCAAAGGGATACAAACCATTGCATGTGTCGTGGTAAGTCAACGATATATTGGCAAATCCCCCAACCCGCTTTTTCAAAGGGGGCTAAAGGTATAATCGCGCATAGCACTGATAATATTGGAGATATAAAAACGAACCGACCCACAGGGCAACCCGTGGGTCGGCGCAAAGATACTATTTCTGGAAGGCTGCTTGCAGGGAATTGTGTTGGGCCTACTTCAAGATAGCAAATTTTCCGAATGTGAAATTGTTACCGAAATGCACTTGGTACAGGTAAACGCCACTTTGCAATTTCTCGCGGATTTCGCTCCAACGAGCCACTTTCGCGAAGACTGGCGTCTCGTGCATGTGCGTGTTCTTGCCATTCTCGACGAGCGCAGTGAATTCGGCCAAGACAACCATGTCCGCCGAGTAAATAACGACTTTCACCTTGTCGCCGGTTTCCGAGGATTCGGGCGCCGGGAAAAATATCTCCGAATGTACTGACGGGCGGAATGGGTTCGGATAGGCCGAAGTTGCCTCTTCGGTTGGCACTCCTCCATTGACGTAGAAATGGTTGCAAAGGAATGGGCTGGGTAGGAATTGGGTGTAGAAATAGTTCAGGCCGCCCAGTTTTTCCATGCCTTGGGACTGCTGTGAAGTTGTAATTAGCGAGTAATCGATCGATTGATAGGTTTGGCTAACAATGCTCGAGAAATCCGTATTGGTCATTATGAAAAGGCAGGTGTCTGTCTCGCGGTTCGGCTGCGACGAAGGGAATACGATTTTCACGCCGCGCAGGTCGTATGGATAGAGCGAACCGCTTTCTCCGGTGCTTGGCTCGGAGTAATTATAAAGGCCGTAGTTGTATTTCCCGTCGATTTTATTAGAGAAACTGGTTGGGAAGATCCTTGCTTGCGGGAAATACTCGCCATCGACAGCGCGGGAGCCTGTGAAATAGATCCAATCCATAAATTTGCACCATTCGGCGCCGAGGCTCGAACCGCGTTCGTGGAATGCACTGTCGAGAATCGTCAAGTGGTGCAAAGGCAGTTTCGTCATCTCCCAGAAACGGAGCAAGAGACTGTCGCCGAATTCGTGGACTATATATTGAGTGAAAATCGACCAATAGTAGCCGACGTAATCGTTCGTATCGGTAAGTTTTTTTTGCGAGAAATCGCGAAACAGAGCGCGGACAAATTGCAAATAGTCGGTCGTCTCGGGATACAAGCGCACTTCCATGCCGGTGCTTGTCATCTCGCCGATTTTGCCGAACCACGAGAAATCGAATGCGTGGCCCATCTGAATGCAGTGATGGAATTCGTGGGCGGCCGTGATTTTTGCTGCGAAATTGCCTGTGTCCTTGTATGTGCGCTGCTTTTGCCCCTGCCCGTTTAGCGAAGAGTCGGTCGCGCTGTAGTCGTTGTCCATAAAAATATATGTTGGGCATTTGCCATTCGGCAGCGTTGAAGTGTATTGGGCGGTGTATCCATAGACGCCGACGTTGCCCTCGCCGATATTGAGCAAGTAAACGTCTGTGTAGTCCGAAGGGACTCCTTCGAATCCGCAATCGGGGTGGCGATATCCGATTTTATTCAAGTAGAAATCGTAGGCGCGCTCGAGGAATATTCCGACAGAATCGACGAAATCGGGGATTCCGTTGTGGTTATCGTCCCAAAGCGATACAGGTTTCCTCTCGAATGGGAATTCCGGTGATGGCAGGGTATGGGCTGTATCGTACATAATTCGGAAATGCTTCTGTGCGCTGTAGGTGGTGCATTGCAGTATAGCGACTGTGTCGCCCAAGTATTGAATCGTGTTTTTCTTTCGGGATTCGATGTATTTCTTGAATTCTGGATTGGTAGTGCCGCACTTGTTCCTCTCGAAATCCGAATCCGATTCCGTTTGGGAGTGGGCCACCAGGCTGAATGAAGTCAATAAAGCGAGGGCGATGCATAAATGCTTGAAAAGGGCTGTGCACGAGCCTGATTTGCGCATGTTGATTTCCTTTATATATAAAACAATTGGACCGGCATAATTTGAATGAACAAATCCTTAGGGCCTGATACCAAAGAAAAATGTGCAGCTATCGCATCACCGTGGATAAATCTGCACATAAAATCTTGTCTTAGCTGCTTGTTTCTCGAAGGAGCGACTTCAGCTGCCGTCCGGGCAGTGGCGCAGCGCTTAGCGGAACAATTCCTTAATCATGCCCCATGTGCGGCGGATACCGTTCATTTTCGGCACGACCGTGACAGCGTTCGTATAGGAAACGGAATCGGAGGCATAGCAGATTTTCAGCCTATAGGTCATTGCCGTGCGAGTCTGGATCGTCTCGCCGGCCTGAGCGCGATATGCGTCGTGGTCCACGTACGAATACGATGAGTAATCGCCCTTGGGATAGACCGAGCTGATGTATTTGAAGGTCTGCGAACCGTCCTCGGAGCGTTCGACCTCGAACCTTGCGACCGGCTTTTCTGCCGATGTGCGCCATTCCACGCTGACTTCGTTGCCGGTGGTGTATGCGCTGAGAGATTCGATAATCCCGCTTGCGGCCATTCCTACGGCCACAACGAAAAACATCAATATATAGATTATCTTTTTCATAACTGCAAATTATAAATTTATTTCAATTTAGCAAAACATTTTTTGTTGAAAACTTTTTTTCGGCCTCGGCGCAATTTCGTGTGAAAATTAAACCTTGCCATTGTTTTGCCACTTCGCTTGGCTGCGCGGTCGATCCGCCGCCAACACAAAATAATAATGCAAAAATCGAACCGAAATCCGAACATACATCGTCCGGCCTCGAAAATAATAACACACGAATTGCCGATTTGTTGCAATCTGATTTCAGGGCAGGGCATGAAGTGCACTTGTACTTGAATAAATCGCACACTCAAAAAAAACGGGGCAACCATAATTGATTGCCCCGTAGGGATTTTGTAGTGGGGAGGGGCACGGCATGAAGTTCACATCCAACTTTTTGCCGGCTCTTAGAACCCGATAAAAATCAACTGAGTGAGTATGAAAATCGGGAGCAAGACGATAAGCGAAAACTTATACATGTATGCGAAAAAGTGCGGCATGTCCACGCCGGCGGAGTCTGCAATTGCTTTGACCATGAAATTCGGGCCATTGCCGATGTAGCTCATCGAACCAAAAAATACGGCGCCAGTGCAGATTGCTTTCATGAATATCTCGGGAATGCCGGCCACTTGCGGCAGCTGCGCGAATTGCGCCGGGGATTGCCGGACAAGCCCTTCGGCGAGAGAATAGAATGTAACCGCTGTCGGTGTGTTGTCCAGGAACGAAGAAAGAGCGCCGGAGAAATAATAGAACAAATTCGGCGAGTTGACGCCAAGAGTGGCTGCGTTTTGCTCCAAATATAGGATGCAGGGCACCATCGTTACGAAAATGCCAAGGAATAAATATGCAACCTCTTGGATCGGCCCCCACGAAAAATCATTAGCTTCGTGGTGTTCCTTTTTCGTAATCGCGAAAGATATCACAGCCAAAAGAAGCGTAACGCCCTCGCGGATGAACTTGAAGTACTCGTTCGTGTCGATGAACGGCATGGTGTGCCCATTGATGAAGGCAACCGAAAGAACCACTCCGGCCAAGAGTATGAAGTTGCGCCTTCCGCGGATGACGAGGCGTTTCTTGTTTGTGTTTTCGGTGGGTGTCGGGTTTTCTTTTGCGATGAAGTGCCTGTCCACAAAGTAATAAATTGCGAGCAGAAGCCCATTAGCGAATAGCCATTCGGGCGCCAGATTGAAGAACCAGTCGAATGGTGCGCCGCGCAGGTACATCATGAAAAGTGGCGGATCGCCCAGTGGCGTCAGCAGCCCGCCGCAATTAGCAATAATACCAATCGCAAAAAGTACTGTGTGCACCTTGTATTGCCTGCCTTTGTTCACGTTGAGAATCGGGCGGATCATCAGCATGGCTGCGCCGGTGGTTCCCATCACGGAGGCCAGTATGGCGCCAATGGCAAGGAATACCGTATTCACGGATGGTTTCGATTCGTATGAACTATCGATATGAATACCACCGGTAATGACGAACAGCGCGCCGAGAAGGATAAGGAACGGGACATAATCGAAAACCAGCGTATTGTACAGCTCCATCGAAAAGCCCGAAGAAGCGAGCCACGCTCCGGTTGGAATCGCTAAGGCAAGGGATACTAACAGCTTATTAGAATTCTTCTCCCAGAAATGCTCCCAAAACAGGGGCATCAAAGCTATCGCTCCGAGCATCAGCACGAATGGGGCTGTTGTGAAAAGTGGTATCATGTGTTCCATTTTTATTTATTAACCTTTCAAATTTGTATAGTTACTTCACTACAAAATTAACACGAAAAAAAAGCTCATATGATTATTTTTAGTTAATAAAGCCGCTTTTGAACAATTCAAATGTGAGGGGCTGTCTCAGAAGGGTCATTCTGAACGAAGTGAAGAATCAATTGGCATTCATAAGTCATTGCTAATTATGGATGTTTCACTTCGTTCAACATGAC
>CAZSWR010000047.1:0-27368 GCA_964610885.1 uncultured Hyphomicrobiales bacterium | reverse complement strand
CAGCTGGTTAGAGCGCACGCCTGATAAGCGTGAGGTCGGTTGTTCAAGTCAACTCGGGCCCACACAACAGTCTATCAGGCAATCACAGCCGAGACAATCGGGGCCCTTAGCTCAATTGGGAGAGCGCCAGATTTGCATTCTGGAGGTTAGCGGTTCGATCCCGCTAGGGTCCACTCTGAAAAGAAGAACTTTGAAAATTTAAGTGAAAACAATAAATGTATTGTTTTGGAAGGAAATATCAGTAATCATAATTTTTCCATATAACCGAGTCATGAAGAAGCTCGTGTGGAGAAGTATAACAACCCAATAATATAATTGTAAGTTACTAAGAGCATACGGTGGATGCCTTGGCACCAAGAGGCGATGAAGGACGTAGCTACCGACGATATGCCACGGGGAGCAGGAAGCATGCTTTGATCCGTGGATTTCCGAATGGGGTAACCCGGCGGGAGTCATGTCCCGTCACTCATTATGAGAGCAAACCCGGGGAAGTGAAACATCTCAGTACCCGGAGGAAAAGAAATCGAAAGAGATTCCCTGAGTAGCGGCGAGCGAAACGGGAAGAGCCCAAACCAAAGTGCGTGCACTTTGGGGTTGTAGGACCCTCATCACGATTGCCGAACGATAGTAGAATTACCTGGGAAGGTAAACCATAGAAGGTGATAGTCCTGTAAACGAAATCAAGAAGCAATCAGGGGTGTTCCTGAGTACCGCGGAGCAAGTGGAATTCTGCGGGAAGCTGCCCAGACCACTGGGTAAGGCTAAATACTCCTTGGTGACCGATAGTGAACTAGTACCGTGAGGGAAAGGTGAAAAGAACCCTTCAGAAGGGAGTTAAAAGAACCTGAAACCGTATGCTTACAAACGGTTGGAGCAAAGCATAGCAATATGTGGAGTGACAGCGTGCCTTTTGCTTAATGAGCCAACGAGTTGCTCGTTACATGCAAGGGTAAGATATTAAGTATCGCACCCGTAGCGAAAGCGAGTCTGAATAGGGCGTATAGTATGTAGCGGCAGACGCGAAACCAGATGATCTATCCATGGTCAGGATGAAGCGTAGGTAACACTACGTGGAGGTCCGAACTAGTGTGGGTTGAAAACCACTTGGATGAACTGTGGATAGGGGTGAAAGGCCAATCAAATTTGGTTATAGCTCGTACTCCCCGAAATGTTTTTAGGAACAGCCTCATGTTAGTGTGCTGGAGGTAGGGCTCTGATAGGGCTAGGGCCGTTACAGCGGTACCGACCCCTGATAAACTACAAATTCCAGATACATGATGCATGGGAGTGAGGCTGCGAGGGATAAGCTTCGTAGCCGAGAGGGAAAGAACCCAGACCATCAGCTAAGGTCCCCAAATTAATGCTAACAGAGAAAGGATGTTGTGTTGCTGAGACAGCCAGGATGTTGGCTTAGAAGCAGCCATTCATTTAAAGAGTGCGTAATAGCTCACTGGTCGAGCGACACAGCGCCGACAATATCCGGGACTAAGCATTGTACCGAAGCTATGGAATCCGTAAGGATTGGTAGGGGAGCATTCTGTGGGCAATGAAGGTGTTTTGTGAGAAATGCTGGAGCGTACAGAAGAGCAAATGTTGGCATAAGTAACGATAACGGAAGTGAGAATCTTCCGCGCCGAAAATCTAAGGTTTCCTTGAGCTCTGTTCGTCATCTCAGGGTTAGCCGGCCCCTAAGGCGAGGCCGAAAGGCGTAGTCGATGGGAATCAGGTCAAATTTAAATATTCCTGAGCCACCAAAAGAGTTAAACGCAGGGACGCAGGAGCGTAGTCCGTAGATGTTAATGGCTATCATCTATGGGTGAAACACACTGCCGAGAAAAGCTGCGTGTATTTCTTAGGTGACCGTACCGTAAACCGACACAGGTGGATGGGTTGAGTATACTCAGGCGCGCGAGTGAGCCGTGGTTAAGGAATTCGGCAAATTGACCCCGTAACTTCGGAATAAGGGGTGCTCATGAAATAATTGAGTCGCAGTGAAATGGCCCAGGCGACTGTTTAACAAAAACACATCTCTCTGCTAACACGTGAAGTGGACGTATAGGGAGTGACACCTGCCCGGTGCTGGAAGGTTAAAAGGAGGAGTCAGCGCAAGCGAAGCCCCGAATTGAAGCCCCAGTAAACGGCGGCCGTAACTATAACGGTCCTAAGGTAGCGAAATTCCTTGTCGGGTAAGTTCCGACCTGCACGAATGGTGTAACGATCTGGGCACTGTCTCAACCACGGGCTCGGTGAACTTGTGGTACCGGTGAAGACGCCGGTTACCCGCACATGGACGGAAAGACCCCGTGCACCTTTACTCTAGCTTACTATTGAGTTTGGTTGCAGCATGCGTAGGATAGGTAGGAGGCTTTGAAGCTTGTCTTGTGGGGCAGGTGGAGCCATTGGTGAAATACTACCCTTGCTGTAATTGGATTCTAACCCGGAGGAGTGGATCCTCGGGAACAGTGGTAGGTGGGGAGTTTGACTGGGGCGGTCGCCTCCTAAATTGTAACGGAGGCTTACAAAGGTTACCTCAACACGGTTGGTAATCGTGTTTAGAGTGCAAAGGCATAAGGTAGCTTGACTGTGAGACTTACAAGTCGAGCAGATGCGAAAGCAGGTCTTAGTGATCCGGCGGCTCCGAGTGGAAGGGCCGTCGCTCAAAGGATAAAAGGTACGCCGGGGATAACAGGCTGATCTTGCCCAAGAGTCCATATCGACGGCAAGGTTTGGCACCTCGATGTCGGCTCATCGCATCCTGGGGCTGGAGAAGGTCCCAAGGGTTTGGCTGTTCGCCAATTAAAGCGGTACGTGAGCTGGGTTCAGAACGTCGTGAGACAGTTCGGTCCCTATCCTGTGCGGGCGTAGGAAAATTGTGGGGACCCGCAACTAGTACGAGAGGACCGTTGTGCCAGGACCGACGGTGTATCTGTTGTTACGCCAGTAGCATTGCAGAGTAGCCATGTCCTGAAAGGATAAGCGCTGAAAGCATCTCAAGCGCGAAGCCTACCCCGAGATTAGTTTTCCCATAGCTCAAGCTAGTAAGGATCCAGGGAGATTACCTGGTCGATAGGCAGTACGTGTAAGTGCAGCAATGTATTCAGCGAAACTGTACTAATAATCCGAGGGCTTACTATATATATTTTTAGGTTGATATACAACCACACACTTCTTCATGACTTAGTTATATGAGAAGAAATGATATTTCCTTCCATTCACTTAAAATTTTATTCCTCGGTGGCTATATCGTTGGGGTCACACCTCTTCCCATTCCGAACAGAGAAGTTAAGCCCAACAGAGCCGATGGTACTGCTCGGTTACCCTTGTGGGAGAGTAGGTCGCTGCCGGGGTCTTCTTTAGACCAAAAGCCCTTTAGTTCGCTAAAGGGCTTTTGGCGTTGTATATAGACCATTGCTAAAGTATAATCAGTACAACTTCTGATATGTTGCGATATGATAGTTAAACAACATTATGATAATCACTTGGGCGACTTCTATTCCTGGCTCGCCGGAGACTTCGATACGAATATGAATTCATTCAAACAATTCTGTATCGATAATAAAATCGAATCAAGTAGTAACGGTTTTGCAATTGATTTGGGCGCCGGACATGGAATCCAATCAATTGCCCTGGCACAATTAGGCTTTCGCGTTCTTTCTGTAGATTTTAATGCTCATCTCCTAAATGAACTTCGAGCAAGAATAGGATCATATCCAATTGAGATTGTTCAAGAGGATATACGAACGCTGAAAAGTTTAGCAAAAGTGAATCCAGATCTGATAGTATGCTGCGGCGACACTCTCCCCCACTTGGAATCCGTCGATGAAATAAGGGAATTGGTCATAGATTCATGCAATATTTTGAAACCACAAGGAAAACTAATCTTAATCTTCCGTGATTACTCAGTACCATTGGAAGGCGATCAAAGATTTATACCTGTTAAAAGCGATCAAAATAGAATACTTACATGTTTCTTGGAATACTTTGATGAAAAAGTAAGAGTTACTGACCTGCTCAACGAATTACAAAATGGGAAATGGATTCAAAAAGTAAGTTCTTATTTTAAAACGAAAATCTCGAAGGAAATTGGTATCGAGATTCTTAAAGATTCAGGATTTGAAATTACTCTGGATAAAGTTGATAAGGGAGTAGTTTCTCTTATAGGTGTAAAACTCTAATCGTGTGATTTGAGTATTCTCGATTTCGTTAAGCCTTAGTTTACCTTCCTCCATTATTTCCTTCTTTCACTTTCTGAAGTCCAAATATCAAAGTTAGAATAAAATACCAATACTCGAATTATTTTTGATTAATCAAATCTTTGACATTAGTGTACGTCAATAATTCAAAGTTAATTATATATTATTGTTTTTAACTGGTATAATGATGAACAAAATATCTATACTCGTTGCAGCTGGCGGCACAGGCGGCCACCTTTTTCCGGCTCTCGCTGTCGTCGAAGCTCTTCAAAATATTACAGATAACAACATCGAACCTGTTTTCGTAGGTAATCCCGAACGCCTCGAAGCCAATATAGTCCCGAAACTCGGCTACAAATTCGTGCCGCTTTCGGTCGTTGGTTTCTCCGGCCTCTTTTCGCTCAAAACAATTAGCCTTCCATTCAAGATTCTCCAGTCTGTCTCCACTTGCAAGAAAATTATTCAAAGTAATAATATCTCGGCTGTCCTCTGCGCGGGGGCATACCTCAGCTACCCCGCCGGACTGAGCGCAGTCAAGACAAATACTCCCCTCTTCCTGATGGAATCGAATGTCAATCCCGGGAAAACCATTAAACTTTTATCGGCAAAGGCTGATTCGATAATTACTTCCTTCGAAAAGTCTCAATCATTCTTCTCGGACGAAGAGAAAAAGAAGATTCGTTGCTTCGGAAATCCTATGAGAGACCAATTCGACCATGTTCAATCGAAGGAAGAAGCTCGAAAGAAGTTGAATCTCGATCCAAACAAGAAAACAATATTCGTATTTGGCGGCAGCCTTGGTGCTTTGGCTATCAACAAGGCTGTGGAAAACTTTGTGGAAAACGCACTCGACGATTCAATCCAGCTGATTTGGCAAACAGGAAAGAATTACGAATACAATGGTGCAGAGAAGAAAAATGTTATCATCTCGAAATTCATTGAAGATATGGCAACTCCTTATAATGCAGCGGATTTAGTTGTTTCCAGATCCGGCGCAACTAGCGTTTCCGAGATTTGTTTGCTCGGCAAACCAAGCATTTTGGTGCCACTTCCTTCCGCTTCCAATAATGAACAAGCAGAAAACGCAAAAGCTTTGGTTGAAAAGAATGCAACGATTATGATCGACAATTCGGAAATTCTCGACAGATTCCCGATCGAGGTGGGCAAGTTGCTTTCGAGCGAATCGGAATTGGAAAGAATGGGCAGAGTGGCGCAGTCCTTTGCTCGCCCAAATGCGTCGATGGACGTAGCGAAAGAAATACTAGAGCGAATTGGAAGAAAATAAGTGGTGACTGGCAGTCAATTATTTAAAAGTATTGATGTAATGTAGGGGACTGTCTCAAAAGGGTCTTTCTCAAGCGAAGTGAAGAATCCATAGTCATTCATAAGTCAATGCTAAATATGGATATTTCACTTCGTTCAATATGACAAAAAAACAGTTTTTCGGGCTTTTAAGACAGCCCCGCTTTTGATCTTCAGAAGATTAATGAACAAAAGTTTTGATTTATTCAAGAGGAGATGCCCGCCTTAGCTGGAATGGCACTGAAAAAGAATCATCAATACGCGACTAATTCACATCCACAAAAGATAAAACTCTTTCACATAAGAGCGACAAGTCAACAATCAACTCAATTGCGATAAGCATATTTAACAAAAAAGGAAAAATGAACATATCATCTTTCCTTTTGTTATATATATATCATTCAAAATAAAGAGCAGGTAGGCAATTATCTTACACCTGGCTTTGATGGCGTTAGCTGATAAACGGGAGCTTCCTGCTTGGATGGAGATTTTTTCTTTGATTTCTTCCTTGTTGAATCGCCTTCTCTTCGCTTTTCTGGTCTATCTTTGGTCGAGCTGGATTCGGGCGAGGGCGAGTATTGCGCTTTTGGTTCGTTGTCTTTTGTGATTTTCACATTCGATACCGGGTTGCCGATACGTCCGAACGGGGGCAGTAGTTTTCCATTTCGGAAAATATCCACTGCTCCGACCTTACCCACGGTAATCTCGAAGAATTCGTTCGCTCTGAATGTCTTTTTATCTTTCGACCGGAGCGTAAACGATTCGGGTTTCTTGCCATCGGGCGCGATGCGTATCCAAGAAGTATCCTTTCCAACAAGCTCGAGCACGAGGCTGTCTTTTTTCTCGTAGTAATTCGTGATTGGCTTCTCTGCCGCCGGGGGCTCGGGCGCAATCTGCTGAGTGGTATTGGTGTTTGTCGGCGTCGGGGTGGAACTATTGAAAAGTGAAAAATAGAGAATGAAGCAGACACCAACCAGAATTAGTGCGTAAATTATTATATTCGTGATATTGATATCGGAAAATTGAAGTTTCTTTTTGGATTTGAATATTTCATCATTGAACTTTTTCGGTTTCTGGTAGCCCTCCGAGTGCTCAACGTCTGGATTGGTGTATTCTTGGCTCACCATTGGAGCTGGTTTGGGCGGCTTCTCAGCTTTTGCGACTGGTTTCTCGGCCGAGTCCATGTCTATGGGATTTCTGGGTTTGCGATGTTTTGTGTCTTGCGCTTCTTTGAGTTCTTTTTCGTATTCTTCGACCAAATAGACCGCCTTCGGAGGCGCCACATGGGATTTGAAAACTTCGTCCAATTCGTCGCGGAATCTGTTGTTGTAGATCTTCAGAAGTGAAGCGTAAGACTTAACGAACATCTTAGCGTAAACCGGTTCGAGGAATCCGAAATTGTCGTTCTCGATTGATTTAATGATTTTAGCTGACGAGCGAAGTTTTTCGGCCGCTTCATCGACCGATAGATTTAGCCGCTCTCTTGCCTGTTTCAATTGTGTGCCGACGGACGCCATTTTTTTCCTAAATAATCCAATTATTAGACTTATTTTTGTAGTTGGGAATTCGTGACTTATTAACTCGTTTATTCCCAACTCGTTGAAATATATACTTACAAAAACAGTGCCATATCTTGGCTCGATTCAAACAAATATTTGAAATGGCTAATCAATTGAAAATTAAGTTATTAAGCAACAGACCAAATAAGAAATTCGGAATAATAAGTATTGCATTTCTTTTGTCTTTCTCTTCACTCCTACCCTATCAAAATGCATTTTCGGCCGCGGACACAACGAAGATAAACTCCGTCATAGCCCTTAAAGCCGACACGGCCAAGCTCGCAGATACTTCGCGAGCAACCCCAACGACTAAAGATTTTCCCAGGGTGCCGCAATCGAAGTTCATGTATGCCGACAATCGTAGGTTCACAATCGATGGTTCGTTGCCGTACGAAGACACGCACATCAAGCCGCTAACGGCCGGAATTATCGGTGGGATTTATACGGGCATTTTTATTGTGCAACACGAAATGCAGCAAAACACAATTTGGAAAAAGACCGGCCCATTCAACGTTGCCGAAGACGCGCAATATACAATGTATTTAGACAAAGCCGGACACTTTTTCGGTACCTACCTGCCAAGCTATATCTTCTGCGAAGCGCTTATGGCGAGCGGCCTAAGCTACGATGCCGCAGCGGTTTGGGGCGCCGGCCTCGGGCTTGCCTACACCGGTTACGTCGAAATTCTCGATGGGTATAGCGTCGGATTCGGCTTTTCTCCTTCGGATTTCTATGCAGACCTTGCGGGCGCGAGTTTCTTTGTGGCCCAGCACTATATTCCCTTCCTTCAGAATTTCTCTCCGAAATTTATGTACGTCAAGCCGTCGTGGCATGGCGAAATGAATCGAGTCGGGGCGGAAAGTTTTATCGACGATTACAGCGCGCAGTCATTCTATATGAGTATAAATGTTTACAATATGCTTCCCGAGAAATGGAAAAAATACTGGTTGCCTTGGCTCGAACTCAGCGTCGGTTACGCCGTTTATAGCCTTTGCACACCAAACGAATACTGCTCGAATTGCGACCCGCGCATATCCGAACCTGACGGGCGTTGGGCGTGGGGCAATAAGAAAATTATTATTTCTCTCGATTACAACTTGTCAAAAATTCTGCCGGACGGTCCGCCATGGTGGAATTGGTTGCGCCAGTCTTTGAATATGTTCAAGCTGCCATCGCCTTCGCTCGAGATCGGTACGCATAAAACTCAGTTCCGATTGCTCTATCCGTTCCAGTTCCAGTTGGGGAATGTTAAATTCTAATTTATTTGGAACTCGATCCGAAAAAATCTGCTTTCATAATTGCTCCATATCGTATTTATTCGGGCCGAGACGACGCTGAATGTGGGCTAAAACAAAAATCGCGAAATACGCAAGCAGAGGGCTGTTTGCCGAAGTATTGAAATAATCAAATGAAAAATGGGATTAAAATGTCACAGAAAGTATATATAGAAACTTACGGATGCCAGATGAACCTCGGCGACACGGAAATTGTTCGCTCGGTCCTCGTGGCCGCCGGCTACGAAATGACCGAAACCGCCGAAGGTGCCGACTACATTCTGATGAACACATGTTCCGTCCGGGATAATGCTGAAAGAAAAATTCTCGAGAAGCTGACCCACTTCAAACGCTACAAAAAGAAAAATCGGAATTTGAAGGTTGGATTGCTCGGGTGCATGGCCGAAAGGATGCGCGAGACGATTTTCGAGCAGCGCGACATTGTCGATCTGGTGGTTGGGCCGGACGAATACAGGCGGCTCCCGGAAATATTCGCAAAGACCGATAAGGGCGAAAAGGGTATTGCTGTGCGGCTTATCACTGCCGAAACATACGACGATATCGAGCCGCTCCGCACGGAAGGACGCTCGGCCTGGATAGCTGTCATGCGCGGATGTAATAATTTTTGCTCGTATTGCGTCGTGCCCTACACTCGCGGCCGCGAACGCTCACGGCCGGCCGGGTCGCTTATCAAGGAAATTGAAAAATTGGCCAAAGACGGTTACCGAGAGGTTACAATGCTCGGTCAAAACGTGAATAGCTACCGCGACGAAACCACAGGCGCTGATTTTGCCGACTTGCTTGCCCAAACCGCTGCTGCCGTACCCGAAATGTGGATTCGCTACGTAACCTCGCACCCGCGTGACATGAGCGACAAGCTGATCGAGATCATGGCTCGCTTCGACAATATTTGCAAATACATACATCTGCCCGTGCAGTCCGGTTCGGACCGGGTGCTTTCGATGATGAACCGTGGATACACAGCTGAGCATTACTTAGGAAGGATCAAGAAGATACGCGAGTCAATGCCCGGCGTCGCCCTTTCGACCGACATCATTGCCGGATTCCCCGGAGAAACTCTCGACGACCACAGCCGCACACTCGAAATACTTGAGCAAGTGCGTTACGATGGGGCATATATGTTCCGATATTCGCCCCGCGAGGGCACAAAGGCATGGAATATGCCGGACGACGTCCACGAAGAAGAAAAAATACGCCGATTGAATGAAATAATAGACCTTCAACAAAGTATATCGAAGGATATCAACAAAGGGGAAGCCGGAAGGTTGCATAAGGTATTGGTGGAGGGCGAAAGCAAACGCCGCAAAGAAGACTCTCAAGGTCGGACCGACACAAACAAACTCGTGATCTTTCCCAACGCGGACGGCAAGGTGGCCCCTGGGGAGTTCGCGAACGTGCGAATACTGCGCAGCACAGCCGCCACCCTATTCGGCGAGATTGAGTAAAATAATGTAGGGGCGGGTTCGTAACCCGCCCGTTGATAAGCTGATAAGCTGATAAGCTGATTGTCTGAACTGTGATTTTTATAATTCGTCTGATTTTGGTGATTGATTCGTAACGCTTTTGTTGTAGGGGCACGGCATGCCGTGCCCTTTTTCTATCATCCGCCTAAAAAAGTAATACAATTCAATTCATCGATTTATGTTGTTTTACATCTAATTATATTTACGACACAATAAACCTTATCATCTGAAACGACCTTAATAGCGCAAGCAATTCTATTTACAACGAACCTTCTTACCTTACTCTTCAAAATTTGAATAAGGTAGGAAAGTTTTTTTTCGTGGTTTGGAATCTCCGGGCTACTAAGGTTTGGGAGTGTTTATAAGGTTATTTGATGTTATCGAGATCGTAAGGGCACGGCGTGCAGTGCCCCTACAACGATTGGCGTGATGCTTGATTCAAAGATGTGCCACACTTCGGAAGTGTGGCACGTCTATAAATTATGAATCGCCTTGCTCTGAGTATACTGTCCGATTTTTACAATTATTTGTCCCGAAATAAATGTAATTTTGTGATTCAATGATAATTCGGCGGTGCAAATTATCCCCGAATTGTCATGAAAATACACTAATTTGTTGGTTGTCGAAATGGTTGGTGTCTTATGAATATACGGATAAGCAATCCCAGCAGCGAATTGAAGGACTACGTTGTCCGGTATTGGCAGCTGGAATCGGCCGCCGAGACCGACCTTTCGGAGCAATTAATCTACCCAACGGCCTGCACGGAAATAATGTTTCACTACGGCCGACCCTTCCTTTCGCGCACTGAGGGCCGCCAACAGGAAAGCCAAATGCCTGCGATGCTCTGCGGCCAAAAGACAATTTCTGCCTTCGTCAGGCCCCACGAAGAAATTGGTGCGTTCGTCGCCACGTTCACGCCCGCCGGCGCATCTGCTTTCATTCGGGACAAATTCTCGCTATTTCGGGATGCGAGCGCGTCCCTCGAGAATGTTATTGGCAATCGGGCAAATGAACTGCGCGATAATATCGGAAATGCTGCCAGCTTTGAGGAAAGAGTCGAGATAATTGAAAATTATCTTCGTAGTAGTATTATGTGGCAGCAAACACTTCGGTTGAAGCCATTAATCCATTCCACCGCTTTTGCATCGCGATGCTGCTTTTCGGCTACGGTGGAGCAAATGGCTCGCGAGGCCTGCGTATCGTTCCGAACTTTGGACAGGATGTTCCAGACGCATATCGGGCTGACGCCCAAGGAGTTTTTGAAAATCGAGAGGCTGAAATTTGCCATCGGACTGATGCGCACCCGCAGTCGGCTGAGCCTTACGGAGATTGCCATCGATTCGGGATTTTTCGATCAGCCGCACTTCAATAAGGATTTTAAAAATGTTATCGGCATCACTCCGGCCGGCTTCCGCACACTTATCGGATCCGAACCAGTCTGCCTGCCCGAATCCGATAAGCAGAAAGATTGATATAAATTATTATTGCCCCGAAGAACACAGATCCTCGATCTTCTCGAAATCCACCGAAATGGTAAAATGAATCATTTCTTCCCTGCTGTCAATCCTCTTCGATTTGCTCTATACCCTTGATGCCGCGTATCGTGAGCAGTTTGGTGAAAAGTGCGTTCAGTTCGGACCGGCTGTTCATGCTGATCGTGAAGGCGGCCTCGAAAACCGAATCGACCGTGCTCAGGTTGATGCGCTGAATATTGTTCGTGCCGATTCCGATTGTGATGTCGTGTAGCAATTGCGGCCTGTCCTCGCCGGTGATGCGCAATTTCGCAAGCTGCGGATGCTCCACGTAGGCCTTGTTTTGTATTTGTATGTTGTTTTGCTTGAAGTAGTTATACAGCGAAACCACTGCGCGGTGCGTGATCACGAAGTCGGACCATTCGTATGCCGGGACTGCTTTCGACGAGGTGATGATCTCCACCACGTCGCGGTCTTTCAGTTCGTAGTCCAACTGTTTGATCTCGCCATTCACTTTGGCCGAAAGGCAATGCAGTCCGGTCGCAACCGAGAGCGAAAACGCGAAATCGACCGAGCAAGCGCCGACGGGCATATTGAACACGCGGCCGTCCTCGCTGTAGATGTGGATCCTGTCTTCGTAAAGGTTCTTTTTGATGGAGCCCCAGATCCTTTGGACTGCGTCGGCGTCGCCGTCTTCGATAATATCGTTCATCCATTGGACCCATTCGTCGCGGCCCGGTTCGTTCATTTCCAATTCGGCGGAGCCGCTCTTGAGCGGGAAAATATTCGCAATTCCGCATTCGGCCACTTTTTCCATCGCTTCGGTACGTATGACGACTTCGACCAGTCGGCGGCCCGGACCGTAGTGGGTGGAGTGCAGAGCGCGGTAGATGTTGATTTTCGGGCGGGCAATGTAGTCCTCCAGCGAGCTAACTGGCCCGAAAACGCTCGAAATCAGCCCATAGACGCGGTAACATTCCGTAATGTCTTCCGTTGGGAGAATTATTACCATGGAGTAAAAATTGTCTATGTCCTCGATGCGTTTCCCCTGCTCGTGCATCATAGTGTAGATTTCGTAAACGTGTTTGTGCTCGATGGTGATCACGTGTTCGATTTTCCGTTCGATGAGCAGCGTGGTCAGCTGTTCGTAGAAGAAGCGGATGTATTCGATGAATTCGGCCCTTTTCCGCGCCAGGGCGGGTTTGATGTCCATGTACGCAGCTTCGTTGAAATACGAAAGGGACAGATCCTCCAGGTAGCCTTTGATTTTCTTAAGGCCCAACCTTTGGGCGAAAGGAGTGTAGAAATTCATTGTTTCCTTCGCAATCGATATCCTTTTTCGCTCCGGCAGTGCGTAGAGCGTCCGCAGGTTGTCGATGCGGTCGGCAAGTTTGACCAAAATGATGCGGACGTCGCGCACCAGGCCCGTGAAGAGCTTTGTGTAGGTGGCGGCTTTGTCCATCAGCGAAATTTTGTAGCGGTCGTCTTTGTCTGCAATGTCGTCTTTGGGCGTTTTAATTTTGGTAACGCCTTCGACCAGATTTGCAATATCCGTGCTGAAGCGCTCGGCCAAGTTCTCGAACGTAACCCAAGTGTCCTCGAGCGTGTCGTGCAGCAGCGCCGCAATGATTGTGCTGTTGTCGTTGACGTTGAATTCGTTCAGCAGCAGTAGCGCGACCTTCATCGGATGCGTATAGTAGGGGTCGCCCGTGGAGCGGGGTTGGTCCTTGTGGGCGTCCACGCATAGCCAAAAAGCCTCGCTGATTTTAGTTTCGTCGAAGTTGTCTATGTTCCGTCGGCATTCGTCCATCAGGTATGCAAAGTCTGATTCGACGTTTTCGCCGAACGGACAACACATTTCTTTTTCAATCTCGAATATTTTATCCATCTTTTTCCTGCTTTCAGCTTTTGTTCCCGCGCGCCAGTTCGGCGATAATTCTTATCGGATGAGTTTTCGCTTCACTGTTCAAACGTTCATCACTTCTCGCGAATCAAAATATACTTAATTCCGAAATAAAACGCAATATTAATTTGTTAAAATAAACAAATTCTTGTGGATTTCTGTGGAATGGCTGATTCGCCAGCCAGTTGAAATGCCGTTTCATAGAGATTATATGATGATGAAATGATTGTCTGAACTGTAATTAACCCAGGATTATTCATTAAAAATATGAAATACATTCTTTACCCTCATCCCCGGCCCTTCTCCCGGCGGAAGAAGGGATTAAGGAAACGTTTTTTTGGGGAAGTCCCTCGTCGCCCTTTGGGAGAAAGGGATTTAGGGATTGAGGTTAGTTCGGTCTGTGCCTTTGTTCCATGGTTTTGCCTCCTTTGTGTAAAGATATTTCAGTACAAGGCATATTTAATCATAAATCGCAATGATTAAAACTTTTTGCCTTGATGTTCGTAGAATGGCTTATGGAACGTCAGTCGTTCAGCGAAACGAGCAATCGTTCAGCGAAACGAACAATCGTTCAGCGAAACGAACAATCGTTCAGCGAAACGAACAATCGTTCAGCGAAACGAACAGTCGTTCCTCCGCCCCGAGGCGAGGCACATATCTTTAAATTATTATGAAACTTTTCCTTCGGGCGCGTAACTAACAATTGTGTGATGGTAAACGGAAATGGGCAATGACTACTGAAGAGAAGCAAGAAAAATTCCTAACGTTGCTTGCGCCGGTAAGGGACGGGCTGATGCGCTTTGCCCGCGCGATGACAAGGAATACAGACGATGCCCGCGATTTGGTCAGCGAGACTATTCTCGTGGCCTTCCAGAACTTTGACAAGCTACGCAAGCCCGAATCGTTTAAAAGTTATACGTTTACCATCGCAAGTCGTATTTTTAAACGAAGACGCTGGCGTAGCCGTATTTTTGCCGAGTACGACGAACAATTTGCCGAAAATATCCGCTCGACGGACAGCCTGCCCGATTCCAAAGCAGACATCCACCGCCTGTATTCGGCCATCGACACATTGCCCGAAAAGCAAAAAGAAGCGATAATCCTATTCGAACTGTCGGGGTTCTCGCTCGAGGAAGTCAAAGAACTTCAAGGTGGAACGCTTTCGGGGGTCAAATCCCGACTCAAACGCGGCCGCGAACAGCTGGCGGAAATCTTGGCGCCCACGCCCAAGAAAAGAAATGAAATTTATGAATTAGTGCGCGAAGACAATATTAAAAAATACATGAACAGAGACGCTAATAACTTAGAATGTGCAGTAGCTTCAAACGTGAAGGCTTACAATGAATAACAAAACTGAATATATAGACAAACTATTCGCCGAGGCCAGGAAAGAACCGCTCATCATGAGCGTGAAGGAAATTGACGAAATTGTAAGGAATGCGGCCACGCAACCATTGGTACCGGCCAGGAATGTCGTCCCGAACAAATTCATTTCCTCGATCGGCTCGAAACTCATTATTTCCGTGGCCGCCGCAGCTATCGTTCTCACCGGTGCTTCGTATCTGGCCTTCCGCGAGGAGGCCTCGACCCGCACAACCCCATCAGAATCAATCGCCGAAGTCGCCGAAGTTGGAAATATTAGCTCCGCTGCCACAAGCTCCGATAAGGAAATAGCCGAAAGTTCCGCACCGACCCATAGCAGCACAAGCAAACGAATCCATTCGCGCACCCGCGTATCGTATCAATCGGCCACCGAACAGGAAATCCATCAACCGGTTTCCGTCAAGGGTATCAATATGGTCGAGCTGGCTCCCGGAGAAGCCTCTGCGCTCGGAATCGGCCAGACAAAAGACGGATCGATTGAATTTGTGGCTGGGAAAAACGATGCTTTCGACGTCAAAGTGATTCTTGCCCGTGGCGATGTGGACATTCAGAACACAACCCACACGGCCGGCAATGCGCTGATTCCGAAATTCGTTACCGACAACGTCGGGAATAGGAAGCTCAGCCTGATATCGAACAACAACGTGAACCTGATCAAAACATATTCCAAAGACGGCAACCAAAATGACGGAGCCGCTACCCTTTCGAATGTATATATCAGCAACTTCGACCAATCGGACGCGCCGGACAACCATTCAGGTTTGGGATTCTCAATCTTTCGCCAGCGCCGCAGCTTGCTTTCGCAACACGGCTCGAATATCAATTTCAGCTTTGCGGACGGCACCAGCCCTAACGAATCAATTAACATTACTATCAATGCCGATTCGCTATTTGACGAGATTCTGGCGAACCTGAGCAGAGAATTCGACATTTCGAGTGGCCGAAATCGTGGCGGCCGCATGAGCTTGGCAGCAATCATCAAAAATATCCGCGAGCAATACGAAGGTACTGTCGAAATCGAAGCCGAAGTAGCCCAACCCGAATCGGTTAGACCTGCCGACGTCGCGCAAGACACAAACACTTTTATTGATTTTAAAGACCTGAAAAGCAAATTGGATTCGTTGCGCATTGCAATTAATGATTATAACTACCTGATCAACCTGAATTCGTCGGTTCGCTCCATCGATTTCCAGACAATTTTCAGAACAGCGCAGATGGGCAATAATACTGATAACTTCAAGAATAAATACTATCCGTCCGCCATCGCAATGCGCTCGTGGCAATATCAGGCCGATTCGCTCATGGCCGAGATGGAAAGCATCGAAAACGAACTCGATGCGTACCTTCGCGTGAACAAATTGGTACCGGTCGTGGTAAATAGTTCGGACGCCGGCCAATCGTACATCTTCTGGTACGAACCCACAGCCGAACTGATTGACAAACTGCCGGCTCGGTACAGCCAAGTGCTCGAACCGGAACTGATTGCTCTCAAAAACAGTTTGCTCGATTGCCGCTTGGCGCCGCATCCCGGCGAGAAATCTTATTTCGAGGTGTGGAGAGCCTGCAGCGGCGCAATCGAGAACTTAGCCATTTCGCCCAATCCCGTCAAGACCGTGCTCACGGCTTCGTATTTGCTCACCTCAGAGCGGAATTGCAGCGTCGCGCTGCACGACCTCCGTGGCGCAAAGGTCAGCGACCTGTCGGCAATGGCCTCAAGGCCGGCAGGGCAGATCAACGAGCAATTCCCCATTTCCGGCATTGCCCCGGGGCTTTACCTTCTCGTGGTCTCCACCGACAACGGCGAACAGGCCGTCCAAAGAGTGATAATCGAGTAATATCGGCCATCGCAATTTGCCCATAATTTTCCATGCCACCACAACACAAAACCCGCCGCTTCGCGAAATGGAAGCGGCGGGTTTTTGATTGTTGGTTCGCGGCGAAAGAGCTTTCGTGTGCGTTACACTTTGGCTCTTTCTGTGTATTTTGTGTGCAGCAAGTGGTGCGAAAGCTCGCCGAGCGGCTTGCCCAGGTATTCTTCGTATATCTGGGTGATTTCCGGGTTCAAATGCGATTTGCGCAATTGCTTGCCTTCGTCCTCTTGGTAAATTGCGTGCATACGTTTCGCTCGGACATCGTCCGAAGTGAAGCGTGGTTGGCCGCCGCCGCCGATGCAACCGCCGGGGCAGGTCATAATCTCGACGAAATGGTATGTTTCGCCATTTTTGATGCGGTGGATCAGTTGCGCGGCGTTTTCAAGCGAGTGCGCCACGGCCACTTTCACCTCCACGCCCTCGAGGAATGCCCAATCGGGCACGCAGCCTTCGAGTTTGAGCGCGGCGGTCTTGATACCCTCGAGTCCCATAATTGGCGTCAGGTGCAGATTCTCCATCGGAAATTCGCGGCCCGTTACGATTTCGTAAACCGTGCGGAGCGCGGCTTCCATCACGCCGCCGGAGTTTGCGAAAATATCGGCAGCGCCCGAACCTTCGTTCATCGGGCTGTCCATCTTCATGTCCGGCAGGTCCTCGAAATCGATTCCGCATTGCTTCACCATGCGGCCCAACTCGCGAGTGGTCAGCACGTAGTCCACGTCTTGGAATCCGCTATCGCACATTTCGGGGCGGTTCGCTTCGAATTTCTTGGCCGTGCAGGGCATCACCGAAACCACTACCATATCCTTCGGATCCACGCCTTTTTTCTTTGCGTAGTATGTCTTGGCCACTGCGCCAAACATCTGCTGTGGCGATTTGCAGCTCGAAAGGTTCGGAAGCATTTCCGGATAGTAGTATTCCATGAACTTGATCCACCCGGGCGAGCAGCTCGAGAACTGCGGCAGCGCCACTTCTTGCTTGTCCACGATGGCCTGTTTCAGCCTCGTGAGCAGTTCGGTGCCTTCCTCCATGATCGTCAGGTCGGCGGCGAAGTTCGTATCGAAGACGCCGTCGAATCCGATTTGCTTCAGTGCGGAAACCATCTTGCCCGTTACGAGCGTGCCAGGAGCGAAGCCAAAGCATTCGCCAAGAGCTGCACGGATCGCCGGTGCAGTCTCCACGACCACGTATTTCGATTTGTCGTCCAATACTTTCCAAACTTCGTCGATGTAGTCCCGTTCGGAAATTGCGCCCACGGGGCAGACGGCGGCGCATTGGCCGCACTGCACGCAGGCCACTCCGTCCAGGCTCATCGTGAATGCCGGCCCGATGACCGAATCGAAGCCGCGCCCCTGTGGGAAGAGGGCGCCCACGCGCTGCACTTCGTTGCAAACCGTAACGCAGCGGCGGCATTTGATACATTTTGCATTGTCGCGGACGAGCGCAGGCGTGGAATCGTCAACGATACGTTTGGCGGTTTTGCCCTTGTAGCGTATGTCCGTGATACCCATTTCGCGGGCGATTTCCTGAAGTTCGCAATCGTCGTTGCGGTTGCAGGTTTTGCAATCGCCGTCGTGTTCGCTCAGCAGCAATTCAACGACGGTTTTCCTGGCGGCGCGGGCTTTCTTGGAGTTCGTTTGGATTCTCATTCCATCGGAAACCGGAGTGGCGCACGAGGCAGCAATCGGTTTGTTCGAGTTTTCGATCTCGACCAAGCAAACGCGGCAGGCACCCTTTGCGGGGCGGCCTTCCATCTGGCACAAAGTAGGAATCTTCACGCCCACTTGCTTCGCTGCTTCGAGTATCATTGTACCTTCCGGCACCTCCACCGGAAGATTATTAACAAACATTGAAATCATTTTTATCTCCTTAGTAAAATTTCCATTATTTGCGATTTGTCATTAATTACGTTGTTTATTATTTAGACAAATCATTTACCATAATCGCAGCGCAGGCAACGTTTTGCTTGGCGGATGGCTTCGGCTTCGGTCCAGGGTTGTTCCACCTCGGCGAAGTTGTATTTCCTTCTTTCGATCGGCAGCACTTCCATTTTGTTCCTTGGGTAGGGGACTGGGTCTGCGTTTGTATCGAAATAAGTATCCACTTTGCGCTCTTCGCGCCAGAAAGCGTTGTTTTTGCCTGTCAAGAATTCATCGATACCGGCAGCGGCGCGTTCGCCGGCGGCAACGGCTTCGATAACGGTGCGGGAGAAGTTCAAATTCGAGGCGTCGCCACCGGAGAAGATGTATGGCACGGTCGTTTGCCCGGTGATCGGGTCGGTAACGATCATTCCCCATTTGTCCGTCGATAGGCCGACATCGTTGAATTTGCCCAGATCGGCAATGTCTTGGCCGATTGCGAGCACAACTTGCGTGCATGGCACCACGAAGGTATCGCCGAGGCTGACAGCTTTGCGGCGGCCGGAGTGGTCGAAAGGCCCGAGCTTCATTTTGTTGCAACGTACGCCTTCGATCTTGCCGTTTTCGATGATGATTTCTTGCGGATTGGTAAGCGGCATAACTTCGATGCCCTCTTGCAATGCTTCGTCGATTTCCTCGAAGTATGCGGGCATTTCGTCCATGCTGCGTCGGTAAATAATGGAAACCTTTTCGGCTCCAAGCCTGATACATGTGCGGGCAGCGTCGAAAGCAGCGTTTCCGGCGCCAATAATTGCAATATTCTTCGCCACGGGCACCGAGCCGCGCAGGTTGTACGTGCGGAGGAAGTCCATAGCGGTCATCACGCCCTTGGCCTCTTTGCCGGGCAGGTCGAGCGCAATACCTTTCGATGCGCCGATGCCCACAAATACGGCTTCGTAGCCATCTTTTTTAAGCGAGTCGAGAGTGAAATCGCGGCCCAATTTCTTGTCGCATTGGATGTCCACGCCCAGATTCTCGATCATACGAATCTCGCGGGCGAGCGTCTCGCGGGGCAGCCTGTACGCCGGAATCGTCTGGACGAGCATTCCGCCCGGGCGGGGTTCGGATTCGAACACTTCGGGCTTATATCCCAAGCGTGCAAGGAAATATGCGCATGTCAGTCCGGCAGGGCCGGCGCCGATGATTGCAATTCTCTTCTTGGCGTTCTCTTTGTTTTCGCGCACTTCGGGCAATTGGATTGTGATTTCCTGATCGACCATGAAGCGTTTCAGGGCGCGAACCGAGATAGCTTCGTCCAGCGATTTGCGGCGGCACTTGTCTTCGCAAACGTGGAAACAAACGCGGGCGCAAACAGCAGCGAACGGATTGCGTTCTCTGTGCAACCGGAGCGCTTCGGCGTATCGGCGTTCGCCGATGAGCGAAACGAATCCCGGCACGTCCACGTGCGCAGGGCAGGCGCTCTGGCAGGGCGAGCGGACAAGCCCGGCACAGACGCCGGCTTCGCAGCGTTTTTCTTTGATGTGCGCTTCGTATTCGTGGCGGAAATGGCGAATCGTCGAGAGGACGGGATTCGGCGCGGTTTGGCCGAGGCCGCAAAGCGATGTTTCCTTGATCTGCTCGCCAAGCTCGATCAGCCTTTCGATGTCGCCCGGGACGCCTTCGCCGTTGCAGATGCGTTCCAAAATCTCGAGCATGCGTTTCGTTCCCACGCGGCACGGGACGCACTTGCCGCAAGATTCTTCCTGAACAAATTCGAGGAAGAAACGGGCTACGTCCACCATGCAGGTGTCTTCGTCCATCACGACGAGGCCGCCGGAACCCATGATTGCGCCGAGTTCGTTCAGCGATTCGTAGTCCAGTGGCACGTTCAAGTGCTCTTTCGGAATACATCCGCCGGACGGGCCGCCGATTTGCGCAGCTTTGAATTTCTTGTTGTTCGGGATGCCTTCGCCGATGTCGTAGATCAATTCGCCGAGCGAAGTTCCGATCGGCACTTCGACGAGGCCGGAATTCTGGATGGCGCCGGCGAGTGCGAACACTTTCGTGCCTTTGGATTTCTCGGTGCCATAGCCGGCGAACCAGTCGCCACCATTCAATATTATAGGTGCTACGTTCGCGAATGTTTCCACGTTATTCAGCACTGTGGGTTTGCCCCAAAGACCGCTGACGGCCGGGAAAGGCGGGCGTGGGCGGGGTTCGCCGCGTTTGCCCTCGATGGAGTGCATAAGGGCTGTTTCCTCGCCGCAAACGAATGCGCCGGAACCCATGCGGATTTCCAGGTTGAAGCTGAAGTTCGACCCGAGAATATTATCGCCGAGCAGTCCGCATTCTTTGGCGCGGTCCAGAGCGAATTGCAGGCGCTCCACTGCCAGAGGATACTCTGCGCGGACGTAGATGTAGCCCTGATTAGCGCCGATTGCGAATGCGCCGATTGCCATACCCTCGATGACGGAGTGCGGATCGCCCTCGAGCACGGAGCGGTCCATGAAGGCGCCGGGATCGCCTTCGTCGGCGTTGCAAAGTATGTATTTCTGGTCGTTAACGCTCTTGCGCGCGAATGACCACTTCAGGAACGTAGGGAAGCCAGCGCCACCGCGGCCGCGAACGCCTGATTTTTTCATTTCATCGAGCACGTCTTCGGGTTGCATGGATTTGAGTGCTTTCGCGAGCGCTTGGTATCCGTCGCATCCGATGTATTCTTCGATGCTGAGCGGATTAATTTTTCCGCAATTGCGAAGCACGATTTTGGTTTGGCGTTTGAAGAAAGTAATTTCGTTCATCAGCGGAACGGGTTTTTCGCCGTCTTCTTCTTTCCAGACGAGGTTTTCGACGATTTCGCCGCCGATGACGTGTTTCTTGACGATTGTCTCGCAATCCTCGGGCAGCACGTTTTGGTAGAAGATTTGGTCTTTGCCCATCAGGACGACCGGCCCGCAAACGCAGGGGCCTAAGCAACCGGTTTCGGCAACTTCGACCTGGTCGGAGAGGTCGTTCAATTTGAGCGCTTTAACCATTTCGTCGCGCACCTTGAGCGAACCGGAAGCGATACAGCCGCCACCGACGCAGACCATGATTTTTTCTTTGATGTCCGACCCGAGCTTCATATTCTCTGCACGCACCGAATAGCGGATCACGTTAAGGTCATCGACGCTTGCAATCTTTCTTGCCTGAATCATTTGCTTTTCTCCTTCTTGGTTTCAAACTCTTTTTGTCTGTACTGTTCGATGATTTCGCCGATACGTTCGGGTTTGACCCGTTGGTGCACGTCGTCATTGATCATGATAACCGGTGCCAGTCCGCACGCGCCGAAGCAACGCCCGACGTCGATGGAGAAAAGGCGGTCTTCAGTAGTTTCACCGATATCGATTTTCAGGTCTTTTTTCAGAGTAGAAAGCACTTCTTTCCCGCCGCGAACGTAGCAAGCCGTGCCGAGGCACACGCGCACGACGTACTTTCCGCGAGGGACAGTAGTGAAGAAGGAATAGAAGCTAACCACACCGGCAACTTCGCTGTATGGCTTGTTCATTTTGAGAGCAATTTGTTTCAATGCCGGTTTCGGCAGGAAGCCGAACATTTTCTGCGTGATTTGCAGTATGGGGATTAGAGCACCCGGCTTTTCATAGTATTCCTCGAGCACGTCTTCGAGAACTTTATAGAGTTCTTCTTCGGAAGTGTCTTGGCAATTACATGGCACATCTTTATACATATAATGACCCTTTGATTTAAATAATTCTATCCACCTATACTTAAGGCTTTGTCAATTTAATAATATTAAATTCAAAATCAAAATCCCAAGCTGTGAATAGATTCTTAATATCGTGTCATTTTCTACGAAATTTACCCATTATCAGCAATATATAGGCAATATTAAGCCAGTATAATTAATTGTTTCGATGTGTCAAAATATGCAATAACTCTTTTCAACGCAACACATTACGCCGCAATGCGAAAAGTTAACCGCAACTAAACAATAAATATTAAATTATTTTATTGGGTTTTTATTAATTTGATTTACGGAGAGCTGGAGATAAATTAAGAATACAAGTTCAAATATTCACAATAACACAATAATAACCTGTTCGATAAATCCCATTTGTCCAATTTATAGCTTCCACACACACAAACAAGACCAATACGGGCAATATCATACGCATCTAAATCCATATCTGTACTTTGCAACACTCTTCAGACATAGCTCATGCCTTAAGTATAATCAGAGAACTGTTGTCTCCTTGAGCTAAATCCATTCATGTATTGCAAATGTACTTCGTTAAAAAATAAATTATTATTTTTTTGCGGAACTGCAAAGAGAAAAATTCACAAAGAGAAAATTTGTTCGATATTTTTTTACTGTTAAAAATATCACAACCTTCCTGTCCCGCGGATACACATGCGTAAGTATATATAATCAAAGAACATATCGGGCAGTGCTTCTATAAGCAACTATTAGCGTGTGCCTTCGCTTTGTCAAATGGGTCCCCCAGGAGGCGAACAAACAATTATTGCCGCATTATGCGCGAAAAAACCATTGTTTGTTGGGCTTATTTTGGGGCGTCTTATAGTGCACTGCCCGTTAATATATTGCCGGGAACGCATCGCACGACACAGCGTGCAGACATGCCACAGCTCGGGTTTTCGAGGCAACGAGTGTCAATTGGGATTAATTGGCGAACGGAATTTTCGCTGTGCAATTTTGTGGCGCGGATGGGCTTTGCTCAAAAAAAGTAAGAAAGAACGCGGATAGTATATCAAAGGGTGCCTTTAGATGAATAAAACCACAGCGCCAGCCGAAATGTGCACGGGGAAATACTCCGCACCGGTGCCGAATGCTATGTTTAGCATTGAGGCCCGAATGTGCTCAATTCCTAATTGAATTGTCTCGAAGATGAGCGAGAGTGTTTCTCGGCAAATTATTCTCTGCGAATGGGCAATGTAACGATGAATTTCGTGCCGGTGGGGCCTTTGGCGGGGTCTGCATTGGTTTCGAAACTGATGTTCCCCCTGTGCATTTTGATTATACCGTATGTTACGGCCAATCCCAATCCCGTGCCCTGGCCGATTTGTTTGGTTGTGAAAAACGGTTCGAATACTTTCTTTGCATACTCTTCCGGAATTCCATGTCCCGTATCGGATACGATCAGACTGGCGTTGGTGCCGTCCGATTCGGTGCGAAGCGTCAGGGTGCCGCCTCCGGCCATTGCCGTTATCGCATTGTTTATCAGATTTGAAAGAACTTGGATTATCTGGTCTTTGTCGATGTCGGCCGTTATTGGAGACGGCGAGTGCTCGACCGAGACGCGGATGTTGTCCGGTAATTTTATAATTTTCAAACAGTTGTCAATCAATTCGCCCAAATTGGTTTCGCGAAGTTCCACTTTGTTCTTGCGGGCGAAATTCAGCAATCCACTGACGATTCCCTTGCAGCGGTCGGCCTCGTTGACGATAAGGCAGAGGTCTTTGTACATCTGCGACGTCTCTTCGAGTTCGTCCAAAAGGATGTGCGCATACATTAGAACCACACCGAGCGGGTTATTGAGTTCGTGCGCAATTCCTGCTGCGAGCTGGCCCATTCCGGCCAATTTCTCGCTCTGGCGAAGCGCCTCCTTCGTATTGGCGAGCTGCTCCGTCGAGAGGTCAAGCTCGGAAATGGTCTTGCTCAGCTGCTCGATCGTGTACGGCAGGCACATCTTGTCTTCGGCGAACCCTTGGTAGATAGCGATTGCGTGTTCGCGGCACGAGTCGTAGCCGCAGGCACCGCAATTCAGCTCGTCTTCGGGGTTTTGCTTGCCCATTTCGATTAGGATTTTCTTGATTTCCTCGCCTCGAGGGCCGCGAATCCGCTGGTCGAAAGCGTCGTAGGTGCGGAACAAGTTGAGATCTGAGAATTTCTCTATGTATTCCTTCCACTCGGCTGCGGAGCGTTGCTTGACGATGTGCCGCGTGAACCGGCTGATGCGGCTGCGGCGTTTGAATATCGGGTCTTGGGTCGTCATTCCGGCGCCCATGATGCAACCATTACAACAAAGAACGTCAACAAGTTTTGCGTGGAGGTCGTCCGATTCGAATTCTCGGATCGCCTCGATAAAATCGCTTCGGCCATTTGCGGAGACCACGTCGCCCTCGGTGAGGTCTTCGTCGATCCCGGCGGCTTGGAGCATCCCGTGGCCAAGCGGGAAAATTGCGCCCAAATCCCCAAAGGGCGGGTCGAATTCGCTTGTAATAACAGAATCGGTTGAAATACAATTGTCCTCGAACATTCGCCTCAGCTCGGCAAAGGTGAGCGCTTCGTCCACGTCGGTTGCCAATTCGTCCAGCGCTGCTTCGCCTTTCTTGGCGATGCACGGGCCGATAAATACAATCTTGACATCGTCGCCATACATGCGGTGCACGACGCGCGCCATTGCGATCATTGGCGAAACAATTGGCGAAAGGTACGGCAGAAGGTGCGGATGGTAGCGCCTGACGTATCCGACGACGGCCGGGCAAGTGGTCGTTATGTAGTGCTTGCCGTTGGGTTGCTCGAGCAATTCGCGTTGCTTCCGGGCCACCAAGTCGGCGCCGAAGGAAACCTCGCAAACATAGTCGAACCCGATCGCGCGAACCATCCCGATGAATTTCATATAATACATATCGTGAAACTCGGCGGGGAAGCTCGGGGCAATTATCGCAGCTACTTTCGAATCGCTGTGCAGCAGTTCGTTGACCTCCGCGATGGAGCTAAGCACTGTTTTCGCGTTCTGCCGGCAGACCTTGACGCAGTTCCCGCAGGCAATGCACCTGTCGGCCATGATTTCGGCCTGGGCAGACGAGATTTTGATTGCTTTTGCAGGGCATTCGCGGACGCACGTGTAGCACGCGCGGCACCGCTCCTTGACGGTTACGACGATTGGCTGGTCTTTCCTCGAACGCATTGCACTTTCTCCCGATGAAAACAACAGAACTGCACTTTACAGGTCTTGCGGTTTTTGGCTCAAATATTTGAATTCGAGCGCAAACCCACAATTGCATAGGCGGCCGTACTGCTTATTTATTTCAAGTGCTTGCCCATCGGCATTCGGCCAAGGGCACAGAAGGAATAAACAGCGTTTGCTTTTGTCCGGTTTTGATCGTTTCAAATAGATAAAGAAGCCTCCGGCGGCCGATTCCTAAGCGTTGGGGTCTGTTCCATTGCTTGCGGTTTTGATTGTTTTGATTCTGATTTTGATCCGGAGAATCGAAGGCCGAAAGCTTCTTTAAATCTATAAAAAGAACATTTAAAAGAACGAAAATGAAAGAACGATCGAATAAAGAACTTAAAATGAAAGAACGAACAATTTTTAATTAAAGTAACCATGCGGACTTATCCGCTCTCCTATATTCCCCGCGAACCAATCAAACCGCAATCGAAGGCGAAAAGCCGCGCATGGTTACAAATCTTTATTTCAATACATCGCGCTGCGTGTAGTGCGTGTGCAGCAAGTGATGGCTCTTCTCGCCGAGTGGCTTGCCAAGGAATTCGTTGTAGATGCGTTGGATCGACGTGTTTTTGTGCGAAACGCGCAAATCCGATTCCTTGTCAATTTTGTAAAGAGCTTTCATGCGTTGCGCCACGGCGCTTGTATCGATTCCGATGGGCTGGCCACCGCCACCGATACAGCCCGAGGGGCAGGTCATCACTTCGATGAAGTGCAGGTCGTTGCGTCCGGCTTTGATTTCTTCGAGCAGTGTGCGGGCGTTTTTCAATCCGTTCACCACTCCGATACCCAATTCGAGGCCATTGATCTTGACTTTTGTGGTCTTGACGCCGTCCAAGCCGCGAATATCGGGGATCTGTTGGGCTTCGAGTTCCTTGCCGGTGATGAAGAAATGGGCAGTGCGGAGCGCTGCTTCCATAACGCCACCGGAGACGCCGAAGAGTTTGCCGGCCGACGAACGCTCGCCAAACGGAGTATCCGAGTAGTCGGGGGCAAGCCCGGCCACGTTGATACCGCGCATACGGACGAGTTGGATCAGCTCGCGGGTGGTGAGCACTGCGTCCAGGTCGGGATAGCTTTCGCGCATCATTTCGGGGCGGCCCGATTCGAATTTCTTCGCTGTGCAGGGCATGATCGAAACGGAGAAAATCTTGTCCGGGTCGATGCCTTCGCGTTGGGCGAAATAGCTCTTAATGATTGCTCCAAGCATCATCTGGGGCGATTTGCACGACGAAAGGTTGGGAATGAATTCCGGATAGAATTGCTCGACGAATTTGATCCAGCCCGGTGAGCAGCTGGTGAACATCGGGAGCGTGCCGCCATTTTGGATGCGGTGCACGAGTTCGGAGGCCTCTTCCATGATGGTAAGGTCGGCGCTGAACGATGTATCGAACACATATTTGAATCCAAGCTCGCGGAGCGCGGAGGTCATAATGCCTTGGGCGTCTGTTCCGGGTTTCATACCGACGGATTCGCCAAAGGTAACCGAAACGGCGGGTGCGTGCTGGACGACGACGATTTTGTTCGGGTCGTCGAGGGCTGCGATGACTTCGTCCACATAGCTTTGGCCGCGAAGGGCGCCCGTGGGGCAAACCATTACGCACTGGCCGCAGTTGATGCAGCTGGAAATGTTCATACCTTCGTTGAACGCGGTACCGACGACGGTTTTGGCGCCACGGCCCACGAAATCGATAGACGATACGCCTTGGACCTCTTCGCAGACGCGGATACAGCGGCCGCAAAGGATACATTTCGATTGGTCGCGGACGATCGAAGGACTGGAATCATCGATATTGTATTTGTTTTTGGCGCCACGGAATTGTTTTTCCATGATACCAAATTCGCGCGAAAGGTTCTGCAGTTCGCAGTTTTGGTTGCGCTCGCAATAGAGGCAATCGTCCGGGTGGTTCGCCAGCAGCAGGTCAACGATTGTTTGGCGTGCTCTGACGACTTTCGGAGAATGTGTTTTGATTTTCATTCCCTCCTGGACGGGGAAAGCGCAACTTGGAATCAGGCCCGGCATACCCTCGACCTCGACGACGCACATACGGCAGGCGCCGCTGGGGAGCATACCCTCCATGTGGCAGAGCGTCG
>CAZSWR010000046.1:0-27885 GCA_964610885.1 uncultured Hyphomicrobiales bacterium | reverse complement strand
GTTTACTCATATATTGATAACCAGGAAAAGCACCACAGGAAAAGGACATTCAAAGATGAGTATATTGAGTTATTGAAAAAATTCGAAATTGATTATGACGAGCGATATATTTTTGAAGAATAATCATAAAACAACCGCTACGCGGTATCATAATTGGTGGGCAACTATTTGCTACAATACAACAACCGCTAACGCGGTAAGCTTCAGCTGCTCGATGAAGCAGGACGGCACTTTGATTGGTTATAGGGATTATGAACCCTTCGGCGCTCCGCTCTCTGCGAAGCAGGAGAAAACCCGCTTAGGCTTCATCGACAAAGAGCAGGACAAAGAAAGCTCCCTTGCAGACCACGGCGTCCGCAAATACGACTACGAGACGGGACGGAAACCAGCACAGCGCATTATCGCGTAAGCGATTTGATTTTGGTAGAAATGCGATAGGCAAAGAATATGGCAAACTGCACTTACGCCCTCGGGTGCCTCGCATAGCCCCTCGGATTTAATCTTGTACTGTTTGCCATATGTTCCGGGTCGTTTCTTGGTGTGTATGTGTAGAGCCGGAAAAGTTATACTTCTGTTACGACTATCATCTTCCCCAACTCGCGTAGCTTCGCGGCAATTAGGGCAACAATTTTCTTGCGTGGGATCAGTCCGCGCTGCTTGTACGAAATGCTTTCGTTGGCGGGATTGTATGCCGTGCCGACGAAGAAATTCACGCGGTCGGCCAGCATCAGGTAGTCATAGAGCTGCGTTACCGGGTTGTCGTCCTTCATCTCGATTCTGTCTTCGTCGAGCACATTGTAGAGCTGGTTTAGCGTAACCAAGCCTTCGGTAACCAAATCGATGCCTTCGATGGACGATTTCGGTGGCGTCAGCCCGTCGAAGTCTTCGTCGTCCATCATGACGTTTTTCCCAAGCTCGTCGGCAACAATCTTCGAGGTGGTTGCGCCGCAGACGATCTTGATCCCTTTCATATTCACAAAATGCGAGGCAACCTCGTGAGTTTTTTCGACTCTCTGAGGCGGTCCGGCAAGTACGTTCGCTACTACGCCGAGCCGCGTCAGAGCCAAAACAGAGGAAATGTCGTCGCCGTTTCTCATTCCGGTTGCCTCGTATGCGTGGCGGTAGAGTGCCAGGGGGATTTCCCTGATCCCTACCTTCTTATTAATCAGATTGTTAATGAACTTATTAACATTTTCAATGCCCCATCCCTCGGGATACGTGATGCCCATTCCGGCCTGGGTAACGCCATCGCTCATCAGTATCAGCCCTTCGTTCGGGTTCATGTAGCAATTCGATTCGCCGATCATCGCGCCGTTGTCCAAGTATTCGCGCCTGTCCAAAATTGTCGCGTATTTATTGGTAACGAAGATGATTTCGGGCATGTCGTACGAAAGTATCGTTGCATAGCCGTCGCTTTGGATGCGCGCCACGGTGAAGACTGCGTATGGCAGGTCTTTTTCGATGGCGGCGATCATTGTCTTGACCACGGACGATACCGCTTCCCGCAACGAAAACCCGCGCGCTATCAATTCTTTCAGACGGCTGATGCACATCGTGGCGGCGATATTCGCCCGCACGCCGCTGCCCTTGCCGTCGCTGAGGAACACCATGGTTGCCGTATTGCTCCTGTCCACGGCGAGCACGTCGCCACAGGGGCTTTCGGGGCGCTTTGCCACTTGCTGGGCTTCTATCTCGACGTGTAGGTATCCCATGGCTTCTTCCTCGATTTTGCAGAATCTTTTTGGTCGTCTTCGGTAAGTTTCACAAGGCTGCTAACCAATTCTTCGCCCTGCGCGGTGCTTTCGCCGAGCAGTTTGGCAATTTTTTGCGCCATATCGATTTGGTGTTCGAGCAATTCGGTTGCTTTCATCACCGTCTGGCGTTTCATGTCGTCGAGCTTTGTTTTGTTCAGCATCGTATTCGTCAGGTTCACGAACACTCCCACGATGCGTTTCTCGCTTTTCAGCGGATAGACAATCTGCTGGCAAACGAGGTTGTAGCTCTCGTGTTTTGTGATGCTCTCGATTTGGTCTGTGTCCGTCGTGGCCACTTTCACGAAAGGCTCCGGATCCATCAGCGTGGAAATCGGTTTGCCCACCATCGAATTCGAGCACATGAACATGCGTTTGAAGGCTTCGTTCATGTCCGCGATTTCGTATTTATCGTTTACCATAACGATACCGTTCGGGCTGCTGGCGATAATTTTGTCAGCTTTTTGCTGGCTCCTCTTGCGAATTAGCGGCACGCACATTTCCTCTTCGGCCATTCCGCACAGCACGGCGATTGCTTTGTCTTTGCACGAAGGATAGCCGCATGAGGTGCAGTCCAATTGGTCCTCTGGGTTGGATTTTCCGATTTTTTCCAATGCTTGGAGGATTTCGTCCTCGGAGAATTTCGGGATGATAATGGCATTGTCCTGAGTGAACCGAGTTTTCAGGTCGATTTCCTCGCGTTCGTGGCTCTGCTCTTTGGGCGAATTCTCGGCATAATCGATTAAGTTTCTTTTGCGGGCAAAGACCGGATCCGTCGAGCAAACAGCCGGGCCGTTGATGCAGCCGAACTTGCAGAAGAGCGGTTCGGCGAGCAGTTTGTGGCGCGTGGCGCACAGATCGTCAATCACTTCAATAATTTCATCGTACCCCGTTACGGCCACGTGGCTCTGCGTAAACGAACCGTATTCCATATTTCCTGCCTTGTACATTCCGCCGGAAAGAGCAAAGAGCTTTTCGTCGGCAGAAGGCGCCAGGTCGAAGTCGCTGTCCTCGCATTTTGCAATGTCGATCTTCGATTCGCTAATCCATTCTGTCAATTCCTCGAAAGTGAGAGCAGCGGCAATAAATTGCTTGTTTGCTTTCCTTTCGGCTTCGTATTTCTTGGCCGTACAGGGTCCGATGAAAACTACTTCGGCGTCCTGTGCGAATTTCCGGCGGATCGTCTTTGCTGTGGCGATCATCGGCGAACACACGGGAGCCAAATTTTTAACAAATGAGGGATGGTATTTCTCGATCAGATTCACGAAGGCCGGGCACGAACTGCCGAGCACAGCCATTCCGCTGTTGCCCTCGGCGAATTCCTTCGTGGCAACGGAGACTTGGGCCGCAGTGAATGCCGTTTCGGCAACGTAAGCAAAGCCCAATGAGCGAAGCACGGACGGAATTTTCTTCGCCCGCCAACCGTCGAAAACCACGGCAAACGATGGCGCAATGGCCACGGCTACCCTTTTCCCGGAAGCAATTAATTCTTTGACCGATTCCAAATCGTTGCGGTAGGTTTTGGCCTTCTGCGGGCATTCGCGAATGCAAGTGCCGCAGACGACGCAGCGGTCGGGATCCACCTGGGCCTGTCCGTCCTTCATCTTTATTGCCTTGACGGGGCACACACGCACGCAGCGATTGCAATCGAGGCATTTCGCTTTGTTCGTAAATACTATTTGGTTCGACCTGTAGGCTGCCGGTGTCATAGCCATCTCCCGCTCGATTTTGAAAACAACCTTTTAATACCTGCCCTTCCCCTCAACCCTCGAATAAGTGCGGAAAAGAAGGGCAAGTTATCTATGTTAATTACTTATTTTTGATGCCGGAAAGCTCTTTTTCCAACTCTTCGATTACAGACGAATAAGTGCACTTGTGCATTATTTTTCCGCCGACGGTTACCGTGGGGCCGTTGTCGCAATTCTCCATGCAGAAGCTGGCTTTGATCTTCACGTCGCTTGAAAGGCCTTGCTCTCCGACGTAGTTCATCACTTTTTTCAGTATGGTTTGCGAACCCTTCACGAAGCAACTCGTGCCGAGGCAAACATTGATTTTTACTTTGTTTTCCTCGCCCTCGACGAGTGTCATGTCTTCCAACTCGATTCTGCGGCGGCGGCGGTACTCGGTGTGGAGCGTCTCGTGTGCATTGTGGCCGCCCACTTCGCCCAAGTGGTCTGCATAGAGCTTCGCCACATATGGGTTCTCTTGGGATTTGTGGAGCTGCATCATTTTGTCGGCTGCGTAGATACCGCGTTGGCGGCGTTCCTTCACGTCTTCGTCGTAATAGACAGGTTGGCCGGCTCCGCCGATGCAACCGCCCGGGCAGGACATAACCTCCACGATATCGTAGTTGGCGCGGCCTGCTTTGACGTCTTCGATCAGTTTCTTGGCGTTCTTCAGGCTGTGGACGATTGCAAGGCGCACTGTGGTCTCGTCGATTTTGATTTCGGCAGTGCGTACGCCTTCGAGTCCGCGCACCTCTTTGAAGTCCACGAAGTCGAGTTTCTCGCCTTTGATTTTCTCGTAAGCAAAGCGCAAAACTGCTTCGCTCACGCCGCCCGAGGCGCCAAAAATAATGCCTGCACCGGTTTTGAAACCCAAAGGCATATCCAAAGATTCCGGCATTAAATCTGCAAATCTAATACCTGCTTCTTTAATCATAATTGCCAATTCTTGGGTCGTAATCACATAGTCAACGTCTTTTATTCCATTTGCCGAGAATTCTTCGCGATTTGCTTCGAATTTCTTAGCGGTGCAGGGCATAATTGATACAACGATCAAATCTTCTTTCTTGCATTTCAATTCTTCGGGCAGTGTGCGCTTGGCCACCGATCCGAACATTTGCTGGGGCGAGCGGCAGGTCGAAAGGTTCGGGAGCAATTCCGGATAGTATTGCTCGACGTATTTCACCCAACCCGGGCAGCACGATGTGAACTGCGGCAGGTTTTCGCCTTTCATTTTGCGCTCGATGAATTCTGTGCCTTCCTCGACCACCGTAAGGTCTGCCGAAAAGCCTGTATCGAACACTTTGTCGAATCCGATCAGTTTCAGCGCGGCCACGATTTGGCCGATCAGAACTGTTCCGGGTTCGAGTCCGAATGCTTCGCCGATGGCCACGCGCACTGCCGGAGCAATCTGCGCGACAACCTTTTTCGTCGGATTGTCGATCATTTTCCAAACGTGGGCCACGTCCGATTTCGGCACGATGGCGCCGGTGGGGCAGACGCGGGCGCATTGGCCGCAATCGATGCAATCCACTTTCGAGATACCTTTCGAGAAGGCCGGTTGGACTGTTACGTGCGCACCGCGGGAAGTGAAATCGATGGCGCCGATGCCTTGGATTTCGTTGCAAGCGCGGACGCAATCGCCGCAGAGGATACATTTATTCGGGTCGCGGACGATGGCCGGCGACGATTCGTCGATGGGCAGCACGCGATCGGATTTGTGGAAGCGAATTTTGTTCACGCCCAAACGGTAGGCGATTTCTTGGAGCTTGCACGAAGAGTTCTTTGCGCAAGTGGGGCAATTGTGGTCGTAGCTGGCCAGAAGCAATTCAATAGTGATTTTGCGCATTTCGCGGATTTGCGCAGTGTTCGTGCGGACCACCATCCCGTCCTCGGGCACGATGGAGCAGGTGGCCTGCACGCCGCGGCCTTCGATTTCGCAAATGCAAAGGCGGCATGCGCCATAGACGCTCAGCTCGGAATGGTAGCAAAATGTGGGAATATCTATCTTGGCAGCACGAATCACTTCGAGTACGTTTCTTTCATTCTCAAAAGGAACTGATTTACCATCTATAATTATATGTTTCATTTTATTTCCTAAAGTATGTTGAAATTAATTTATAAAGAATCTATTATTATTTATTTCGATTAATATCATCTTTCATCATACTCCCATGATAGCGTTCATTTTGCATACTGATTTGCAAGCGCCGCATTTGATGCACTTGTCCACGTCGATTTCGTGCACTTTGCGGAGTTCGCCAGAAATTGCTCCGACGGGGCATTGCTTCACGCAAAGCATACATCCGACGCATTTATCGTAATCGATTTCCGGTGGCGTGAGGGCTTTGCATTTCTTGGCCGGGCAGCGTTTCTGCTGGATGTGCGCAAGGTATTCCTCGCGGAAGTTAGCCAAGGTGGAAAGCACGGGGTTCGGGGCTGTTTTCCCAAGGCCGCAGAGCGAACCGAGTTTCACGGCTTTCGCGAGCGATTCGAGCAATTCGAGCGTGTCCATAGTGGCGCGGCCCTCGATAATGTCGTCGAGCAATGCAAGCATTTGTTTGGTACCCTCGCGGCAGAGAACGCATTTGCCGCAGGATTCGTTTTGTGTGAATTGCATGAAATAGCGTGCAATCTGCACCATACATGTCTCTTGGTTCATCACGACGAGGCCGCCGGAACCAACCATTGCGCCGATTTTCAGAAGCGAATCGAATTCCAAAGGCATATCCAAATGTTTTTCCGTGAGGCAGCCGCCCGAAGGCCCGCCGATTTGGACTGCTTTGAAACAGTCGGGGATGGATTTACCCTTTTCGTTGACCAATCCGCCGCCGATATCGAAAACGATTTCGCGGAGAGTGGTGCCGAATGGTACTTCGATGAGGCCCGTATTGGCCACGTGGCCCGTGAGCGCAAATGTTTTCGTGCCGGGCGAGGATTCCGTACCGACCGAGCGGTATTTCATGAATCCATTACGGATAATGTAAGGAATGCTGGCAAGCGTTTCGACGTTGTTGATAACGGTCGGTTTGCCGAAGAGGCCCGATTGCGCGGGGAACGGTGGCTTGGGCATGGGCATGCCGCGTTTGCCCTCGATCGAGCTGATCAATGCGGTTTCCTCGCCGCAAACGAATGCGCCCGCGCCCTCCATAACGTTCATGCGGAAACTGTAGCCCGAACCGAAGATATTGTCGCCGAGCAAGCCATTCTTTTCGGCGTCTTCGACTGCTTTTTTGAGTCTGCGGACAGCGAACGGGTATTCCATACGGACATAGACAAAGCCTTCGTTGGCGCCGATAGCTTTGGCTGCAATCATCATGCCCTCGATGACGGCGTGGGGATTGCCCTCCATGACGCTGCGGTCCATGAATGCACCCGGATCGCCTTCGTCGCCGTTGCAGATCACATATTTTTTATTGCCGGGCTGGATACGTGTCAGTTCCCATTTCCTTCCGGTGGGGAATCCGCCACCGCCGCGGCCGCGAAGGCCCGAAGCAGTAATTGACTTGCAGATGTCTTCGGGGGTCATCTCCATGTATGCCTTCATGGCGGCAAAGTAGCCGTCGTGGGCAATGTATTCGTTAATGTCGTTCGGGTTAATATGGCCGCAGGCACCGAGTACGACGCGGTTTTGCTTGGTATAGAAATCTATTTCATGTTCGCCGCGGCAGTGTTTGCCGTTTTTGGGGTCGCGGAACAGCAGGCGATCGATGATTTCGCCGCCGAGCAGAGTGGTATCGACGATTTCTTGGACGTCGCCCTCGGCCACTCTCATGTAGAGTATGTCGTCGGGATCGATCGTAACGGTGGGGCCCATCTGGCAGAAGCCCTGGCAACCGCTCTCGGAAATCATCACATTCTGCGGTTTGTGTTCTTCTTCTTTCAGTTCGACGATCACTTCCAAGCCCTTTTCGGCGATAATTTTTTGGAAAGCCGCCACAACTTTGAGCGCGCCATTTGCGACGCAGCCCGTGCCGCCACAGACCGTGATGCGGCGCTGTACGGATTGGCTTTGTTTCAGGTAGTCCTGTTTGATTCTATCTAAGTTAATGACTTTATTCAACATTGCTAAGCTCCTTTTCCGATTCCATAATTTTTTCGACAATTTTCACAGTTTTGGAGGGTGTCATCATCGAATGGACTTCTTCGTTAATGACCACGACCGGAGCCAGGCCGCATGCGCCGAGGCACGAAACAGTTTCGAGCGTGAAGAGCATGTCGTCTGTGGTGTGTTTATCTTCGTTCAGATGGAGCTTCTGCATGATTGCTTCGATGATCGGGACCGAATTCTTGACGTGGCAAGCGGTTCCGTCGCAAACTTTGATTATATATTTACCCTTCGGTTCGAGCGCGAAGTGGGCATAGAATGTGGCAACTCCATAGACTCTTGCGGGCGAAATATCGAGCGAAGAGGCGATGAAGGTAAGAATTTCCTCGGGAAGATAACGGTATTCTTCCTGAGTAGCTTGAAGTATCGGAATGAGCTTCGACGGGTCGTAGGCGTATTTCTCGAGGATTTCGCATACCTTTTCGAATTTCCTCACCATCAGACCGGAGCCGTTCCCATTTGTTCTACACATACGGTTTTATCCTTTTAATTAAACACCAAGTTTTGACTTTAACGAAACAGACAGTTTGTTCGCAATGACTGCGATATCCTGCGAAAACTGTGCATTGACGACGATAATGTGTTCGGGCACTTCGATTTGCGACGGGGAGAAATTCCAGATTGCAAGTATGCCTCCATCGATGAGCAGATTGGCTGCTTCCTGCGCGGCTTCGGCCGGCACGGTCAAGACGCCGATGTGCGTGTGCATACGGCGTGCGAGGTCAACTATTTTATCCACCGGAAGCACTTGTATTCCGTTAATCGATTTCCCGATGATTTTCGGCGAAACGTCGAATGCCGCAACGAAATTGAATCCATAGTTCCTAAATCCTTCGTAGCCGAGCAAAGTGGCTCCCAATTGGCCCGCACCGACGAGGAAGGCATCGTTGAAATTATTCCAGCCGAGAGTGTTCTCGATTGCCGAAATAAGTTCGTCGATGATCCATCCCGTTTTGGGCCTTCCGGGCAAGCGGGTGTATTGGAGGTCTTTGCGCACCTGTACTGAATCGAGATTCAAATGCTCAGCAATTATAGTGCTCGAGACCATTTTGGAATCGCGATCGGTTTGTTTCTGAAGGAAATGCAAGTATCGAACCAATCGGCGCAGCGTCGGTTCCGGGATATGCACAATTTCGTTTTCCATAATCAACCTCAAAAACAGTTTCGTTATTCATTTACCGGTATTATTTTATCGGTAAATTTTTATCGATACAAATTTACTTAATTTAAAAACATGATGCAAGTGAATTTTTTCTCATTGTGATTTTTTTTTCAACATCACGAATTATTTCCCGTCAATTGTTCATCAGATCACGGTAAACAAATGAACTGTGATAGTACGAACATTATTATTATGCCTCTTCGCTGTTTTGTGTGGGTACAATACCACATACCATTATGAGACTGCAAGAAAAATTGGGGTATTAAAATTACCGCGTAGCGGTTAAATTATGGTAGGTGGCCGAATCTTCAATAGTTTACTTACATCGTAGAGGTTAAATTCTCGGATTTTCCGAGATAAATTAACAAAGGATATTGTAGTGCTTTCTCTGTAATGAACTGAATCTTTAAATGCTATTTGATACAATTAACTGGTTGAGACAAAAGCATATTCCGCTCGAGTGGGAATGATAAATCAAAAGTACAAATATAAAGATTTAGAATTTAATCCCTACGGGATAGCCAATAACCCCACTCATTCTATTTCTACCAAAGTTAAATCGCTACGCGATACATTAGAAAAAGTATTGATCAGCCATCCCACAGGTTAACCCGTGGGTTCGAAACAAGCTATATCTCCAATATTATCAATGTATTAGCGCAAACCGTTCTTCAGCCCCCTTAGAAAAAGGGGGTTGGGGAATTGCTGATATTTCAATGAGTTACCACGATGTATGCAATGGGTTGATACCCATTGTTTCAGATTCTTTACTGTTCCAACAGCCTCTTAAGAAACCATTTTACTGATATGTGAGTATTCAATCACCCACTAAGTATAGCAATGAGCAAAATATTATATGTAACAAAACCCTTACAAATTGGTTATTATTCTTGGCACCAATGTATTTATTGAAAATTCAACATTTCGACAGGATAATTATATGAAACGGTTGATTCTACTCTTTTTTTTCATGCTCTCGGCGCTTTGCTACTCCGAGAAAGCCCTTTTTTCATACGAGGAATATTCTATACCCAGGGAAATTGAAGTTAGCGATTTTCTCGAGTTTGATAACGGTAAACTTCTTATCTACAACGGCGGGGATGCTTTCCTATCGACCGATTCGGGGAACAGCTGGGCAAACGTTACTCAGAGCAACAGCAACACCATCTGGGGAGCGGCCACAGACGGCAAAGCACAAATCTATTTATCTGCCGGCGATTTGTTATTGCACAGCTCTGACGCCGGCCAATCATGGGAGCCATTGCTAACAGAAATAGCACCATACAGCTACAATCAGTTCGTCATGCCCGACGGACGCTTGGGCTACCTTGATGGCAAGAACATTTGCATTTTTAAAAATATAGTCGGCGCTACCGAAGTCCATTCCGTTACTTTCCCGGTGTCGAATGTCCGGTTGCTCCCATACGGCGGGTTCATCGCTTTGGACACAAATTGCAACGTCTGGCTCTCCGACAAACTCGGCGGCGAATGGACAAAAAGCGCTAAAATATCCAACATTCTTCTCGATTACACAATTCCGATCGCCATTGGCAATTCCGGCCAAATCGCCTTGATGCTCGGAAGGTCTGTCTTCTGTTCGCACGATTATGGGCTAACGTGGCAAAATGTAATCGACAACAAACCTTCAAATTTTATACTCAGGTTCGCCGACGATGGAACGCTTAAAGTGCTATCGACCTCGGATTCATTGCTCACCAAGTACTCTTTCGATGGGTCCTCGTGGACTTGCGTCGATTCAACAAAGTTGCCAATAGAAGCAAACACCTTCTATATCGCACAAAATGGCGATATGTTCGTGGGAACCTTTAGCAAGGAATTGCTTTGCCTGCGAAAGGGCAGCGCTATTTGGAAAAAATGTGTAACTGGGCTTCCTCCGAAATCGCAATATTACGTCCAAGCCTCGGCGGAAAAAGTAATCGCACACAATGGATACAAAGAAATGGTCGAAATGTTATCTGCCGACTCCTTTAAGGTCACGAGGCCAAAGTACGGTTGCAGTAATTACACCTTCCTTTCGCCAGATGCTGATACGGTCGTTACCGAATTCAACGACACTCTGTTCTTCAGTCGCGATGGCGGCCAGAGCTGGACACCGGTCGCAGACTCGATTGGATACTACTTTGAATCGCGGGTCGCCAAGGATTTCTCCGGCCGATACTTCCGCGTTACGGATTCGGTTATCATTTGGACCACCGATTGCGGGCGCAATTGGAAGAGGACACGTTTAAATTACCAGGAAAAATCCCAGAACTTGTCTGCCTGCATTCTCGGCTCGGGGAAAGTCGCTTATTGCAATAGTATTGATGGTATTATGTGCTTCGACCCGCAAACAGAAACCTTCTCGACTTTGGACGCATCGATGAAGGAAATTAACAGAATGGCAGACATTGGCAACGATGAATTGCTCATCGACATCGGTTCATACATTTCTAAATACAACATTAAAACCAAGAAAAAAACAGCGTATCTGTGCATGTACACCACAGCGGAACCGGGCGTGCAAGTATTCGGAAACACTTGGTATGCCTTCTCTGCCAACACAAGCTTTATCACCTGCGACAGCGGCAAGACCTGGCGCCCATTGCCCACGCCCAACTCCGGCAGGCAAAAATCCGCCGCCATAGGCCCCGATGGGGCGATCTATTCAATAGGTACATATGGACTTTTCAAGCTGACGCCCAACGAAGGGCATTTCGACATAAAATCATTGTCATCCGATTCAGTGCAGTTCATCGGAAACGACTTCGTTGCACAAATCGAACACCAAGGAATCCCAACGGGAGGCAATTGCGAGGTTTATTATTACGGTGGGATGTTCAGAACCATCCGAGTGGACGCCAAAGTCAAGGATTACTCAACTCTCGAAAATGGCGATGGCACTACGTCGGCAAGTATCGTCGGGGCGTATGACCGCAAGAAAATGCTTATACTTTACGACCGTTCATATCCGATCGTTCAAATCAATTCAGACAAAAAGTACATTACAATGGGGGCAAAAAAAGTCCTCTACTGCCGCGCCCGAGATATTATCGGCGATAGCAGTGCTTGCATTGGCCAAATGTTTGAACTGAACACCTCGAACCTGTTATATACAGAAATGCCGTTGTTGTGGTTGAACGACACCTCCACCACGCTGCTCACTTTCCATGATTCGCCGATCGCAAGATTAGCCATTTACGACACTGGCTACCACTGCCTGAAGCTGATCGGGTATTCCGACACAACGCGCATGTATTCCGACACAGTCGAGAAATGGATCTATGTTAGGGATATTCCCGCCAAGCCATCGATCACTCGCATTAACGATACGACTCTTAGCGCCACCGAAGGCAATTTCAAGTACCAATGGTACCTTTTCACAACTCCGATCGAGGGCGCCACTTCCCCGATTTACCAAAGCTCTAAAATCCTTGATGGTGGTTTCTACACGGTTACCGTCGAGGACACTGCGGGCTGCATATCGATGTTCTCGGATGAATACTACAATCCTGCCGAAGACCTTGGTTTGGGCGAGAGCCATCGAATCGAAGCCAGCCCCAATCCGGCATCTTCGGAAGTCAATCTGCGGTTCTTCGCTCCCAATGCCTGCCGAGCGACAGTCTCAATCGCAGAGCTAACAGGCATCACAGTTTTCAGAGCAGAAAAGGAACTCTCCAGTATTGGCATTCAGAGCTTGCCGGTGGACGTCTCCGCCCTGGCGAGCGGCATCTATTTCGTGAGCGTAACGCTCGGCACGGAAACCTACCGCACGAAACTAATTATTGAAAGATAAAGACTATTGTTCTTTGAAAATATGACTAATACTAAAGAGGCTGTTGAAATGGAATTTACTGGAAGCAGTGGGGCTTGCCCCACTGTATTTTTATTTTGTAGAGACAAGGCATGCCTTGTCTCTACTTTATTGGATACTAACGCTTGCCAGCACTTCCACGTCGGTATCGGCGGGCAGCTCAGTGTAGCTGATGGCGCTGACCATCGGGTACTGCGTGTGCACCATTCGGTAGAAATAGGGACGAACCTGCGCCGAGCAGATGACAACGGGCAGGTAGCCGGATAGTGTTATGTCGTCGATTGCCTGCGACAGGCTGGCGTTCACGGCTTTGATTTGCTCGTGGGGCAGCCCGAGCGTGGCCGACTGTGCATTCTGGTTATTGGCCTGGAGCGCAGTGGTCATCAGCCTTTCGAGTTGCGGGTCGATCGATATTGCGTGAATGACGCCGTTCGAGTCTTGGTATTGCTTCTTGATGGTTTCCGAAAGGTTGTGCCGAACGTATTCAGTGAGTACATCGACATTTTTCGTAACCTTGCAGTATTCCAGGAGCGATTCCATAATCATCGGCAGGTCTCGGACTGGAATCCCTTCGCGAAGCAAGTTCTGGAGCACTTTCTGGAGCGTCGAGATGGGCAAGTTGTCCGGCGTGAACTCTTCGAGCAGTGCGGGATAGTCGTCTTTCAGGTTCTCCGTTAGCTGTTTCACGTCTTGCCGCGTGAGCAGTTTGTCGGCATTCCTGCGGAGCAATTCCGTAAGGTGCGTGGTTAGGACTGTGGCCGATTCGACGACGGTATAGCCCTGAATTTCGGCATTTTCCCTTTCGGAGATACTGATCCAAGTGGCTGGCAGCCCAAATACGGGTTCAGTTACTTTGATACCCCGCAAATCGCCTTCGGCAGTGCCGGGATTCATCGCCAGGTACATGTTCGGATGGATGATATTCCTGGCCAGTTCATTTCCGCGGATTTTGATAACATATTCCTCGGGTTCGAGCTGCAAATTGTCCCGAACGCGCACCGGTGGCAGGATGATTCCAAGCTCGACGGCTAATTGGCGGCGGACGTTCGTAATTCGTTTGAAGACGTCTCCGCCTTGGGTTTCGTCCACGAGCGCAATCAGGCTGTAGCCCAGCTCGATTTCGACAGGGTCCACGCGCAGCAGCTCCTCGACGGGCCTTTCCTCCACTTTGGCCGGAGCGTCCGCTTTGAGCAATTCCGCTTGGATCTCGCGTTCTTTTTCTTTCTTTGTGTTTTTAATCTTGAAGAAAGTAATCGATCCGGTCAGAGTGGAAAGTAGCAAGAAAGGAATCGTCGGCATCCCGGGCATCACGGCAAAGAACAGCAGAGCAGCAGTCGCAGCCGCCAATGCGACCGGTTTGGATGTGAATTGCTTGCTCATTTCCTTGTCTAACTTGTCCGTCGCGGCCGAACGGGTAACGACCATACCGGCAGCCACCGAAACCAACAGGGCCGGTATTTGCGAGACGAGGCCATCGCCAATGGTCAGCATCGTATAGAGCGAAATCGATTCTGTGAAGGGCAGCCCGCGCTGGGCCATTCCGATGATGAACCCGCCCAGGATATTGATTCCCGTGATCACGAGGCCCGCAATGGCATCTCCTCGAATGAACTTCGAGGCGCCGTCCATCGCCCCATAGAAGTCGGATTCCCTCGTCAGGTCGGACCGCCGTTGGCGCGCTGTCTGCTCGTCGATGTAGCCGGCGTTCAGGTCGGCATCGATACTCATTTGCTTGCCAGGCAGGGCGTCCAAGGTGAATCGCGCCGCCACCTCGGCGATACGAGTCGAACCCTTGATGACGACGACAAAATTGATAACCATCAGGATGATGAAAATAATCAAGCCGACTATGTAATTGCCCTTGATGACAAAACTGCCGAATGCGTTGATGATTTCGCCGGCGTAGCCCTCTCCGAGTATGAGCCGAGTGGAGGCCACGTTCAGACCCAATCGGAACAAAGTGGTGATCAGCAGTATCGTCGGGAAAACGGAGAACTCGAGCGGACGAGTGATATACACCGCCACGAGCAGAATCAGAAGCGATGCGGCAATATTGACCGCAAGCAAGCCATCGAGCATGAACGACGGCAGCGGGACAATCAGCAGTGCGATAATCATTAGCAATCCCATCGCCATTGCAAATTCGCTGGCGTGCTTGGTCGCAGGCTCGGCGTTTTTCCTTAGCTTGGCGATTGTCGGATTGTTCAATAACGCTATTTGATTAGTATTAGCCATCTATATTGTATATATATGATCAATTTTTCCGTGTTCTTTTCATCGGGTCTGCGGTGGCCATTGGATTTCAATGATTTAAGCAACTTCGATTTGCCGCCCACAGCCCGCACCCTTTCAATACTTCAATTGCTTTGCCAAAGTTCTTTCCTAATCAATAATGATTCATTCTTGTTATAATTTAGCTGCCCTGACAGTTTTGGGGCAGTGCCCAACAATTTCGGAGGGTTTATGATTAGTCAATACTTAAAAATCGCCAAAGTTCGAACAGCTTTTCTTCTTTTTTTTCTATCCTTTTTTATGTCTTCCAACGCACTCTTCGCGCAGAAGTCCTCCGAAGGCACAGATTTTTGGTTTGGATTCATGGACAATTATTACGGAGAGGCAAAATACTTGGTGATGGTATCGTCCAAAACAGATGCGAATTGCGAAATATCTTTGCCAGCCTATGGGTGGTTTGTTAATTTTTCGGTTTCGGCCAATTCTTCCACAGAAATTGAGGTGCCCTACGATTTTGCATTAATCGGAGGCTTTAGCGTCGCGCTCGATAAGGGCATCCATCTCACTTCAGACGTCCCAGTGAATTGCTACATAATGAATATTCACCTTCATTCCACCGATGGGACGGTCGTCCTACCGTTTGCATCTTTAGGTACTAATTACATTATTAGTGACTACTCTCCAATTGACAATGCAGAGTTCTTGGTGGTGGCCACCGAAGACAGCACAATGCTCACGATAAATCCAACAGCAAATCTATTGGGCGGAGAACCGGCCGGCAGCGAGATTTATATTACGCTGAACAGAGGGCAAATATACCAAGTAAAATCTAAATCGTCGCTTTCCGGCACACTTGTTTCCAGTCTCGACAACAAGAAAATTGCGGTCTTTTCCGGCGATCAATGCGCATTCATCCCACGCGATGTCTGGGCCTGCGACCACATAGTCGAACAGATGTTCCCGACGGAGGCCTGGGGCAGTTCGTTCGTTACCGTCCCGATTGCAACCAAAACCGGCGGCGATATATACAGATTCGTTACCAAGGACGACAACACCGAAATCAGAATCAACGGAGTGGTGATGGCCAATTTAATGGCTCGGAAATTCATCGATACGATCGTCCAAGGCCCGGCGAAAATCACATCTTCCAAGCCGATCTGCGTTACGCTTTTCTGCACTGGAACCGATTACGACTCTGTCCTTTCGGATCCGTTTATGGTTATCATCCATCCGGTCAGGCAGAAAAGAAAGGACTTAACTTTCTTCGCCCTTAAAAATGAAACAATTACCCAATCCTACGTGAACGTGGTTACATATACGGAATCGGTTGGACTATTGCAACTTAACGGGAACGATATAAGCACTTATTTCAACTCTGTCCCGGCGGATCCCATGTATTCATACGCCCAGATCCCTGTTGATTCGGGCGTAAACCGATTATTCTCAACGGCAAATACCGGGTTCTTTGCATACCTTTACGGCTTGGGCGATGCCGACAGCTATGGGTATGTGCCCGGAGTGTATTCATACCCGTTCGATATCGAAGTTGATACAGTGCCCTGCGGAGCGCTCGAGCGCCATTTCCATGTATTTTCGGACTCGGGTGAAATTGCGTCCTATCTTTGGGACTTTGGCGACGGAACGACCTCGACGGAAGCCGCTCCGGCCCATACGTACGCAATTGCCCAAGATTATGCAGTTTCGCTACACATAGTTTTCAACACTGGAGATACAGACTCGGACTCGCTGGTTCTGCAATTCCCCGGCGTGGATGCCAAGTTCGCAGCCATCGGTTCGCCATGCGAGAATAAACAGATTGATTGCACAGACCGCTCGATTGTTACAGCCGATTCGATCGCCCTCGTGGAGTGGGATTTCGGGGACAACTCAAGCGCAACAGGAAGCCATGCCCTACACACCTATTTGTTACCAGGATCGTATTGGATAAAACAAAGAGTAACGACCCAATTGGGCTGCGTCGATACTTCTTCGCAAATAATTACCATCCGCAGCCTGCCCCAAATCACGGAAATTCACGGCCCCACGCGAGTGTTCACAGGCGAAGTCTATGAGTACTCGGTACCGACGCCGACGAACTGCGAAAACGTCTGGCAAGTGTCTGGCGGTTTCATACTTCGCACGACCGACAGCTCCGCGTTCATTCGCTGGGACTTCGCCAGCGGCGGCGTGGTGAAAGTTACTCAAATAAACAAAGAATCACTCTGCACGAAATCCCTCGAGCTTGGCGTCGGAATCGCTCAATGGCCGAACCCATTCGCGGGGCAAATGGGCGACCTCTTCGCCTGCGAACATTCGACCGAAACATATTTTACCATCACGAACGACAAGTTCCACTACGATTGGACTATCGAGGGCGGCGTGTTGCACCAAATCAACTACAGATTCATCGAAGTGCTCTGGGGCGAACCCGGCATCGGCAAGATTATCGTGAAAATGACCGACACCGCCACGAACAGCATTCATATCGATACCGTGTTGGTAACAATCTTCCCGAAGCCCCAGGCAGTTATTCACGGGCCGGAATCGGTTTGCGAAGGCGACGATGCAACTTATTGGACCGACGACACCGACTTGGAATGCTGGTGGGCTGTCGAAAAAGGCTCCATCCTTAGCCAAACAAATGATTCGTGCCGCGTGATTTGGCCCGCAACGGATACGGGGTTGGTTACGTTGATCGTCAGGAACAGAGTATCGCATTGCATAGATACTGCTTGGCTCCGCGTTGTTATTCATCCAATTCCGCCCCGCCCGACAATTTCGCGTAGCGGCGACACACTGTCCTCGAGCGCAGAATATGGCAACCATTGGTTCAGGAGAGGAAAATTCATGGGCGATACGACTCGGGTCATCACTCCCACTCTTCAGGACAGCATTTCAGTCCGAGTGATAAGCGATTTTGGCTGTCAGTCCGAAATGTCCGATATGATATATTTCTACAACGAAGCGGAGAGCGAACCTTTGGCCAGCTCTGCGTCAATCTATCCCAATCCTGTCGAAGATGAGTTATTCGTTCGCATAAATTCGACGGATGGCGGGCGCATTTCGATTGTGGATATGCTCGGCACGGAGGTCGCAAATGTATCTTTCGGCCCGAGCGATGGCAGCCCCACGAGGTCGATTCGAATCGGCACCCAAGGCATTGCCTCAGGAGTTTATTTCCTCCGCTTGGAGATTGGCGGCAGAACTCAACACTTGAGATTTACTAAGCAATAAGGTGGCGGCGGCCACTTTATTTTTCAAAGGCAGAGCAATGACGAAAGGAAAGATTAACAGGAATTCATTTTTCCTTATATTATAAAATGGCTATTCAGTTTTATCAATTACACATGAAGGGATAAAGAAATGGAAAGTCCATACGCATTTATCAAAGCGCTCGTTTCATCGGTGTTCATTGGTATTCTCGTTGCAAGCTCAAGTGCGACGCTCTTCGCACAGAAAACCTCCGAAGGCACTGATTTCTGGCTCGGATTTATGATGAATGATTCAACAAAATGGTCACGACCGGAGTACACTGTAACCATTAGTTCGAAGGATAACGCGAGCGGACAAATCTCGATGCCGCTTAAAAATTGGTCAATGCCCTTCACGGTCGAGGCGAATCACACGGTTCAGGTTGTGATTCCTCGGGACTCGGTAACCTTTTACAGTTCGGAAGTTATCTCCGGCAGGGGGATCCATGTTACTTCGGACGCACCGGTGAATGTTAACTTTTTGAATTACCAGAACTATACGACTGACGGGTCAATTGTCTTGCCTTCGTCTTCAGTTGGATACAATTATATAATTACAGACTACGTCCCTTTGTTTTATTCAGAATTTCTGATAGTGGCCAACGAAGACAACACAGCGATAACAATAAACCCGACAGCAAATCTTGAAAGTGGGTTTCCTGCCGGAGGCGAATTGAATATTATGCTTAACCAAGGGCAAGTGTATCAGGTTAAATCTATCAATTCGCTAACGGGTACGCTGGTTACGAGTGGCAACCGTAAGAATTTCTCCTTATTCGCAGGTAATTCGTGCACCTTCGTGCCGCCCGATCGCGGAACCTGCAATCATTTAGTCGAGCAAATGTATCCGACCGAATCGTGGGGCAAAACATTTGTAACGGTTCCACTCGCAACCAAAACTCGCGGCGATGTGTACAGAATTGTGGCATTGGACGACAACACAAATGTTTTCATAAACGGTGTTTTCTTTGCGAACATTGCTTCAAGGCAGTATAAAGATACAATTATTGTGGGCGCATCGAAGATTACGTCAGACAAGCCAATCAGTGTGGCTCTTTTCTGCACCAGCAAAGGATATGACGGAAATTACTCGTCGGATCCTTTCATGGTTATGATTAATCCTGTTCGTCAAAAAAGGAAGGATATCACATTCCACGCTTATCAGAAGCTCACAATCACTAACAGTTATCTCAACGTGGTTGTTCCATCGTCGGAAGCCAGTAAGATTACTTTGAATGATAGTAGTTTATTTAGATATTTTACGCCTCTGGCGATCGATACGTCCTATTCCACGGCCACCGTCCAAGTACCTTCGGGGGCTAACAGAATCCAAACCACTTCCGATTCGGGATTCTTCGCTTACGCATATGGATTTGGAACTGCTGATAGCTATGGATATGTGGTAGGCGTCAATCTGAACCCATTTACAATCAGTATCGATCCGGTGCCATGCGGCAGCCACGAGTTCCATTTCCATGTCAATTCCACCCCTTCGGCAATTGCCGAATACTTCTGGGATTTCGGCGATGGAGGCACGTCGAGCGCATCCGACCCGGTGCATGTTTACGGCATTGCCCGCGACTACCTTGTCAAGCTGCGGGTTTTATTTGCTGATGGGAACATCGATTCGACCGAATACAAACTACAATTTGCAAAAGTCCACGCAGAGTTCAACAAATCAAATCTTCCTTGCGATTTGGCCGCCGTAGATTTCTTTGACAACTCAACAGTAATTTCCGACGCTATCGAATTGGTGGAATGGGATTTCGGCGATGGCGCAACGGCGACCGGGCTACACGCCCAGCACGTTTATACTGCCACAGGGGATTACACGGTTAGGCACAGAGTTACGACCTTCAGCGGTTGTGTGGATTCATCTTCGCAAACACTTCGCGTCCGTAATTTCCCGCAGATCACAGAAATTCACGGCCCCACAAGAGTGTTTTCAGGCGAAGTCTATGAGTACTCTGTCCCAACGTCACAATACAATGAAAACACTTGGCAAGTTACCGGTGGCTTCATACTTCGTACGACCGACAGCTCCGCGTTCATTCGCTGGGACTTCGCCAGCGGCGGCGTGGTGAAAGTTACTCAAATAAACAAAGAATCACTCTGCACGAAATCCCTCGAGCTTGGCGTCGGAATCGCTCAATGGCCGAACCCATTCGCGGGGCAAATGGGCGACCTCTTCGCCTGCGAACATTCGACCGAAACATATTTTACCATCACGAACGACAAGTTCCACTACGATTGGACTATCGAGGGCGGCGTGTTGCACCAAATCAACTACAGATTCATCGAAGTGCTCTGGGGCGAACCCGGCATCGGCAAGATTATCGTGAAAATGACCGACACCGCCACGAACAGCATTCATATCGATACCGTGTTGGTAACAATCTTCCCGAAACCCCAGGCAGAAATATATGGACCGAGTTTCGTTTGCCAGGGCACGGATGAAATATATTCTGTTGCCGATCCCGACCTGGAATGCTGGTGGGCAGTCGAAAAAGGCTCCATCCTTAGCCAAACAAATGATATGTGCGACGTTTTGTGGCCGGCAGCCGATACGGGCTTGGTTACTCTGATCGTCAGAAACAGGATTTCGCATTGCATAGATACTGCTTGGCTACGAGTTGTCATTCACCCCATTCCGCCCCGCCCGACAATTTCGCGAAGCGGCGACACACTGTCCTCGAGCGCAGAATATGGCAACCATTGGTTCAGAAAAGGAATGTTCATGGGCGATACGACTCGGGTCATCACTCCCACTCTTCAGGACAGCATTTCAGTCCGAGTGATAAGCGATTTTGGCTGTCAGTCCGAAATGTCCGATATGATATATTTCTACAACGAAGCGGAGAGCGAACCTTTGGCCAGCTCTGCGTCAATCTATCCCAATCCTGTCGAAGATGAGTTATTCGTTCGCATAAATTCGACGGATGGCGGGCGCATTTCGATTGTGGATATGCTCGGCACGGAGGTCGCAAATGTATCTTTCGGCCCGAGCGATGGCAGCCCCACGAGGTCGATTCGAATCGGCACCCAAGGCATTGCCTCAGGAGTTTATTTCCTCCGCTTGGAGATTGGCGGCAGAACGCAATATTTGAGATTTACGAAACAGTAAAAAAAATCGGCCAAATTCGGCCACACTCTACCAATATCGAAGCCCGGCTAAGCATGTTAGTCGGGCTTCTTTCAATTTGCGGAACCAATCTCGGTACAGAGTTGATAAATCATAATAATATTTTGCAATTATCAAAAAATATATTAAATTTGTAATCTGTTTAGTGTTCGCCGGCGCATTCGTCTAGCGGTTAGGACACGGCCCTCTCAAGGCTGAAACAGGGGTTCGATTCCCCTATGCGCTACAAAACCAGATTGATAAGTATTTGAATAGAAAAGATTTACAAAATCTCGATATTTCCAATACCGACAATATGCTGACAATTTCAAAATTCCAATAAAAAAGCCACCTTTTCGGGGTGGCTTTTTTTCTGCTTAGCAATATAATACTTTTTCTGGTAGCAATTCGTTGAGGCAATTGCCCCACCCTATTCATCAATCTTCAGGATTGAACTGCACTTTGCACCAGCTGTCGCGATTGAAATATTTCTTTATCGTGCGGTCCACGCTGTCCATCGTGATGGCATCGATTTCGGCATTGGTGCGCTCGATGTCCTCATAGACGCCCAAGCAGAACTCCGATTTGGCCAATGACTGCATACGTGTGGACATGCTTTCGAGCGCCATAATGGTCGAACTTTTAATCTGCTCTTTGGCGCGGTTCAGTTCGGTTTTCGTGATCCCGTCGGCGTAGAGTTTTTCCAGCTCGGAATAGATCAGCCGTTCAGTTTTTGCGGTATTCTTCTCGTCCGTTCCTGCATAGACGTACAGCCCGCCCACGTCCGCCATGGTTTGCAGAGACGAATACACCGAATAGGCCAGCCCGTGTTTTTCGCGGAGCCTTTGGTACAGACGAGAGCTGAACCCGTCTCCGAGCAAGATATTCAGCACGGCCAAGGGGTAGCGGTCTTCGCTCTGCATGCCCTCCACCTGGCGGCAAAGCAAGATATGCGCCTGCTGGAATGGCTTCTCGACCGTAACGTTGTCCGGCGAGTAAGCGATACCCGTACGCTTCGTATGGCAAACCGCGCCGCTCGAGGCCAAGTCAAACAAATCGGACACCTCGCGGACAATTCTGTCGTGGGGAATATTCCCCGCAACGGAAATGATAATGTTCCGAGGATCGTAGTATTTTTTATGAAATTCGATAAGGTGTTCGGAATTGATTTTTTCGACCGATTCCACGAATCCGGCTATAGGAAGCGATGGGCCGGCATCGTTGTATATCAACTTGTCGCCGTAATCGAAAATCAGCTCCTCGGGATCGTCTTCGTACGATCGAATTTCTTCGATAATAATGGAACGCTCCTTCTCGACGTCCTTTTGGACGAAAACCGGATGCGCGGCCAAATCGATGAGTATGTCGAGTATCTTCGAGAATTTCCCGCTGAGCGCCCGAACGTAATAGCAAGTAACGTCCTTGGTCGTGAAGGCATTCGAGTAGGCCCCGAGATCCTCGAACTGGCGCGCAATCTGTTTGGCAGAGCGTTTGAGAGTGCTGCGGAATGCAGTATGCTCCACGAAATGGGCCAATCCGCTGAGGGATTCTTCGTCGTCCCGCGAACCGGCGTTGGCCGTTACTCCGAGCGCAAACGATTCGACTGCCGGAACCTCTTCGCTGAGGATAGTCAGGCCGGACTCGAGCACGGTCTTTCTGTAAACAACTGAGTTATCGTGTTGCGCTTCGTTTTCGATTTTTTTAGATCTCTTCATCATTTATTTCGTCATTCTCTTTTAGTGTAATTTTCAGTGATTCGAGTGTGCGTTTCGTTCGTGAAAGCACGGTTATAAGGTATTTATCAGTCTCGATTATTTCGTTAATTTCGGGGATACGGCCGGTCATGCTGCTAATCATTCCGCCGAGCGTTTCGTAGTCCTCGCCGCCCTCGAGCGGTACGGGCAGGTAGTCGTTCAAATCGGCGATGGCCGAATGCGCCTTCGCAACGAACGATCCGTCTTCGTGCTGCACGACGGCGGGCGTTTCGTTGTCGTATTCGTCTTGGATTTCGCCCACGATTTCCTCGATAATATCCTCCAGCGTAACGATTCCGGCCGTCCCGCCGAATTCGTCCGAGACTACTGCGAAATGGACTTTCTTCCGCCTCATTTCCTGAAGCAGCTTGCTTATCATTTCGCCTTCGGAAGTGAAGTGCGGCGCGCGCGTGAAGCTCCTGACAGGGAGATTCTGTTCGATATCGATACCCAACAAATCCTTAGCGAACAGCACGCCGATGATATTGTCGATCGAGCCATCGAAGACGGGAAGGCGGGAATAGCCCTCGGCTTTGAATTTCAAAATGGCCGAATGCACATCGGAATTGATGTCCAACGCGACGATATTCCTACGTGGCACCATCACTTGCTTGATGGGCGTATCGGCGAAATCGAACACGTTTTCGATCAGTTGCCTCTCGTCCGGTTCGATTGCGCCCGATTTCGAGCTTTCCTCGATAATGAAGCGCAATTCCTCCGCCGAATGCAAAGTGTGTTCCTCGCTAATGCTGTGGAAACCGAGGAATCGGACAAACTGGTTAGCCGTGGAATTGAGCAGCCAAATAAATGGTTTGAATATTATATAAAATGTTTTCAGAGGATACGACACATAGAGCGAAATACGCTCAGGCTTTTGAATGGCCATCGTTTTGGGCGCCAGCTCTCCGAAAATTATGTGCATCATCGTGATGAAAACGAATGCCACAGGCAGTGCGAATTGGTGGGCATAATCGGCCGGGAGAGTGATCGAAAGCCAAGCCATGGCATCAATCATCGCCTCCGCCACCACCGGTTCGCCGATCCAGCCCAGCCCAAGCGAAGCGAGAGTGATGCCGAGCTGCGTCGCCGAAAGGTATTCGTCCAAATGCGTAATCAGATTCCGAGTCAGGCGAGCCATTCGGCTGCCAGACCGCGCCAATAGTTCGATTTGCGACATTCGCACTTTCACCAATGCAAATTCTGCCGCCACGAAGAACCCGTTCAGCAAGACCAAGAAAACAGTAATAAATATATTAAAAATCATCTATTAAATTGCAACATTCAAAAGAACAAAAATACAGATTATTTACCAAATCCAAGCTAATTCATTTGGAAACAATTGCAACGCCGGCCGAGTGGGATTAGCTGATGTGATGATGAGATGATGTGATGATGAGATGATTGCGTTTCATACAATGCCGTGTCCTTTCTCAAGGAAGCCAGCCAGATAGAGCAGCTCATCCGATGACTACCAAAGCAGCAAGTTCAATTACAAATAACTGCTCGCAAGCCATCGGATGAGGAAAAAAAATAGAGCCTGTGATTAGCCCGAACAATGCGCTTTGAAAACAAAAAATTCAAAAATTCGATTCGCTTTCAATAAATGATTTGGTAAAACAACAAAAAATCCTTAATTTTGAATGCTTGGTCGCTTAGCTCAGTTGGTCTAGAGCGTTCGCCTCACACGCGAAAGGTCATGTGTTCAAGTCACATAGCGACCACAAGTATTTTAAATTGATAACCTGTTGGAACTTGATTCCCCGGAAAGGATGTCTCCTTCCCGGGTTATTTTATATACTTCGCAAAACAACTCCAAGTATCCCAGCCAGTTTTCCGATAGGCCATTACTAATCTAATTCTATCGGTGATTATCATGATTAAATCTCGTACCATTCTTTTAGCTGTTTTGTTTGTTCTATGCGGAGCCATAGCATATTCAGCCACGCCATTTGTGGTCTCGCCCAGGATTGGAAGCGAAATCGACAGCTTCGAAAGGGAGTACTTCTCGCTTTTCCGTTACGCCCGCCAATTCAAAAGCGCAGAGTTCTTCACCGATGGGGATGCTGGGAAAATTCTCTGCAAGGCGACCTACTCGAAAGACCCCGCAACAGACCCCAAAGCGAAATTCATCGATACTACTTTTGCCTTCACGCCGGATAATATGAAAACGCTTCAATTTTTCTTCGAGAACTACGAATTGATAAATAATGCAAAATCCGGTTTCGACGATAATTTCAATTGGAAAGCTTTCCCGAAGGAATTCTTCTATATCTACGATTATTCCACGCCAAACAGGCAAGTGATTCAGATAAAGACAAAGGACGGGAAAGAAATTTCCGGCATTCTCGTGGGCAACCACTATTCGTGGGTGTCTGTTTTTCAATGCGAATTCGGTTCGAATCTAATCTATGAGTGGGCCAAAGCAGCCGCCAAAGCGGCCATGGTGGCATTTACAGATATCGCGACGGTACGGACGGCCACGAAGACCTACACAGTAGATGGCGACCTCGCCCAATGGACAATCTTTCTGAACGATGCGTATCCGATGTGCGTCTGGCCGAATACCACTCCCGAACTCAGGAAAGCATCGAATGAGTTCTCTAAGTCTTATTTCAAACTGCAACCCGCTGGTGGCAGCACAAATGCAGGGCTGAGAAGCATTGCTTTGAATGACAGAGTCGGGAATACGCTTTCGCTGAACATGAGCAATTTCTTCGGTTTCTTTGCCGGCTTGAAAGGCTTAGCAAAGGCCGATTTGTTCGCTGACCAAGATAATAACATCGTGTTCGTTTGCAAGAGAAATAATAATACTGATACGAACCTAATCCTCCCGAACGATATGGCGCTCATGCTCTCGGAGTTGACTTTGAATTACGAAAGATACTACCTTACGGATAAAGTCAATGAGGTTTACCTTGTCGTCCCAACACTAGAAAAAACACTTCTGATCGTTCCTCACGAAAAGGCCGTCCGGAAGTATTCGAAGCGGGTAAAACTCGTCATGAAGGATGGAAAAGTATTGGAAAAATTGATTGTGGCCAGCAACTCGCAGAAAACAGTGGTAACCGACGTCGAGAATTATGATTACAAATCATGGAAGAAAAACTGCACTATTCTAAATTCTGATGATATTCTAACCACATTCGTAACCCAGACCCAGGAAGGGAATAAAGAGGCAATCGTAAAATATCTGAACTGGCTGGCTTGCTATGGCTCGAGTACGAAACTTCCCAATCACTTGCCCGACGAAATCACGGCTCTGATGCAATCGAGTGCAGAAAACCACGCCGGCAGCTATAAAAGAGGAAAATACGAAGGGGACTTCGATGTGTCGGCTGCGATCGTACCGCTAACGTTTTCATTCGTATGGGCAAATTACGATGAGACTTACATACAACGTTGGTCCGATGGCTACAGCTCTGGTTACGCAAAGGAAAAAATTGATTACAAAACCAACGAGCTTTCATTGGGCTTGGTCGAGCTTAGCTTCTCGATGAGAGTATTTGATGAATTCAGGCTTGGTTTGGACGTCAATATTGGTAGCGACGCATTTACTCCTGATAACAAAGATTACACACTCAGTTTCAATGTAAAGCCGAGCTGGGCGCTTCTTAAGTTTTCATATACCTACTTCAACTACACCTACGACAAACCATATACTCTGTCTCCCTACTTTAAACTTGGGTTGTGCTCCGCCACTGCGAATTTTGCGGCACCGAACCCGATGGGCTCCGACAAACCTGAAAATGATCCGTCCACGATAACTTCCTCCGTTTCGTCGAATGGTTTGATTGCAATCCTTGGCCTTAGGGCGGCATCGAAACCGTATTACGGATTTAACGCTTTCCTTGACGCATCGCTTAACGCGACGACGGTAACGCTTAAGGACTACTTCAAAGATTTCGCCCAAGAGCGCGTAAGCGAATACGGAAGGCACTATAAATATGTATTCTCCAAGCCGGCTTCCGACTTCGAGACATCTTTCAACATGATATTGAAACTTTCGCTAGGCATTAGCTATGCCCTTCAATTCTAAAAAATTGGTTATGTTTGCAAAGCCGTGCCTTCGCAGTTGGTGCGGCTTTGTGTGAATAACATGAGAATCTTGGATGGATTATTCGTCTTTATTAATAATATTGATTTCGTACATTGCCGGCTGTTTCCCCTCGGCGAGCCTATTCGTCCGTCGGCTGGGCGGCAAAGACATTTTGAGCGAGGGCACAGGGAATCCTGGTGCCGTCAATAGCTGGGAAGTTACCGGAAAAAAAGGTATTGGAATGCTCGTGCTTGCCACCGACGCGGCAAAGGGAGCATTGGCAGTGTGGGTGGCTTGGGCGTTGTTCGGTGCCACGACGGAAATGTGCTTGCTGGCAGGCGCTCTATCGGTGTTGGGACACAATTTTAACGTGTTCCATAGGTTCCGAGGCGGCCGTGGCCTCGCAACAGCTTTCGGTGCTTTTGCTTTGATAAGCCCAATTGTCCCGATTGTTTGGCTGGTGCTCTATTTCTTTATTTTCCTTCTCGCGAAACGGGACGTGCATTGGGCTTCGCTATTCGCTACCGGCCTGATCCCGGCCGTTTATGCAATCCTTCCCCACGGATTGCAACGCCTGCCCTACGACCTGCTCGCTGCCAATACGAATTCGGTTGCCATCGGCTGCTCTGCTGTTGCGACTCTGATCGTGCTGAAGCATATTCGGCCCATAATAGATAAATTCACCCACCGCCAGGATTATCAGGATTAGCAGGATGGAGAAAAGGGAAAGAATTATTATAATAGCCCTTCCCTAATCAAATTGTATTGTTGGTTTGGAAAAAGATAGCAGAAACATAAAGTTGACAGCCAACCGACGAACAATTTTCTATCTCTATTATTATCAGTGAATTAACTTGGATTTTTCTTTCCCCCCTTTGGCAAAGCAGGGTTGTTTCATTCTAGCAAGAGGCACAACTGCTCAACGTCTTGAGCGA
>CAZSWR010000045.1:0-28352 GCA_964610885.1 uncultured Hyphomicrobiales bacterium | reverse complement strand
GGCGGCGACGGTTGGGCCTACGACATCGGTTACGGCGGTTTGGACCACGTGCTCGCCAGCGGGCGGAACGTGAACGTGCTCGTGCTCGATACGGAAGTGTATTCGAACACAGGCGGCCAGAACTCGAAATCGACTCCTCTCGGAGCAGTTGCCAAGTTCGCAGCCGGCGGCAAGAATATCAAGAAAAAAGACCTCGGCATGATCGCCATGTCCTATGGTTATGTCTATGTGGCAGTTGTTTCGATTGGCGCCAAAGACGACCAAGTGCTCAAAGCATTCCTCGAGGCCGAAGCTTACGACGGCCCCTCGCTGATCATTGCATACTCGCATTGTATCGCCCACGGAATCAATATGGACAATCCGCTTCAACAGCAGAAACTCGCCGTCGATTCCGGCCAATGGATTCTCTATCGCTTCAATCCGGAACTGGCAGCCAAAGGCGAAAATCCGCTTATCATCGACTCGAAAGAACCGAAGATCCCCGTTGCGGAATACCTGAACTCCGAGAACCGCTTCCGCCAGATTGCAAAAGCGAAACCTGAAGTGGCCAAGGAACTTTTCGCGCAGGCACAAAAGAACATCGATGCCCGCTGGAAACAGTTTAACTACCTGGCCAACAGAAAAGATGACTAAAAAATGATATAAAACAGAGGAAATTTCGTATCGTTTTTTGTTTGAGAGCCTCCAGTCCCGAAAATGGCCGGAGGCTCTTTTTTTTTGGGGGACTAGCCTCAACTGCACCGTGCCTAGAGTATAAGCTGATGTAATGGAAATAGTTGCAAGTAAAAAGGTAAAAATAGCATGTCAACTCAATTAAGGAGGGTACAAGCTTCCACTTGCAACTTGTTCCTTGTTACTTTCTACTTGAGAAAAAGTGTAGCGGTCGGGCACCAAACACGCCCGAGGATTTGATATGACAATAAACAATAATACGGGCTTCCGAGGAGTTGCACGGCTTCGTATCGACTATAAATAGAAAAGAGTTGCTTTTCTATGCTCGAATGCAACTCTTTTCTGAGGGCTATGCTATGTACTTATATTAACACGCGAAGTTAATTTTCGATACAAAGTTTTTTAATATTTTTTGAAATTGTGTATTTTTTTATTATTTGTACCAAAGCAAACATCAGAACAGCCCTTCCATTCGGAGAATTGGCTATCGAGACATGTTTATCCAAGCAGTACCATCGGAAATGAACATGGCGGCCGCTCCGCCCGCGAGGTTCGAGAAATTCTCGGGCCAATAGATCCCGGGGCCACCAACTGCCGGCGCGATTGCCCCGCCTGTATTGTTCCTGATGCCAAGAATGCGTCCCGGATGCTGCGCGGGGTCGGGCAGGGCCACCACTCCGCTAATACCATTATTAGTAACAACGACGATATAATCATCTTCCTGCCATTCAATATTTGTGGCGAGTGAGTGAGTCCTTACGCTGCCATACACGGCGCCGTTTGTTTGGAATTTTCCGTTTATAATAGTTTTGCCTTCGCCATTGCTACTGAAGGTTAGGCTATTAGCTCCCTGAAGCACAGTTGTATTGGCTGCCAGTACTCTATCCATTTTGCTCAGGACTGTATTGTCCACGTAGGTTTTTACAGCTTTTTGGGTTGGAATAGCGGTATTGCTCGCGTTGTCTCCGCTCAGAAAAATATCACTCGAAAAAGTCCTACCCGAAAGCATATTGATTTCTTCGATCGTAGCGGTCACGCCGTCAATTGATTTACAGGTAATCGAATACGGCGAGGCAAGCAATCGCACGCGCGGCTCCAGAATTGTATCGTTCACAATGAGTTCCAGATAGGCATTGTCGCCGGCAAGCACCGCCGGTGTTAACTTTTTGATAACAATCGAGAACACTCCGTTATCGACCGCCGTGGCATTAAATACCTGTGTAGGAAGAATCGTGTTCCCGCCCGTTAGCGAATCGTAGAGAGTGGCCTTAATATTCCTAACCCCGCTGATGGGCATGCCGCTTATACGATCGGTAAGCAAGCCTTGGTATGTCATTGATGATTTGCCCGACTCGGCGACGCTAAGCGTAAAAAGACCGAGGCCGGAAAAATTGGTTTGTGGTTGCGCTGCCGATGTATTTGGCGCCAAATACGTGGTGCCTGGTTGGAAAATCGTAACAGTTGATTTGGTCGTTACCCCGGAGCCTGAATAGAGCAAATTCATGGCCAATGGGTTGGAGAATTCGGAACTGTCTGCGTTTCGGAAATTGAAAGTGCCAATCCTCGAACCGGGGAATGTGTCGGCGAGCATAAGCGCGCTTCCGTAGGATATAACCAATGTCCCATTAAGGAATTTCATCATCCAATTGCTGCCGTTTGCTGTCATGGTAACCGCTACGGAGCCGAGTTCGGGCGACGGGTTCGTTAGGAAAGCAATTTTTTCGTTTGCGCCAACGTCTGCAATTGGCACGGCCAGGCGAAAAACGAATCCTGGCACAGCCACCGGGTAGTCCGGATCCACGTCCTGCAAAAAGACATCGTATGAAACAGTCTTCAAGTCTTCGCTGAGCCTAAGGTTCGTGATGTTAATTTTAACCGAAGTCAAACTGTTTTGGGCGTCCATACTGGCCCAAGACGCCAGAAAGCATCCTATTAATACTATGATTCTAATGGATGAAATTTTTACCAATACCTTCATAAATACCCTATCCTTTCTGTCAGGAACTAATAACAATTACTTCAAAATTATTCAAACGATTTTATCTCGTTTTATTTTATTAGTCAAGAAATGGATAGAGAATAAAAAAGGCCTCACAAAATTAATCGTAAGGCCTTGGAAAACAATGCGACAAATGTTAGCTTCTCTTGTCGAGTATTCTAAGCACTTCGCGGCTCTTTTCTTGGGCGCGTTTCACCAAGCCTTCGGCCTCGGCGAGTATGTTTTTCTTGTATTCCTCGTCTTTGATCTGGGGCATGTTGATCACAACATTCTTGTATGCTCCCCAGATGCCGACCTCGAGGGCGCGGGCGCCCACTTCCACGTCGGATTTCGATGCGATATTGCCGTAGCGGGCCACTCGCACCACTTCGTTCCACGCCGACGACGCAATTTTCATTGTGGTCAGCGGCACGTCGATTGCCTTTTTCAGACCGTTCTGCATGGCTTCGAAGCGTTTTGCTTTTTCCGCGTCGGTTTGTTTCGGCAGCCTCATTGCTTCCATATAGTCATTGAAAGCATTTGTATCGGCATCGATCATCGGGATAAGTTTGTTGGCGGCATCGTAGAGCGGTTCGATGATTCGGCGCATTTCGTTCTCCACGTTTTCGAATTTGCGTACGCCCTGAGTGAGCCGTGCCACCATGCAGGCCAGTCCCATACCGATTCCGGCAATTGCTGCGGAAGCGGAACCGCCACCGGGGGCGGAAGTGCGGGCGGCAATGCTCTTGATGAAATCGCGTACGCTCAGGTCTGCCAGCGGTTCGTCGCGTTTCTCTTCGAGCATGTATTCAATGATACGCTTGCTGGGGTCGAAGCGGGAAACCGAGTTCAATCCAAGGCGTTCGACGACGAGGCGAATCTTCTGGTCCTCCTCGACGATGAAAAGGTTCTCTTTTTTCATATAATAATCGGCAGCCATCAGCATTGCTTCGAGCGGAATCAGCCCGACAAGTTCGGATCCGGCCACTCCGATATTGAGCATTTTGGCTTGGCGGCAGCATTCCTCAAATGCTACGTGCGGCGCCGTAACGTGGTAGTTCGTCAGGTTAATCGAAACCTGCGACATATTGTATTCGTCCACGAACCAGCCGATAGCTTTTGTTTCTTTGAGCAAACCGGGTTCGTCTGCCGAGCGGCCTGCTTCGCGGATGTTCAAAGCTATGCGGTGGGCCTGCTCTTTCGTTCCGAGCATGTTAACGTTGTATGCAATAAGGAAAAGCCTTGCGCCGGTTACTGTGGCTCCCCATTCGGGCACGAATTCGGCGGGTCCGAAATCGGGTTTCCATTCGGGCTTTGTGATTCTCTCGGGGATTGCTTCGTATTCGCCCTCGCGGATTTGGGGCAGGCGTTTGCGATATTCCACGTCCTGAGCGTATTCGTAGAGGTAGAGCGGAATATTAAGCTCTTCGGCACATCTTTTGGCAAAAACTTTCGAAATCTCGGCGCATTCCTCCATTGTTACGTTGGCAACGGGGATGAATGGGCATACGTCCATTGCGCCCATTCTGGGGTGTTCGCCAGTGTGTTGGCGCATATCGATCAGTCGGCGTGCCACGCGGGCAGAGGCCAAAGCGCCCTCCACCACGGCCTCGGGCGAGCCTACGAATGTATAAACAGTGCGATTGGTCGATTTGCCGGGATCAACGTCCAAGAGCGTGCAGCCTTCGGTTTTGCGGATTGCATCGGCGATTGCTTCGATGATTTCGGGATTGCGCCCTTCGGAGAAGTTTGGTACGCATTCGACAAGTTTTCTCATATCAATCTTTCTTTATTTTATTATAGTTTCAAAAATCGAACAAATACAAAAAACAAAATTATCAATAATTCCGAGAATCGGCAAGAGAAAAAGCCGCCACCGCCGCCTTCTATTGCAGAGATGGTTCTTTGAATCTAAGTAATGGAGCAATTTGTTCAGCGGCAGGCGCGTTCGATGTGCGCCAACTGTTCGCGTGTGCCGAGTGCCAAAAGCCTGTCTTCCGCGGCAATCACGAATTCTCCGCCAGGGTTTGCAATTGGCCGGCCATCGCGAATCACGGCAATAATCGATGCCCCAACCTTCTGGCGCAAATGAATTTCTTTGAGCGGCTTGCCAATCCACGACGAATCGTCCGGCAGAATGATATTTTCGATGCTCAAATTGTCGTCGTCGTGGCCGAAACTGGTTTCGATGAAATCGACGACGTGCGGGCGAATCATCATATTGGCCAGCCTTTGGCCACCAATTTCGTAGGGATTGACTATTCGGTCGGCTCCGGCGCGGCGCAGTTTCTCGAACGAAGTATTTTCGTCGCATCGGGCGATCACGAAGAGTTTTGGATTGAGCACTTTCGCGCTCAGCACGACGAAAACCGTATCGGCGGAATTGCTGGTGGTAACGATCAGCCCCGATGCGCGCTCGATGCCCGCGTTGAGCAGAGTTTGGTCTTCGGTCGCGTCCCCAGTAACGACGAGGAGCTTGTCATTTTGCGAATAGAGGTCCAACTCAGGCTGGTATTTGTCGATGACGACGAATTTCTTCGAACTGCGGAGCAATTCCCGCGAGGCTAATTGCCCCACCCTACCGTATCCGACGACGATTATATGCCCCGAAAGGCTATCAATTGTTTTCATTATTTTCTTTTTCCCGCTAAGGTTCAAAATCTGAATCATGAACAGGTTTTCCATCATGATACTGAGTATGTAGAAAAGGCTGCCCATGCCGAAGACACAAATGAACATTGTAAAAACCCTGCCCCACGCCCCCAAGGGATGGATCTCGGCAAAACCAACGGTAGTGATGGTGATGACAGTCATATAGAGAGCATCAATAATACTCATATCGTAATCCGCCCAAAGCAAGGAATATCCAACAGTACCGGCCAGCAACACTCCGGCGAGCAAAAGCGCGGGCAGCACGGGACGCTTGATTTTCGCCATTACATCGACGTAGTATCTTTTTGCTCTTTTCATATTTATATTGTTCAGAATTACAATGTCCAAACTCGTAATTTACGAGATTTGCGATAAAATGAAAAATCTCATTAATAATTCGCTGCGAAACGGCTCCCGAATATTGTCGCCACGATGCTCCTCGGGCCTGAGTGGTTGCGGTGTTCGGCCAAATAGATGCCTTGCCAAGTGCCGAGCGCCAAACGGCCTGAGGAAATCGGAATGGCAAGCGATGCGCCCAAGATGCTGGATTTGATGTGCGCCGACATATCGTCCGGCCCTTCGTCAGTGTGCTCGAATCGGGCGTCTCCGTCCTTTGCCAAACCGGAAAAGAAGGTTTCGCAATCCCGCCGAACGGAAGGGTCTGCATTTTCATTAATTGTGAGCGATGCACTTGTGTGTTGCAAAAACAGATTCAAAATGCCGGCTTCGAACGAAGCAATTTCAGGGAGCGAAGCAATTATCTCACTTGTGACAAGGTGAAAGCCGCGATGGTAGGGCCTTGTGCAGATTCTTTTTTGAAATATTTCCATAGGACACAAATATTATTGTAACAAAATCCAAATCCGGAGGTTAATATATATAATTGTCTGCATTAGCAGAAATGTTTTTTTGAAATGTTGAAATTGGTGGAATAGCAAAAATTCAATCTTAGGGGATAATGTTGATAAAATCGTTACCGAGGCAGAAATTATTTTCAAAGCTTCAATCTGACCGAATGGTTAAGCGCAAGCATTGATTTCAAAGCACTTACGTAATATTTGAAAAAATCGGGCGATTAATTTTTGTTTATTTTTACTTAATGTTGACAATTAAAATTCATAATATAAACTTTTTATATTTGAAAAAAGAAAGTCAAACCGTATATTTGAAAATTGGAGTTTGCCAATAAGCAGATAATCTATATCTGAGTTTGAAATGAAGAAATTAATTACATATAGAATTGAGGAATCAATATGAAGATACGTACACTCAGTTTGTTTTTAGGAATCTTTTTAGCCTCGTTAGTTTCCATGCAAGCGCAAGAAGTTGGCCAGGAACAGAGCGTTCTCGATCCTGTTTACGACAACGCAGTGTTTTATTTGGGGCCTACTTTCGGTTACAACAAATCCATTCACAGCTATAACATCGTCTCTTTTGAATCGAAAGACGCGCCCTGCCCTACTTTTGATCAAGGCAATGACAATGGGTACCACTTGGGCTTCAACCTTCAAATTCCCTTCGCGACTGTCAATTCCAAGCACTCGATTATCATTCGTGGTCTGTACAGCAGCCTCCCGTCGAACAGCAAAGTGGTCTCTAACACGAACCTCGGCTCGCACGTTTCCGACCCCAATGCACAAGAGGGCAAGGACTACTTCACCGATACTCGCCATGTGCTCGAGGTGGACTACAAAGTTGCCTCTGTCGATGTGATGTATGCCTTCAAGCCAATGCAGGATCTCGGATTTGTATTCACGATTGGACCGACGTTTGATTTCGCTCTTACTAAGAAAAAAACTCAGAAAATGGAGCTTCTTACCACCGACCCCAACGTACGTTTCAAACCCAAAGATGGATATGAATACGAAAACAACTACAAAACGCTCATCGTCGGCGGCAAAGACAGCGAAATCGACGAATCCAACGCATTCCGCCTCGGCTTCAAAGTGGGCGCGCACTACGACATCAGCGTCGAAAAGGTGCTCGTTTGCCCGTATATCATGTACGACTTGGGCGTTACCAAGCTCGCAAGCGGATCGAATTGGCGCGTCAATGCCCTTATGATCGGCGTGGACGTTCGTTTCTCGATCAAAAGCCCCTTCTAATATCTTCAGCTTTTTTAATTGCCCTCGAAAGAGAATCTTGCTTTTGAGGGCTTTTTTTTTGGAACAATTTGTAAATAGTATCATGGAAACAATGTTTTCACCCTGGCGATCGGAATATATCGATTCATTCAAAAACGAAGCCGATGGCGTCAAAGAGGAGTGCTTTCTCTGCGGGGCCGCGGCCAATCCTTCCGATGATGAAAAACGTTTAGTAGTGGCCCGGCTCGATTACAACTTTGTCGTCCTCAACCGCTACCCGTATAACAGCGGACATTTGCTTATTGCTCCGTACCGCCACGTTGCCTCTTTGGAAGAAATTTCGGACAAAGAATATTCCGAGATGACAAATACCGCACGAATTGCGACACAGATCATTGGCAAATTTATGCGCCCGAGCGGTTTCAATATCGGTATGAATATCGGTCGCTCTGCCGGCGCAGGAGTGCCGGGGCACATTCATCTGCACGTCGTACCGCGTTGGCCGGGCGACGCCAATTTTATGTCCACAATAGGCGAAATTAAAGTGGTCTCCCAGTCCTTATCAGCGACCCGCGCCGAATTCGCCGATTTGTTCAAAAAAATGATATAATTGCTAAATGTTTTTCAAAGGTACGGAAGCATAACAAATGAAAATTTCAATTTTCCAAATCGTCTTGTTTTCAATCCTATGCTTTGCATTCTGCAACACTTATGCCACCCCCGCGCCTACGCCCGCGCTCGCCTTCACGAACGATACCGTGTGGCACGTCCTCGACGTCGAGGGCAATGAACTCTACACAATCACTTGCGACGAAGTGTGCGGAATGGCCGATGGCGCTATTCGCGCTAAAAAGGTCATCGGCGGGAAAACGTACTGGGCCTACTATACATATTCCGGCCTAAAAATGTTTGAATGCCAATTCGATGCTGCTTTCAATTTCTCAAGTGGCCTCGCCGCCGTTGGGAATTTCACAGACGAGAAACGCTCGCGCTCGAAAAACGGCTTCATCAACAAGAAAGGCATTTTCCTTCTGCCGTTGGTGTTCGACGATGCGTGCTCTTTCAGCGAGGGCCTGGCATACGTCATGAACGAAGAATATCGCGGATACATAAACAATCGCGGCCAATCAATTATCACGCTGAACAACGTCGTCGGCTACGATTTCCACGAAGGAATTTGCGCCGTATCCACACGTGGGGACCACAAGGTGGGCTACATGGATAGCACCGGCCGCCTCATCGTCCCGATGATCTACGACGAACTATCGTATTTTTCCGAAGGGAAAGCAGTGGCGCACAAAGGCCGCCTGCGCGGATACATCGACAGGAATAATAGATTCGTAATCGCTCCCCAATTCGACTACGCCCGTCCATTCAGCCAGGGCCGAGCTTTTGTCGGCTTCCAATCGCTCTACAGGACAAACCGATGGGCTATTATCGATTCCAACGGCACCACAATCAAAGATCGGAAGTTCCACGAAGTTAATGAGTTTTCAGACTCCGTCGCATTGGTCCGCGAAAACAACAAATGGTATTATGTGGACTATTTCGGCAACAAAACAATCGAAGAGGATTTCGACAATGCCATGTCTTTCAAGGACGGCTTTGCGTTCGCAGGCAACTCCGTTTCGGAATATGGCATAATTAACAAAAAAGGCGAGTTCATTTTCAAAATTGGTACGCCATGGAAAGTTTTCGATTTGCGGAATAATAAAGGAGCAATCCTTGTTAGAAACAAAAACTGACCCTGCGAGAATCGTCCAGCAGAACATCGCAGCACTTCGCAATGGCACCGTCGTCTATGCCATGACTCGCGAGCAGAGAGTGCGGGACAATTGGGCGCTGATTTTCGCGCAAGAAATTGCCCTCGAGCTTTCCTCGCCGCTCTGCGTTGCGCTTTGCATCGATAGCGCCGCGCTCCGCAAGAATCCCAAACAATACACATTTCAGAACAATGCAATCGCCGGGTTGCAATACGCCCTCGGGCAGAAGAATATTCCCTTGGCCATACTCGACGGCCATCCGATGGCCACTCTACAGAAGTTTTTGCATGAAAAATCTTGCGGCGCGCTGGTTACCGATTTCTCGCCGCTACTGGACGACCGCCTCTGGCAGCAGCAATTTGGCGAGCAAATCGGCTGCCCGTTTTTCGTAGTGGATTCGCACAACGTCGTGCCGGCTTCGTTTGCCAGCCCTAAGCAAGAATACGCCGCCCGCACCATTCGGCCCAAAATTCATATGCACTTTCAGCGCTTCCTTGCCGAACCGCCGGAGATCATTCGCCATCCTTTTAATTCTGAATTTGAATTCTCAGAGCCTTCCAATTATGTCAATTCCGGCGAACTGGCTGCGCAAAAACAACTCGATGGATTCGTCCAAGGCCGGCTCGATTCATACGCCGAGGCAAAGAACCGGCCAGCGCTCCGTGGCACGTCCGAACTTTCGCCATTCCTGCATTTCGGCCATATTTCATCGCTCCGAGTCGCACTCGAAGTACAAAAATCGGGTGCTTGCAAGGCCTCTTCCGATGCTTTCCTGGAGGAACTCATCGTCAGGAAAGAACTGGCGGAAAACTATTGCCTATACAACGATTCGTATATGACGACGGACGGTTTCCCCGAATGGGCCAGGAAAACTCTCGACTTGCACAGAAAGGACGAGCGCAGTGCATTGTACTCGAAAGAGCAATTCGAAGCGGCAGAAACGTATGAACCAATATGGAACGAAGCGCAACGAACCCTATACGAAACCGGTTTCATGCACGGATACACTCGTATGTATTGGGCAAAAAAAATTCTCGAATGGAGCAGTTGCCCCGAAGAAGCACTCGAAACGGCTATCTACCTGAACGATAAATACGCACTCGATGGAAACGATGCGAATGGCTACACCGGAATCGCTTGGTCTATTGGTGGCGTGCACGACAGGCCTTGGTTCGGCCGACCGGTTTTCGGCAGTGTGCGATACATGGGGACAGAAGGCATGAAAAAGAAACTTCGAGCCGTTTGATTCAACAAACAGACTCTGGACTGGGTGCATTTCTTCAGAACTAATTGGCTACGTACCTCTGGCGCGCGCTGCTGAACCGATACGATGTGATGAACCATTTGTCTTCGTGCTTCCTTAGCTCGAACGAAGCGTAGCGGATCATGTCGAGTTCGGCAGTAACGACGAAGATGGATTGCGAAACAGTGTCTGTTTTGGTGGCTGTAATTGCCGATCTGCCCATGATCCTTCCCACTCTCGCCATCTCTTCTGTAAGCTCGAAGCGTTCCTCGGCGGGCAGCCGCAAACCATTTCGTCCGGCCACGAGGAATGTGGCGTTGGCATAGTCGCAGCTGTCGAGTAGCATCTTGAAAAGCATCACGGTGCCGATGGCGTTCGTCTGGCTCAACTCAACGTGTTGGGCCTGTTTCCGGGAACCACTTTGCAGCACAACCAATTCGCAGCCATTGATAATAATTGCTGTTATCAGCAAGAATGCAGTATGTTTCATTTTATATAAAATTCTATCGTCGTTTTTAATGCTAATTCCAATTCCGGCGTCGGGCCAATGAAAGGATGCGCGACTCCGAAAGTATGGCCTGTTTTCTCAATAATCAATTCATTCCGCAGTTCAGGCCTAACCGCTTCTGCCAGCGCACGTGCTTCGCGGACGTTTACCGTAACGTCTTGCAAACCATGCACGACGAGCAAAGGCAAATTAACACTTGCCAGCGTCGTAGCCAAGATATTTTTTGGATAATTCTGTACCACGTCTTCGAGGTATCCGACGTCCATCGCGATAATTTGGCCTGTGCGGGCGTTCGGGAACTCCATTGTGCCCTGGCGACGCCATATTTCCATCTGGTGGCGTGTGTAGCGGCAGAAATGCGAAATACTGCCCCAGACCGCAATTTTCCTCGTATTCGTAATATACTTCGAAACCAAAGCGCACATGCCGCCCCCAAGCGAGTGCCCGAGCAGGTAGATCTGGCCATTCCACCGATTAGCGATTTGGGCGGGCATCAATTCGCCAAGCCTTTCGGCCAGCAGCACGAAGTCTTCGCGTTGCCGAGTAACAGTATTGCGCCGGAAATCTTCGACGTCTATCATCAAATCAGTGCGGTTCTTGTTCCCGTTCAGCGAAAAGTTGAACACGATGGAAATCAATCCATTCTCGGCCAAGCGCTCGCCCACGAAGGGCAGGAAGCCCCAATCCTTGAAGCCTTTGAAGCCGTGGGCCACCATTACGACAGCTGCCGAGTCGCCCTCGGTGGCGTACCTCAGGTCGCCATTGATCACGTCTCCGTAATGGTTTATCGTGGATATATGTTTTTTTTCAATCATCTCAGTCGTTTTTTCCCGGATAATCTAGCGTCTGCCATGTAAAAATTTTGACTCTATAACGTTTTGTGTGGACTCAAGTCCCAAATACCTAATTGAGCATGTTGTAAATGTTAAATTCCATTATACCGCATAGCGGTTGTTGTATTGTAGCAAAATGTTGATTTTAAGGAGTGATTTCGCGTAGCGAATGTTCTATTTATTTGGTTGATTTTCTATGTTTTATATAATAACCGCTACGCGGTATGACTTACACGGTATAATCGACTTACTACAATACAACAACCGCTACGCGGTACCATTCCTCTTAGTTTTCTATTTTGCCTATCCACACATATCGTGACAGAACCATGAATGGAAAAGATTTATTTCCCTTCATAGAACTTCTTGAGAGCAAGACGAATGAAGCCACCGGATTCGTGGAGCATGTCGGCAGCTTTTTCTGCGCTAACGCCGGCGAGGGCCACGACGAGCGCGGTTTTCACGTGCCCGTGAGCCTCTCGGAGCAACTCGACGGCGCGGTCATAGTCCACGTCGGCGATTGTCATAATAATTTTCTTGGCGCGCTCTTCCAATTTTTTATTAGTCAGTTGCAGATCGACCATGACGTTCCCGTAAGTCTTGCCGAGCTGCACCATGGCGGTGGTCGTGAGCATGTTCAGTACCAATTTCTGAGCTGTTCCCGATTTCATGCGCGTGGAGCCTGTGATCGGCTCGGGGCCTACCTGCGGGGCAATCAGAAAATCGGCTTTCATGCCAAGTTCGGCGATTTTGGCCTTCGATGCGGTTGTTATCAAAATGGAAGGAATGCCGTTCTCTCGAGCGAATTCCAGTGCGCCGCGCACGAACGGTGTGCGCCCCGAGGCTGCGATTCCGCATATAATATCTTTTTCGCAAATACCAAGGTTCCTCGCCACCTGTTTCGCGCCTTCCACGGAGTCCTCAGCGCCCTCTTGCGCCACGAACATCGCATCGCGACCTCCGGCGATCACTCCTTGGACCATTTCCGGTGGCGTGCCAAACGTGGGCGGGCATTCGCTGGCGTCCACCACTCCGAGCCGGCCGCTGGTTCCGGCGCCGAAGTAAAACAGACGTCCTCCACGGCGGAATGCTTTCACGATCGATTCGACGGCCGGGGCAATGTCTTCGATGACGGCACCGACGGCCGGGGCCACCAGGGCGTCCTCCGCGTTGAGCATTTCAAGAGTCTCGCGGATGCCGGATAGGTCTATGTTTGCAGTGGCGGGGTTCCTCTGCTCGGTTTCCAAATTTGATATTTCGTTGAATAATACGCTCTCAGCCATAAGAATCCATTTCTGTCGAATACAACATCTCTCGCGCGAATTGCAACAAATGCAATGCCGCTTTGCCCAGGCCAGCTTCGAAAAATCTGTGGCTGCCCTTGGGCGGTTTGAATGCAAAATTATGAAAAACTGCTTTGAATCCAATTTTTTAAATAATTATTCCGATTCAATTGATTAAATTTGTATTCTATGTTTGTATAACGAGCTTAAGAACTATATAAAATAAAGAAGTTATGGTAAAAGATTCAGAAGACATTAAAAACCTTGAACTGCTCGGCAATGCTATCAAGCGTGTCCGATCGGAAATCGGCAAAGTCATCGTGGGGCAAACCGAGGTAATCGATTTGCTTCTCGTTTCCCTTTTTGCTCGCGGGCACGTCCTGCTCATCGGCGTCCCCGGACTGGCCAAGACGCTTCTTATCCGCACTCTCTCGCAGGTGGTGGACCTTTCGTACAGCCGCATTCAGTTCACGCCAGACCTGATGCCGAGCGACATCACCGGCAACGAAATCATCGAGGAAAACGTAACGAGCGGCGCCAAAGAATTCCGCTTCGTTCGCGGGCCGATCTTTGCAAACATCGTCCTCGCGGACGAAATCAACCGTACGCCTCCGAAAACGCAATCCGCGCTGCTCGAGGCAATGCAAGAACACGAAGTAACCGCCGCCGGCACCACTTACCGACTCGAAGAACCTTTCTTCGTGCTGGCCACGCAGAACCCGATCGAGCAAGAGGGTACATATCCTCTGCCCGAGGCCCAACTGGACCGTTTTATGTTCAACATTTGGCTGGACTACCCATCGCGTCAGGAAGAAATCGACATCGTGAAGGGAACCACCACGCAGCACACGCCCCAGATCGAGAAAGTGCTGAGCGGCTCGGACATGCGCAAGTTCCAGGAATTGGTGCGCCGCGTCCCCGTTGCCGACAATGTTATCGACTACGCTGTTCGCTTGGCCCAATCCACCCGCCCCAGCACGTCGAATCTGCAAATCGTGAAAGATTTCATCAGCTATGGCGCCGGCCCTCGTGCGTCGCAATACTTGATCTTGGGCGCGAAATCCAAAGCAGCGCTCGAAGGACGTTTCACGCCGGACATCAACGACATCAAAGCAGTTGCCGTCCCGACGCTACGCCACAGGATCGTGGCCAATTTCAATGCCGAAGCGGAAAACCTTTCGCCCGGCGAAATCATCGAGAGAATCGTCAAGGAAATGTAGCCCCGCGGCTCCGATGAGTTCTTTTCTGAATAATAAATACCGAAAAGGGCATGAAACGCAACACGATAAATATTATGTTCATACTGGCAGCCTGCATTATTGCGGGCTGTTTCGTATCGTCGTGCGATTTGTTCGACACACGCTCGCCCGAAGAACCGACCGGCAAGCGCAGTTCGTTCGTGCAGCCTGTGGAACCGGAGCTTGTGATAAAAAACTTGGCCAATTCGATCATCGAGCTGAACGCAGACGACTACCTGAAATGCCTGACTGATTCGGCCGGAGGCTTCCGCTTTGCACCCTCGGCCACGGCCCAATCGCTCTACTCTTCGATATTTGCGCAATGGGACAAAGACGCCGAATCGCGGTATTTCAATTCCGTGGTAACAAAATCCGTCAAAGACGTCCCGCCGACGGTAACATTCAGGAATCAAGTGTTCCAGCAGGCCACGTCCGACCTTTCCACCTGCACAGCCGATTACGAAATCGCGCTTTGGCACACCATTTCCGGCGTACCGAAACTCTACCGCGGCAGCTTCCGAGTGTCGATTGTGAAGAATTCGTCTTCGCTTTGGTCAATCACCGAATGGGTCGATATACAAACAAACGATACGGCGGCAGTGGCCTGGAGCTACATGAAAGCCCTGTTTTAATCATACCGTTTTCTTGTTGAAATACCTGCTTTTGTCATTCCCGCGCATGCGGGAATCTCCTTTTATTTCAGGTGGTTACTTGTCTTATAAAACTTTTTAAGGTTAGCTTTCATCGAGGAAATGGAATATTTAGCAACAATGGGTTTCAGCCCATTGCCTACATCGCGGTAAGCCATTGAATTATCGACCAATCCCCCCAGTCCCCTTAATCAATGGGGGCCAAAGAACAATTGCCAAGTAATCAATTGACATTATTGGGGTTAGGAGTATTCTTGCACCCACGGGTTAACCCGTGGGATGGCGTAGCGATACTATTTCAACAGCTTCTTAGGAGCCTGTTGAAAAAGTCAAATATATTGGAAGCACGGGGTCTTTGCACTGTGTATGTCTTTGAGATGTCACAGTGGGGCAAGCCCCACTGCTTCCAGAAAATACTTTATCAACACACTCTTAGAACACCATATTAGCGAGTTGTTAATATCTAAATGATTCTTTACTGCGTAGCGGTTGTTGTATTGTAGGATATTGTTTGAATTTTTTGGCAGGAATTCGCGCGAGCGAATGTTTTATATGATTGGTTGATTCATAAAGAGTATTATATAACAACCGCTCACGCGGTATCAATCCACAAATATTACTTTCCTTGAAGAATGCAAATGATATTGGGGACAGTACAAATTCGATTCGCTATAGAATCATATTTTTCCTGACATTTCTAAAAATGGGTTCTATAACGTTTTGTGTGGGTTTAGCCATTAAATTGAATGGTATTGAACCATCCGAAGGTTAATAAGTAGGGGTTCAAAATTTTGAACCCCATTTTAAACCACAGCATGTGATGATGATGCATTTCTCTTTTATTGGGGTTCAATATGTTTTTGTAGGGGTTCAATATATGTACGGGTTCAAAATTTTGAACCCCTACCGCGCTCATCCTTTGGTCCTATTGTGTACTTTTTCAAAGATGTCGGACTGGTTCCGCCCCCTTTAGAATTCATGTTAATCTTTCAAATCACTCGAATCAGAGTTCAGGCAATCATCACATCAGCTATTAACTAATCCAGGGGCAGGTTGCGAAATTGCCCTTTTATTCATGATACTAACTATTTTTACTTTTTTTTATTAAACAATGAAACAAAATCGCTCCTTCGATTGTCATATAAAAAGCGTTATGAACGGATATGAAATAACTGTTGTTCTATGTATGTCCGAAAATATGTAAGTGCAAGAATATGAAGAAAATAGATAAACAATCGATCGATATTGCGGAAATATTTGCAGCGAATAAAACAATTGCCGTCGTCGGTATGTCGCAGTTTTCGTTCAAAGCCGCGCATAGCGTCCCGATGTTCTTCAGGTCCGAAGGATATGAAATCATCCCTGTGAATCCAAACGCCGACAATATCAATGGCCTCGAGTGCTTTGATTCGATTCACGACGTGGCGAAGCGGGTGGACATCGTGAACGTCTTTAGGCCTTCGGCCGACGCAGAGTTCGTGTTGAGGGATGTGTTGCGGCGCCGTTTCGAGCGTAGGGACGTAAACGTGCTTTGGCTGCAAGAGGGAATATTCACCGAAGAGGGCGCCAGGCTATGCGCCGAGGCCGGAATAAAATATATAGAAAATAAATGTATGTATAAAGAATATTTTGCGAAAGGTTAAACATGAAAATCGAAGTATCAAAACCGACTCCAGTCCAAATTGCAGAACTTGGCGTAAGAAATTGGCCGATCTGGGACAAAGAAGCATCAGTGTTCGATTGGCACTACGATTCGCGCGAAACTTGTTTCATACTTGAGGGGCAGGTCGAGGTAACGTCCCTCGAGGAAACTATCCGCTTCGGCGCTGGAGATTTTGTGGTATTTCCCAAGGGCCTTTCCTGCAAATGGAAAATTATCGAACCCGTGAAAAAACACTATAATTTCGATTAGCTCGTTTGCTAAATTTGTTTATATTTGTGTCGTTCGCTCTCCGGGACGCTTTGATAAGACTTTGTATTCAACATTGATATTGAGTTTAAGTTCGAAGCATCAAAGAGCGGTGAGCGAGCGAAGTCTTTTGCTAAGTATATAAATGAACGAACTTTGGGCACAGGCGATCTGAAAACATATAGGAAACAACTAACCCTCGAATGCAACATTGTCAGCATCGAGCTCCTCTCGGCCGAGATTGAAGCGCTAACCGAGCAATTCCAAGCGGACCCTTCGGACGCGATGAAACTGCAATTGGCATGCGAAGAAATTTTCTCAAACATTGTTTTCTATGCCTTCGATGGCCAGGTCGGGCCTCCAATCGTCGTCGATCTGGAATTCAATGATGGATTGGCCACTGTCTGCTTTACCGACAGCGGGAAGGAATTCGACCCGCTTGCCCACGAAGCGCCCGACGTGGAGCAATCGCTGGACGAACGGGAAATCGGCGGCTTGGGCATCTTTTTGGTTCGCAAGACCATGGACAGCGTCCACTACGAGCGCCGTGGCTCTCTGAACGTGTTCACAATCACGAAAAAATTGATTCATTAATATAAAACGGAAGAACAATGGAAACAAAAATTAGCACATTGAACGGATTTGAAGTTGTTACGGTCAGCGGCAGGTTGGACACAGTCGAGTCGCCGAAATTAGAAAAAACACTGATTGGCATCCTCGACGCGGGCAAAAAACGTATCGTCTTGGATTGCGACGGCGTGGACTACGTCAGCAGCTCGGGCCTCCGCGTTTTCTTGTTGCTGATGAAACGCGTAACACAGGCCGAAGGCCGCTTCTACCTTGCGAACATCAAGCCAGACGTGCGCGAAGTCATCGAAGTCTCAGGATTCTCGAAACTAATTGGGATTTACGATTCGGTGGACAAAGCCGTAAACGCATAGCTACTCTTTAGCGTCGGCTTGGCTGTCCAAACAATTATAGAGCCGGTGGAACTCTCCGAAAGTCAGTTCCTCGGCTCTTTTGTTTAAATACTCGGCAAATTCGGGGCATTCGCGGACGGCATAAGCCGAAAGCGAGTTACTGAGCGTCTTGCGACGTTGGTTGAAAGCAGCGCGGACGAAACGCATCAATCCGCTGTCGAAGAGGTTTTCGTCCCCGGGCTTGAAAACGATTTCAATCACGGACGAGGTTACTTTGGGCCGTGGGAAGAAGCACGAGGGCGGCACGTCGAACAGAATTTTAGCATTTGCGCACAGTCCAATGGCCACCGTCAGTATGCCATAATCCTTCGTCCTGGGCTGCGCGACGAGCCTCTGGGCCACCTCTTTTTGTATCATCAGCACCACTCGGCCGATCCGTTGTGAATTTTCTATCAAGCGGAAAATGATTTCGCTCGTCAGGTAATACGGTATGTTCCCGGCCACTTTCAGCGGCGCGCCCGAAGAGAACTCGTCGGCAATGCGGAAATCAAACTTCGAGAAATCCTCGTGGACAATCCGCAGGTTTTCGCTTTGTGCAAACTTGGCGCGGAGCACTTCCACGGCCCGGCGGTCGATCTCCACGGCCAGAATCCGAGCTTCGGTTTCGGCCATAAGCTCCGTGAGCGCGCCTGTGCCGGGGCCGATTTCCAAGATATTGTCTCCAGACTCCGGCCCGATTGCCGCGACAATTTTCCTGGAAATATTCTTGTCGGTAAGGAAATTCTGTCCAAGCGATTTTTTGGGTGTTATCATATTATTTCATTTCCAACTTTAATTCAATTCTTCTATCGATCTTTTGAGAGTGCTTTTGTCGGAGCTGTCTCAAAAGTGTCATTCTGAACGTAGTGAAGAATCCATGCTATTCATAAGTCATTGCTGAATATGGATGTTTCACTTCAATCAACATAACAAAAAACAGTTTTTCGGGATTTTGAGACCCCACTCCTCTTGTTTCAAATAGTTACCTGCCATATAAGCAGCAGCTCTTTTCAAACACACCAAGCCCCCGCATCGATTCTTATCGTCTCAATCCAGGGGCTTTGGTATAGAACTATTTAACGCCTTTTTTCAAAAATTCTGCGAATTCCTGAGGGTTCGAATTGTAGGCCGATTGCGCCAATACATTACCGTCCGGCGTCATAATCACGTAGAAAGGAAGCGCGATCGTGTTGAATTTCTCGATTGCGTAGGCCTTAGCTTTCTGCGATGCTTCGTCGGGCATATCGGTAATTAACTTCACGGTAACCATCTTCTTCAATAGTTCGGTTACTTCGGGTTTGGGGAAAATATTCCGTTCCATCCACACGCAGTTTTTGCAGTGTTTGCCGGTGAAGTCGAGGAATAAGTTTTTGTTTTCCTTCTTTGCAATTTCGATAGCTTTGTCCAGGTCTGTAACCCAGTTCAATGATTCGGCGGCGGGCAATGCACCATTCGGGCCAACGGCGGCCACAGCTGTTTCGGATGGCGGGGGCAGAAAGCTCTCCATGAAGCCGAGGTTCTTGCCGAGAAGGCCACCGGCGAGGTAAACAGTGATGGTGGCGAAGATGATAGCCCAGACCAAGCGGGCCGGCGAACATCCGTTGACGGGCGAATCGTGGGCCGTGCGAAACAGGCCGAGCACGTAAAGTGTCGAAAGCAACGAAATCGCAATCCACGCCGCCAAGAACCAATCGCGGGAAATTTCCGTATCGAAATTCTTCAATCCCGAATTGACGAAAATGAACGTTACGGCCAAGATGATGAAGCCCATTACCACTTTCAAATTATTCATCCAGCCGCCGGATTTGGGCATCGACGATAGCAATTTGGGGAAGAGCGCAAGGATGAAGAACGGAGCCGCTAACACGGTCGAAAACGCAAGCATGGCCAGTGTGGGAGCGAAAATGCTGCCTTTGGCCGCGCTCGTGAGCGCAACGCCGACCACCGGGCCGGTGCAGGGGATCGAAGCAAGGGCGAAAATAATGCCCATAAGGATGACGCCCGAAAGCCCTTGTGTCTGCTGGCTCTTTGCGTTCAGCTTGTTGAGCAGTCCCGTCGGGAGCTGGATCTCGAAAGCGCCGAAGAGGCTGAGCACGAAAGCGATAAAGATCGCCGAGAGCAGGAAGTTCACTTCCCATGTATTGCTGAAGTCCCGGAGCGACGTGGCGCCGAATAGGACCGAAGTGATGATTCCGATAGCAGTGAAAGTGAAGATGATACCCAAGGCATAGACGAAAGCGTCCCGGACGCCGTGATTCTTTTCGCCGGACTGCTCGAAGCGCTTGGTGAAGAACGAGACAGTGATCGGGATCATCGGGAAAACGCATGGCGTCAGCAACGCGAGCAATCCGCCGAGCATCGAACCGAGTATGAGCGAAAGCAGGCTTTGCTCCTCTTTGACTTCGCCCGCTGCTGCCGATGCTGTTTTCGCAGTATCGGTTTTCGCTGTTTCGGCGGCTGGAGCTTGGGCTGCTGCCGGTTCGGCTGTAACCGTTTCGACGGGCGCTGCGGTTGCGTCCGCGCCGAAGGCTTCTTTGGTTATTGTCGTAACGAAGTCCTCGTTTGGCAGGCAGCTCGTATGGTCGCACTGTTGGGCATTGATATTGATTTGGATTCTATCCTTGGCGAAATTGATATCCTTTTGGGCCACGAGGGGAAGCTCGAAGACTGCCCGTCCGGCGTAGTATTCAACGTCGAAACCGAAGGCCTCTTCGTTTTTCACTTTTGGCTTTTGCGCCTTGATTTTGCCTTTCAGTTTGGCTGCATTCTGCTTCAGAGTGATAACGGTCGGCATCGGCCCGACGACGTCTTCGGGGTAGGTTTTAAGGCTGTATATGAGCCAATCCTTTTCGATATCGAGCGCGAGGCGAACGGTGAACTCTTCGCCTTTCTTTACTTCTGCCTTGGAGGGCTGCGCTTTCATCTTGAAATGCTGGGCATTCGTGGGGATCGAGCAGAGCGCGCCAACGATAAAGATAAGGATAAACAGATAGAATCTCTTCATAAAAAACTCCGAAAAAAGAACAAAATTGATATATTTCAGTTGCGGCCGAACACAAGCCGTACTATTCGCTGTCCGATTGAAAATACGAGATAATCCTTTGGTCGAGGAATGCAGCTTTGGGTTCGCTGCGGCGTTTAATCTCGTTCTGGAGATTGTCGGAGAACACCTTGGCTGCGTTGTATCCATAGGTGCGGAGCAGGTAATTGATAGCGATAACCTCGGCGATCACCGTAATGTTTTTGCCCGGGAAGATAGGCAGCTTGACGGTCGAAACTTCGACTCCCATCATATTGGACGGTTCTTCGTCCAATCCGACGCGGGTGTAGTCCTCGGCGGCGTTCCATTCCTGAAGCTCGACGATGATTTCGAGCCTTTTTTGGAAACGGATCGAGCGGATGCCAAACATCTGGCGGACGTCGATAATTCCGAGGCCACGGATTTCCATGAAGTGCTTTGCCATTTGCGTCGAAGTGCCGATCAAGACGGATTCGCGCTTCTTGGTGATCATCACGACGTCGTCGGCCACCAATCGGTGCCCGCGCTCGATCAGGTCCAGCACGACCTCGCTTTTGCCGATACCGCTGCGGCCCACGAACATAATGCCAACGCCATAGACGTCCACAAACGAGCCATGGACGACTGCCTGCGGGGCGAATTGGTCGTCGAGGAATTCGCTAAGCAGATACGTGGTCTTAGTGGTGTCGAACGGAGTGGAAAAGACTGCTATATCGCTCTCTTCGGCGATTTGCAGCAATTCCGGCTCCAACCGTCCGTTGTTCGTCATAACGATGCACGGGATGGGGAATTTCGCAATTGTGCTGAACGCTTCGATACGTTTTTCTTTTGTAAGGCTTTTCAGATAGACAACCTCAGTATTGCCGAAAATCTGAACAGATTTATAGCTGAAAATTTCGACGTAGCCGGCGAGCGCGAGTTGCGGACGGTGGATGTTTTTGTTCGTGATGTGGTTTTTGAACCCTACCTCTCCCGTAAGTTTTTCCAACTTCAAGGGCGATTGGAGCAAAAGCTCGGCACAAACGAATTGTTGCTGTAGGATTTTCAGATTGTCGAAAGATAGCATAAAAACAATGCCTTTATCAATTTGTCAAAACTCGAAACATAAATTACAAAAAAAAGGAGCTTTATTCAAGCTCCCACAAAAAAATATTTAACAATGTGATGTATTATTCGAAATCTTCTTCGATGGTTGGTTTGTGATCGGTAATCTTGGTCTTGTATTTACGGATCTGGCGAACGATCGAATCGCTCGATGCGTTCAGGCTTTTGACGAAGTCGTCAGTATGCTCCTTTGCTACAATAGTTTTTCCCTGCAACCTAACGGTGAATTCAACAATTTTGTGCGTGTCGTCAATAAATTCAACATTCGTGCTCAATACTCCGTCGTGGAACTTCTCGAATTTGCGGGCAGCTTCCTGAGCGGCGGTATTCAGCTCGGCCTCTGGCTTCATGTGGCGGAATGTTACTTGTGTTTTCATAACGTACCTCGGGTAGAAAAGGTTGTGTTAATAGCTGTTCCAGACGCGGAATCGCTTCCGTCGGAATAATCATTTATATGAAAGAACAGAAATGGTGGGCATATAGTATATAATGGCAACCACCTTAGTTAAGCAAACGTAAAGAATGCAAATTTGTTTTGAGAGATTTGAATATTTTTCAAGTTTTTTAATTTGATGCTATGGGGCTTATAATAATTATTGTTGAGGCACTGGATGACGTGCCCTTGGAGCGTGTTGAAAAAGAAAAAAATCAGCAACAAAGGGTTTCAACCCATTGCATTCGTCGCGGTTAATCATTGAAATATCAGAAAAAACCAACCCACTTTGCCAAAGGTGACGTAAGGAAAAATATTCACGTAAAACATTGATAATATCAGGGATAGGAATACATTAAACCCACGGGTTAACCCGTGGGTTGGCACAGAGTAACTTTTTCAACAGGCTGCTAATACTGCAAAAGTTTAGCGAGCATGTCGCGGCATTTCTTCTCGTTGGGCAGCACGTCCTCTTCGTACACAGGCGAATATGGGATATGCGTATCCTTGGCGGCCAGCCGAATCACGGGCGCGTCCAGGCTCTCGAAGGCTTCCTGGCTGATTGTAGCCGCTATTTCCGCGCCGAAGCCGCCGGTCAGCGTATCCTCGTGAAAAACAAGCGCACGGCCCGTACGCCGTACCGACGCAAGTACCATTTCCTTGTCCCAGGGCGCGATTGTCCGCAGGTCTATGATCTCGATTGTCTTCCCGGATGTCTTTTCAATCTCTTTAACGGCGTTCAGGCTGTCCTTGACGCCCATTCCGTAGGTGATGATCGTGGCGTCTGAGCCTGGTTTGGCGATTTTCCCTTTGCCGAACTCGATAAGGTATTCGCCATCCGGTTCGGGCGATGTGGAATACGGCAACCGGTACATGCCTTTGTGTTCGCAGAAGATAACCGGATCTTGCAACCGGCAGGCAGTTTTCAGCAGGCCTTTGGCGTCGGCGGCAGTGCTTGGGTACGCCACGAGCAGCCCGGGAATGTGCGCGAAGAATGCTTCGATGTTCTGCGAATGGCACAATCCGCCGTGTATGTATCCGCCGACTGCCACGCGCACCACTACAGGCGATGAGAACCCGCCATTGGAGCGGTAGCGCATCGTGGCCAGTTCATTCTTCAGCTGCATGAACGCAGGCCAGATATAATCTCCGAATTGAATTTCGACGACCGGCTTGAACCCACGAACTGCCAGCCCAAGCGCCACGCCAATGATGGAGGCCTCCGCCAGCGGCGAGTTGAACACTCGGTCCTCGCCGAATCGCTTGCTCAGGCCTTTTGTGGCGGTGAAGACTCCGCCCTTGGGATCGGCCACGTCTTCGCCGAAAATCAGCATTTTCTCGTTGCGAAGCATTTCCTCGTGTAGCGCGTGGTTAATGGCATCGACGAGGACACACTTTTCGCCTTCAGCCGGAGCGGAATCGGCGTAATTGAGCTTCCTTGTTTCGATGGGCGCAAAGATTTTCTCGGTCGATTCCTCAGCAATCGGATCCGGGCGGCCCCAAGCCCAATCGGCTGCTTCGTCAATTTCCCGAGCCACGCTTTGTTCGAGCGTGGTAATTTCGTCCCGAGTGGCAATCGAATGCTCCACCAGGTAGTTCGACAGTTTCACAATGCAGTCGCGCTCTTGCTTGGCTTTTTCCAATTGCTCCAGATCGCGGTATTTGCGTTGGTCGTCCGACGAAGAATGCGGCAATAGCCTTTCGACCATCGCGTGAAGCAGCACTGGGCCTTTGCCCGTGCGGATGTGCTCGACGGACGACCGGGCGGCCGCAATGGACTCGAAGAAGTCCGTTCCGTCGAATGTTTGCATACGAAGGTTCGCATAGCAGCAGAATGTGTGGCCCACTCCGCCGCCCATCGATTGGCTCTCGCGAGGCACCGATATTGCGTAGCCGTTGTCCTGAATGCAGAAAAGCACCGGCAGCTGCTCGCGCGAAGCCCAGTTAACGGCTTCGTAGAACTCGCCCTGGCTCGTGGTGCCCTCGCCCGAGGCGACGTACGTGATGGCATCGGATCCCATTTTTTTGTTCGCAAGTGCCGTGCCGACAGCATTCAGGAATTGCGTACCGGTCGAAGATGACTGCGATGGCAGATTCAGATCGGGATGCCCATAGTGCCCGGGCATCTGGCGGCCGCCCGTTGCTGGATCTTCCGGCTTGCCGAATGCCAGCAGGAAATACTCGCGCGGCGTAAATCCCATCGAATAGGTGAATGCACTGTCTCGGTAGTAAGTCCATCCCCAATCGTGTTTCTGTTTCAAAGACATAGCAATGGCAGTCTGGACTGCTTCGTGGCCCGACCCGCCAATGTGGAAGAATGATTTGCCCTGCTTGACCAAGATCAGATGTTTTTCGTCCGATCGCCGCGCCGTCAGCATCAGCCGTAGCGCACGCAGAAGGAATTCTTTGTCAAGCCCAAGCGCCACGTGCGGGGCCACATCATCGGGCAGCCCGACGGGAATATGCGAGCAACCGGGGCCGCTGGTTTCGGCGCATTTCGAGCCGCACTTCGAGTCTGCAATTGCTTGGCCGATGATTGATTGAGGAGATTCTTCCAAAGGTTTTTTTAATTTCGCCATTGCCATTCTCATTAATAGATTAAAAAATATATAGTTTTCAATATCTAACAACATTGACGTATGACAGTGCAAAATTATTAGGTGCGGCTAATATCAATTCAAATTACAGGTAAATCAACGGATAAAGATCATTCCATTTATTAACATTCCAAACCTTAGGCGATCGGATCAGTACCAACGGAGCGCATTACCATCACGCCCTACGGGCACCCCTCCTTGCCAAGCAGGTGAATGTAAGTAGTTGATTATAATTTGTATAGGATTTGCCAGTCTTGCCGTTTTCAGTCACACGAATCACATTAATCAGCGGAATCACAGTTCAGACAATCACCACATCATCACATCAGCTAATCTTTGTATCCCACACTCGTCGATTGTCCAAAATATACTTTTCAACATTTAGCAAAGTGTGAAAAAAATTACACACTTTTATTTTGATATGACTTTAAATTTTCGTAATTTTGTCTCAATTTGGTAATTGAAGAGAAAGTATGTTGAATTATCGGTGGAAATTAAGAAACAGGCCCGATGAAAAAACCATCTACAGCTTAGCGCAATCATTGAAAATACCCGTAAGTTTGGCAAACATACTTGCGGCGAGGGGTGTACACAATCAGGAAGATGCTCACAATTTCTTCGAGCCGTCGCTCAAGGATTTGCATGACCCTTTTTTAATGAACAGCATGGACAGGGCGGTCGAAAGAATACTTAAGGCCGTCAAGGATGGGGAAGCCATTTGGATTCACGGCGATTACGACGTGGACGGGACTGCCAGCACAGCAATGCTTCTGCTTTTCCTTAGGGAAATCGGCGGCAAAGTTGGTTATTTCATACCGGACAGATTCACAGACGGATACGGACTCTCGATCAACAGCATTAACGCCGCCAAGAAAAAGAATTCCAAACTGCTTATCACTGTCGATGTCGGCATCAATTCATATGAGCCGCTCGAATACGCACGTAGCATCGGTATGGAAGCAATTATTTGCGACCATCACGAGCCTGGCGAAGCAATCCCGGAAGTATTTGCCATTTTGGATCCCATCAAAGGTAACTGCGACTATCCGTTCAAATACCTATCGGCCTGTGGCGTTACGTTCAAATTGGTCCAAGCCCTTGCGATCACTCTCGGCTGCCCCGAAAAGGCCTACGAATACCTCGATTTCGTTGCCATCGCCTCCGCTGCCGATATGGTCCCGCTCGTTGGCGAAAACCGCATTCTTTCCTATTATGGACTGGACAACCTGAACAGCAACCCCCGCCCGGGGATTCGCGGACTGATCGAATGCACCAATCTGAAGCTCGGCACCATCTCCGCTTCGAGCATCGTCTATGCCCTCGCCCCGCTTATCAATGCGGCCGGACGCCTTGGGGACGCTTCGCGAGCAGTGGAAATGATGGCCCAGAGCGACGAACTGACTTCTTTCCGCATTGCCCAAGAGCTTGAGCAAGACAACCGCCGCCGCCGTGCCTTCGACGAACGAACATTCGAGGAAGCCATTCCCATGGCCGAAAAAATGATCGAAGAGGGGCACCGCCGTTCGCTCGTGATACACAAACCCGATTGGCACGCCGGAGTTATCGGCATCGTGGCCTCTCGGCTCGTGGACCGCTTCCATCTGCCCACTGTATTGCTCACGACGATCGACGGCAAGGCCAAAGGTTCGGCCCGAAGCATCATTAATTTCGACATACACGCTGCCCTGCGGAAATCGTCGCGCTTGCTTATCGAATATGGCGGACACAAACACGCCGCCGGGCTGACTCTGGACGAGGGCAATATCGCGCAGTTCCGCGACGAAATCGACGAAATCGCACGCCAGCACATATCGGACGATATGCTCGTCCCCGAAATACTCATCGATTCGCCTCTCGAACTGAAAGAGCTTTCGCCCAATTTCCTGAATATACTTCGGAAATTCGCGCCTTTCGGATTCGAAAACTATAAACCAATTTTCATTTCGTACAATGTTACTTCGGCGAACGGAGTGCGCATCGTTGGCAATAACCACCTGAAATTCCGCGCATTCCAATCCAATTTCGCTATCGACGCAATTGCATACAATCTGGGCCACAAGATCAATATCTGCACCGGCAAGAAACCATTCTCGATCGTTTACCACATCGAGGAAAGCAGCTTCTCGGGCTATCCGACCATTCAGTTGCGCGTCAAAGATATTGCTCCGAGCGACGACTTACCAATGGACCTTTAGAATCATCTCACAACAAATTCGATTAAACCTGTTTCGCCAATTTTATTCCTCGGCTATATATATTTATGTGGAGACGAGACATTTTATTTAAAACCTCCCTGCCTTTCGGGTACACTTCCTTGGCAAGGAGTAGACGAGAAGACCTATGCGCAGCAATGGGTTTCAGGAGTGGATAGAGATTCCATTGCGAGATTATTCTTTTGAGTTTACACTGATGTTGCTTCATATGAGTTTTAAAACGGGTCTATAACGTTTTGTGTGGGTATAGTAGGGGTTCAAAATTTTGAACCCCAATTTTGCATGTGATGATGATGCATTTCTCTTTTATTAGGGTTCAATTTGTTGCTGTAAGGGGGTGAAATTTGTAGGGGTTCAAAATTTTGAACCCCTACTGCCTTTTCTGTCCATGCTTTCCTTTGGTCCTATTGTGTAGCACTTGCACAACGGCAGAGAATTCTGTTAAAGATAGAATTTTTCTAACCCTTCCGAAGGTTTCAAAAAACGTTATGAGAATAGATCAAGATCCAGTGGCATTAACCTTCGGAAGGGTTCGGCATTCAAGTGCTTTGTTACCCACACAAAACATCATAGAGCCTTTAAAACTAACTAATCAAGTTTTAATTGAACGTATTTCTCTTGCATGTTGATATATTTTACGTAATTATTTACCTGCAATTTATTATTTTTGAAATTGGATTTTTCGATTTTCCGGTGGAATAAATTGAAGATAATAAAGAAAATTTTGAAGTGGATGTTTTTTGCTGCCGTGGGCTTCCTTGTGCTTTCGGTGGTATCTGTTGTTATTTTTAAATATATACCATTCCCGTTCACGCCGCTCATGCCGATGCGCGTGGTGGAGGGCTGGTTCGACGGCCGCTCTGTGGGCATCGACAAATCATGGAAATCCTACGACGAGATATCGCCGAACTTCTTCCGTGCCTTGCTTTCGGGCGAGGATGCTAAATTTATGAAACACGACGGCTTCGATTGGAAAGCCATCGAGGCAGCCAAACGATACAACGAAATAAACAAAGGCAAAAAGCTCCGAGGTGCCTCCACCGTCTCGATGCAGACGGCAAAGAACGCTTTCCTCTGGCAGGGGCGCAACTACGTCCGAAAGGCCCTCGAAGCGTATTTCACCGTGCTGATCGAAAAGATTTGGGGCAAAAAGCGAATTCTCGAGGTCTATGCAAACATTGTCGAGATGGGCGACGGCATCTATGGCGTCGAAG